>JBQEFB010000007.1:0-116417 GCA_052107635.1 Marinomonas sp. | reverse complement strand
GACATAAAAAGACCCCCAGTAATTGGATAGTCCAACTATTGGGGGTCACTTCATTATTAAAAGTGGTTTTTTGATTCAGTGGATGATGTTATTTGTTTTTGCCCTTCATGGACTCAAAGAACTCATCGTTTGTTTTGGTGACACGCAAGCGGTCAATTAGGAACTCTGTCGCCGCAACGTCTTCCATTGGATTCAACAACTTACGTAAAATCCACATACGCTGTAGTTCGTCTTCAGATGTCAGAAGGTCTTCACGACGAGTACCTGAACGGCGAATGTTGATTGCCGGGAAGGTACGTTTTTCAGCAATCTTACGATCAAGGTGTAACTCTGAGTTACCTGTTCCTTTAAATTCTTCGAAGATTACTTCATCCATTTTAGAGCCAGTATCAACCAATGCTGTTGCAATAATGGTCAAACTGCCACCTTCTTCAATGTTACGTGCTGCACCGAAGAATCGTTTTGGACGTTCTAGGGCGTTAGCATCAACACCACCGGTTAATACTTTACCGGAAGAAGGAATCACAGTGTTGTAAGCACGAGCAAGACGAGTAATAGAGTCTAGTAGGATTACCACATCTCGTTTGTGTTCAACAAGGCGTTTGGCTTTTTCAAGCACCATTTCGGCAACTTGCACGTGGCGAGTTGGTGGCTCATCGAATGTAGATGCAACGACTTCACCACGAACAGTGCGTGACATTTCAGTTACTTCCTCAGGACGTTCATCGATCAATAAAACGATCAAATGACATTCTGGGTTGTTACGTGTAATAGCGTTAGCTATATTCTGCAGCATAAAGGTCTTACCTGCTTTTGGTGGAGAAACCACCAAGGCACGTTGACCTTTACCCATTGGCGCAACAAGATCAATGATACGAGAAGTAATGTCTTCTGTTGAGCCATTACCTGCTTCCATTAATAGACGTTCATCTGGGAAAAGAGGTGTTAAGTTTTCGAAAAGAATTTTATTACGTACGCTTTCCGGTTTGTCGAAGTTAATCTCACTGACTTTTAATAGTGCAAAATAACGTTCGCCATCTTTAGGAGGACGTATCTTTCCGGCAATGGTATCACCAGTACGTAAGTTAAAACGACGAATTTGGCTAGGAGACACATAAATGTCGTCAGGCCCTGCTAAGTAGGAGCTATCCGGTGAACGTAGGAAGCCAAAGCCGTCTTGCAGAATCTCTAGGATACCGTCGCCATATATATCTTCACCGCCTTTAGCATGTCGCTTAAGGATGGAAAATATGACATCTTGCTTACGAGATCGGGCCATATTATCTAAGCCCATCTTAGCAGCGATATCTAAGAGTTCGTGTACTGATTTCTGTTTTAATTCGGTAAGGTTCATAAACGGGTTTTGCATTAGCTCATCTTAAGAGGAAATTGACGGGATTAGGTTTTAATATGAACGCTAATCAATGTCTGGAAGTATTTAACAACATATCAGCTATTTGTCATCATGAACTTGCAAAAGAGTTTATCTTTAGCTGCTCAATGAACCCGAGTAGGGCAAAGCCAATATAGCGTGAAACAATTTGATTGGAGCCTAAAGTCATCTGGCGATTACCAGTTTTTCATAAAGACCGTACCTACTATAGTGTGACTTAAACTCAAGGTCTATAGTGAAAACGGTGAAAAAGACATTTTTTGATAATTTTTTGATCAAATCCAGTGGTTTTTATATTTTTTAATGCTTGGATCGTAGGTTGTTATTTTGTTGTTGGGTGACCTTTTATCATTTATTTATGCCTAAGCCGACTCTGAGTTATTGGTTTTCTTATTATTGAATACACCTGATATACTCTACTAATCAGACCATGACTTAAGGCGTTCTGGATGCAATCACTCTTTTTGCAACAATCTCATGATTTTCCCTTTGAAAAAATTGCGGCGATAGACTTAGGCTCGAACAGTTTCCATATGGTAATTGCTCAAGTGACCCACGGACAACTGCGAATAACCAGTGAGTTTGGTGAAAAAGTGCAGCTTGCCGCTGGTTTGCGAAATGGCATCTTAGATGATGAATCACAGAAACGAGGTTTAGATTGTTTAGCGCAATTTGCTCAAGTGATTGAAGATATGCCGACAGGTTCCGTTAGGGTTGTCGGAACGAATGCGTTACGTGCTGCAAAAAACCGCTATGACTTTATTGGCAAAGCGATGGATATTATGAGCCATCCTGTCGAAATCATTGCTGGGCGAGAAGAGGCTCGCTTGATTTATGTTGGTGTGTCGAAAACCATGGATCATGGCGAACTAAAACGTTTAGTAGTGGATATCGGTGGTGGTAGTACAGAGTTTATTATTGGTCAGCAATTAGAGCCCATTCTCACCGAAAGTCTACATATGGGGTGTGTTAGCTTTCGTCAGCGTTTTTTTGAAGATGGTACTATTACAAAATCTAACTTTCAAAAAGCCGTTACTGCTGCTCGTTTAGAGTTATTAAGTATCCAGGACGATTATTTAGATGAACAATGGGATGTTGCAATAGGTTCATCGGGAACGATTAAAGCTGTTTTCAATATTATTAAAGAAAATAATTGGAGCAAAAAAGGCATTACGCCGAAAGCACTTAAACAGATTCAAAAAGCATTATTCGAAGCTGGGCATGCAGATAATATAGATCTACCAGGCTTAAAACCAGAACGTAAAAATACTTTCGCTGCGGGCATGGCTATTCTTACTGCGGTATTTGAATGTTTTGATATTAAGCAGATGGACTTCTCTGCAGGTGCTCTACGCGAAGGTGTTTTGTATGACATCATGGGGCGTTATGCAGAATCTGATATTCGTGAGCGTACGGTTAACTATATGCTTAACCAATACTATATCGACACAGAGCAAGCGAAGCTGGTGACTCATACTGCTTTGTCAGCGTTAGAACAAGTGAAAGGTGTTTGGAAGTTAAATAGTATTTCTAGTGAAGACCTATTACGTTGGGCTGGTTTACTTCATGAAGTTGGCGTGGGTATCTCACATAGTAGATATCACAAGCATGGTGCTTATATTATCAGCGAGTCTGATATGCCAGGCTTTTCACAGCAAGAGCAGCAAGCATTGGCCAATCTTATCCTGCGCCATCGCCGTAAGCTGACGCAGTCTTTAGAGTATAAGTTTACAAAAAGTGATCAGCAAGATTTAGATAGACTGACGATATTATTGCGACTGTCTATCTTAATGCACAACGATCGTAAAGAAGGGGATATGCCCATGTTTACGTTAGAAGCGGATGATAAAAGTATACACGCAGAGTTTTTGCCAGAATGGTTAGAGAGTCGACCACTTACTCTAGCTAATCTACAGCGTGAAGCGGAATATCTTGCTAGTGCGGGCTATATTCTAACTTTTAGCTAATAGCAGTAATACTATTTATCTGAATGTCATTAATTTGCACGTTAATATGGCTCGGCCTTTATTCTGAGGTTGAGCTTTTGATAAATTAAAGTAAGAGATTACTTTTTATCATGGTCATTGTTTTTTCTTTTCGTACTTCCAGACACTGCTTCAAATAATTATTATCAATCTATTATTCTATCTTCTTACTTATTTTTTAATAATATTACTATCTGAAATTTTTAAGCTATCTGTATGAATTACTATATTCAATAGGGCTTAAAAAAAGCAAAGTTAGCGTAAGTATTGAGCTTAAATTTTTACAGACCTATACCAGATTTGGATATTGCTGTGTTATTGAATAAAAGGTGAAGGCTGCCTGGCATGATCAATAAATAAAGAGGGTAAAAGGTAAAAATAAAGGTCCTCTCTATATTTTACGAGAGAAGACCTTATTGTTAATGTGTTCTTATATTTAGAACTTTATTCTGGTGGGTTATCACGATGACGCATCTTGTCGATTAATTCTTTGCCACGTGTTTTATCTAACGGTTTAATACCATGATGTATGGCTGTTTTAGCAATCATATTAGCTGCCACCGGTGCTGTAATTAAAAGAAATAAGGTAATCAGTAGTTCTTTAATAGACACAAAACCTTGTAGATAACTTTGTAAGATCAAAGATGCTAACAGAATACCTGTAATACCTAAGGTAGAAGCTTTAGTTGGGCTATGCAGACGAGTATAAATGTCTGGTAAACGAGTTAATCCATAAGAGCCAACCAGTAAAAATACACCACCGATTAGTAACAAAATACAAATAATAATTTCAAGAAATAAAGGCATAATTTGTCCTATTCTATAATGTCGCCGCGAAGTAAGTACTTACATACAGCCGCAGTACTAACAAAACCAAGCATGGCAATAAGTAAAGCGGCTTCAAAGTACAGCCCACTACCTATGTACATACCATATAGCAGAATTAAGGCGATGGTGTTTATGTACATAGTATCTAGCGCTAGGATTCGATCAGAGATCGTTGGGCCTTTAATCAGACGCCATAGGTTTAATATCAGCGCAATACAAATACATACTGCAACAATAGTGATAGTACAGATTAGCATCCGAAGATCTCCTTAATAGGGGCTTCATAGCGAGTTTTAATTTCTTCAATTAAAGCCCCTTCATCACCAAGATGAAGGGCGTGAACATAGAGCCAGGTCTTATCTTGCGATATTTCAGCGCTGACCGTACCAGGTGTTAATGAAACAGTGCTAGCTAATACTGTGATACCTAGATCTGATGTCATATTAATAGGCACTGCAACAAAACCAGGTTGTAGCTTTTTCATAGGGCCTATGACTAAAAAAGCGACACCAACGTTAGCAACTACGATATCTTTCATCACCATGACTATATAGCGAATGGCTAAAAAAGGTCGTCGTATTTTCGGGTGCTCATCACGCATGTCTTTTACAAGCCAAGGAATGGTGATCGCGAAAAAAGTAGCAAGGACTATTTGTCCAGCACTGACTGAGTTATTAAGGAGTAACCAAACTACAAACAGCATTAAGCTGTGGAAGGGCATAGGAAATAACTTCATGGCATTATTCCTGGTAGTAAGTCATAAGCGGAAGCTTGAAAGTCATGTAAATAGTGTGCAGCGTGTTGCGTATAGATCGTCATACTATCACCAAAAATCACCATAGCAGGCGCGGCAGAAAACAACAGAACGACAGCTGTTATTTCTAATGGTTTTGCAGGTTCCCCTTCGGTTGATACCGTGCCATTGTGACGCCAAAATACAGTAGTACCACCACGGGAAAAAGTAATTAAAGCCGCTAAGCTTCCCAGTAATACTAATGGCCATAGCCATAATGATTCAGTCAAGGTTTGTGTCGCTTGCAAGATCATAATTTTACCGATAAAGCCAGACAGTGGAGGCATACCTATCATAGCTAATGCGCCAATAGAGAAAAGAATGGCTAGCAGTCTAGGTTGCATCAATGGGCGCGAGCGTACGAATCTATCTTCTGCTTGTCCACGTTGTCTTGCTATCATGTCAGCCAGTAAAAATAGACCTGCAGAAGCTAAGGTACTGTGTACTAAGTAGTAAAGTGCAGCAGATGTCGCTGCTTCTGAGTTGATAGCTGCACAGGCGAGAAGACTACCACTAGAAAGTATGACTAAGTTTCCTATTAGAGTTTTTAAACCATGACTTGCCAATATACCAATCGTTCCAATAGCGATTGTGAGTAGTGAGAGCGGCCATAACCATGGTCCGGCAATATTTGCTAACTCCCCTGCGTTATCACCAAAAATTACCGTATAGACTCGAAAAATACTATAAATGCCGACTTTAGTCATAATTGCAAACAGTGCAGCTACTGGTGCGCTTGCACTGGCATATGTTTTGGGTAGCCAAAAATGCAATGGTAACATGGCGGATTTCAACCCAAATACGACCAATAGAAGCAAAGCTCCTGTTTTTGCGAGTGTGGAATTTTCTGCTTCTAAACTGCCTACTTTGACAGCAAGATCAGCCATATTTAATGTACCAAGCGTGCCATAGATAATGCCTAAACCAAATAAGAATAGACTAGAGCCAACTAAGTTTAGAATGACGTAATGCAATGTTGCTTGGGTTCTTTGCTTTCCTCCTCCATGAATCAATAATGCGTAAGATGCAATTAGTAGTACTTCAAAAAAGACGAATAAGTTAAAAATATCACCAGTTAAAAAAGCTCCATTGATCCCCATTACTTGAAACATAAAAAGAGGGTGAAAATAAGCACCGCCTTTATCTTGTCCACTAATTGCATATAGCATTACAGAAAATGCAAGAAAAGACGTTAAGGCAACCAGTAATACAGAGACAGGATCGGCAACTAATACTATGCCAAAAGGTGGTTTCCACTCACCGAGAGCATAAAGATGGACACCTTCTATTTGAACTTTATACAGTAAATAAAAGGAAGCGAGCATTAAAACAAAAAGGCCAATTAGTGCAGCTATTCGTTGTCTTTGAATATGCTTAGACAGAGGTGGTAAAAGTAAAGCAGCACCAATTATCAAAGGAATTAGAATGGGCAAAATGCTTAAGTGTTGCATTTATTTTGCGTCTCCTGTTTTTGGGGTGATGTTGCGTTTTTTGGGTTTAGGGATTTGCCCGTCCACATGATCATTTCCTAAATCTGCTCTTGCGCGCATTGCCAAAATGACAGCAAAAGCCGTCATGGCAAAACCGATAACGATTGCTGTTAAGACAAGTGCTTGAGGGAGTGGATCACCGTAACTGTCTGATTGCCCTAGTACTGCGGCAGCATCTAGCTTTAAGCGACCACTAGCAAATAAGAATAAGTTCACAGCATAAGAAAGTAGTGTGAGTCCCACAACGACTGAGAAGCTGCGACCACGTAATGTTAAAAACACACCGCAGGCGGCAAGTAATCCAACACAGAATGCGTACATACCTTCCATAATTATTCGTACTCCTTATGTGTGGCGCGCTCGCTGGTGGTGAGCTGACCAAGGTTTGCTAAAATAAGCATAGTGGCACCCACCACGGTTAGAAATACACCAAGATCGAATACCATGGCACTTGCTAGCTCGAATTTTCCGATAACAGGCAGATAAAAGTAATCAAACCATGATGTTAAGAAAGGCTTTTCGAATACCCAGCTACCTAGACCGCTGAGTGTCGCAATACTTATGCCACAGCCAATCATGATTTGATAGTCTAGTTTAAGGCGGCTCTTAATCCATTCAACTCCATGAGCAATATACTGCTGGATAATGGCAACAGAGGTAATTAAGCCGGCGATAAAGCCACCACCAGGCATATTATGTCCACGTAAGAATATATAGGCAGACACTAAAAGAGCGAGTGGCAATAAGCTTTGTGAAATTACGGCAAGGAGAAGAGGGTATTTATCAACAGACCATGGTCGTCCCTTACTGTCGCTTGATGGCATGTACAAACGCATTTTAGAAACAAGTTTATAAATACCAAGTGCGGCTATACCAAGAACCGTAATCTCTCCTAAAGTATCAAATCCTCTAAAGTCGACTAAAATAACATTAACGACGTTAGTACCACCGCCACCAGTTTTACTGTTTTCAATAAAAAAGGTAGAGATGCTTTCCAATGGACGAGTCATGAGTGCGTAACAGATCGTTCCTACCGTGCCACCTACAAAAGTGGCGATACCTAGGTCGCGTACAACACGGCGAGGAGAGGATCCTTTAGGTGTTTTTTGTGGTAGAAAAAACAAGGCTAAGATAAGTAAAATTACGGTCACTACTTCCACTGACAGTTGCGTTAATGCAAGATCTGGAGCGGAAAATTTTGCAAATGCTAGAGACACTATGAGACCAACGACGGAAAGCATTAACAATGCAATAAGACGACGTCTATGCCAAATAACCGTTGCAATAGCGGCGATGCATAAAAGTACTACGCAAGTAATTGAGAGTGCATCTATAGGGATTTCAGGACGGTACCCTGCCGTTGTATTTAGTTGTAGTAGCGGCACGGCCGTCATTGCCATCGATAATAATAGGGTAAAAAAGATATAGCGTTGTAATGAACCATTCTCAGTAATCCTGATGATCTTGACTGCGTTACGAGTTAGCGTTTGTATGACGCGTTCAAATACTAATTTAGAATCGCTGGTCGGAAACTGAGCTTGAAATTTAAATAAGTGCTGACGATTTGTATAGACGATTAAACCACCGATCATCGCAATAGCACTCATAAGGAGTGGGTAATTAAAGCCATGCCAAATTGCTAAGCTGTAGGTAGGAACGTCGCCATTTAGTACGGCGGATGCTGCCGAATAGAGTAGATTGCCAATCACCATTGTTGGAAATACACCTACCAGTAAACACAAAGCGACTAAAATCTCGACTGGTACTCGCATATAGCGCGGCGGTTCATGAGGTGTTTTGGGTAAGTTAATTGGCTCACCATTAAAAAATACGTCATGAATAAAGCGCATAGAATAGGCCACAGAAAATATACCGCCCACGGTAGCTAAAACAGGAATCATCCAAGATAAAGAGCCAAGTGATGTTTGATGTAACGTCTCGGTAAAAAACATCTCTTTGGATAAAAAACCATTCAGTAAAGGTACACCTGCCATTGATGAAGCCGCAACCATTGCTAAAGTCGCGGTGAATGGCATGTATTTCCAGAGTCCATTTAATTGTCTCATATCGCGAGATCCGGACTCATGGTCAATAATTCCAGCGGCCATAAAAAGAGAGGCCTTAAAAATAGCGTGGTTGATGATATGAAAAATAGCAGCGACAGCGGCTAAATTCGTCCCCATCCCTAGCAAAAGCGTTATGAGGCCCAAATGACTAATGGTTGAATTGGCGAGTAGACCTTTTAAGTCATGTTGAAATAGTGCGACATAAGCACCAGTTAAGAATGTCGCTAATCCAGTTAAGCTGACCAGTAAGAACCATAAATCCGTTCCTGCCAAGGACGGATAAAAGCGAGCCATCAGGAAAATACCTGCTTTTACCATGGTGGCAGAATGTAAGTAAGCACTTACTGGTGTAGGCGCAGCCATTGCATTAGGTAACCAAAAATGGAAGGGGAATTGCGCGGACTTTGTAAATGCTCCTAGCAAAATTAATACGGTAATAACTGGGTAGCTTGCACTGGCTTTAATGAGGTCGCCACTATTAAGTACCGTTTGTAAGCTATAGCTTCCAACAGTATTTCCTAATAACAGAAGTCCTGCTAATAACGCTAAACCGCCAGCACCTGTTACCGTTAGTGCCATACGAGCGCCTTTACGAGCCTCTACTTTATGCCCCCAGAAGCTAATTAATAAAAAAGAGCTCACACTGGTTAATTCCCAAAAAAACCATAGCTGAATCAAATTGTCAGACAGGACTACACCTAACATGGAGAACATAAAGAGGATTAGATAAGAATAGAACTTTCCGATCGAGTCTTGTGCTGATAGATAATACCGAGCATATAAAATAACCAGTAAACCGATGCCTAGTATTAAAATAGAAAACAGCAATGATAAACCGTCTAAACGAAAAGCGAGTTCTAAGCCTATTGCTGGTACCCAAGGCACTGCCGCGAAGAAGTGTTCACCATGAAATATATCGCTAGCATGAGATAGAACGAGAAACAGTGTAACAGCAGGTAATACTGCAGTCATAAAAGCGCAGGCTGTTCGGCTATAGCGTGCTGTGAATAAAGGGACAAATGCACCAAGTAACGGTAGAAATGGTAGCCAGATCAAAGAAGTCAAAGCTTAGCCCCTTTAATTATATAGTTGATTGTTAAGGTCGCATTAGTATGTGACATAGCGATTTAGAGTTCCTTTAAATGACATTCTTACACTATAACGAAGCTTTACCTTAACAGATAGCTTATAGATTACCCAATCTTCAGAAAACGTTTAAATAAAATTGAAATAAGCATCTATATCAACTAAATAGCTCGGTTCTATGTATCCTAGCTACTTCATTGTTAGTGTTATTTATCTACATATGAAATCGAATTTGAGGTGACGGTAAGATAGATTATTTTGCTAAGTAGTAAATTATTTTTATGCCTAAACAGGAGAGGAGTACTACTGTTTTTACATTGATGTAAGTGCTCTAAAAAATTAGTGTGTAGCCTCTTTTAGAGTAATTAGTCCTTAAATAATATGCATAGGCTGAGATGAGACCATTTATTGACTGAAAAATTCAATTAATAGCTCTGTTCTATGTACGTCTAAATTTATATATTGGTTCTATAGCTTTATGATTTTAGTTTTTTATCTATAAAATATGGTGGCTAGAGCATTGGTTATGGCATTATTGCGGATTTTTAACGTTGCTATTTGTAATAGCATCTGAATATAGATGAATAAGGTTAGGGGAGTATAAGATTGCTAAGACGCATTCTTTTACTATTAAGAAGCGTCTTTAATTCAATAGCATGCTATTGGCAGTTGTAGTCTTTTGGCATAGTAACGGAGTACTCAGTATCTATTGGTTGACTAAAGCTCGTTTTAGAGATGGCATCAGAGACTAAAAAATCATAGACCTTCCATTGTGAACAGCTTTCATGCATTGCGGTACTAATAGAATGCAATACAGTATTGTCTTGCTTGTTTTCTAACGTGAATTCAAAGGTATATAGATTAATTGGTGTTGTTATGGATTGGTAACCCGCTATCATGGGAGCTGAAAAATGTCGCTGAATTCTACACGTTCGGGTTTTACCATCTTTGTTCCGGTGGCAAACTCTATAGGCTCTGCTTCTTTCGCGTTTAAAAATAGGTATTGACTTCAACTCAGTCTCTTTAGAATAAGTAAAGTTAAAAACGAGAGTATAATCTGGCGTTATTTCGTGAGTAGATATACTTGTAAAGCCACGAGCTTTAAAAGCAGTAATGATGTCTGAGACATAGCGTTTGTTAGTCAGCTTATCGCCGCTGCTGTCTGATACCAAAAGAATAGAAGATGATTTGTCGATATTTATGTCTTCATCAACATTACTTAAAAACCGTCCGGATAATTTTACATTAGATGCACATCCAGAAAGTAGGGTGGCGAACAGTATTATTATAAATAGGTTTTTCATGATCTTTGCGCTCCACGCCCTACTATCAACCTTAATAATACCATTGTATACACCATAGTTGTATGAAGTAGGTTTAGGTCTGATTGAACTTCCAGTATTAATGATTTAGCTTTTCCTTAACTAAGGCTTAAGCCTACTCACTTTACCGTTATAGTGAGAGCGTAATCAATAGGCCGACTAATATGCATTGTAATAAGCTAGTAAATGGTTTTTATGAGGTCTATAAAAAAGTAAAGATAAAGAGTAACAAAAGGTTATTCTATAAAAATTATAGGTTTTGTTGAAAGGAATGCTGTTTTTGGTTTTTATAGTTATGGTATTTAGAGTGTATAAAAAAGCCAGTGTGACTTCACACTGGCCTCTTAATTTTTATCTTTTGGTGATAAACCCTAAACCGAGAGCGACTAGTTCAATTGGTTTTGTAAGAACTCAGCACGATGGCTATTGTTAGCGGATGCGTTAATGCTAGGAACAAATGCTGCATTGGTATCGATATCAACACTAACGCTGTGTGCTTGAGACTCTAGAGAAGTTGCTGTACCTCGTGTAGATTGTCCAAAACTTGCATCGCCAGGTGCTGCAAAAGCAACAGATGTGATAGACGCTGCGGCTAGAAAAGTTAATGCGCTTTTAGTAAAAGTATTCATAATTTATCACCTTAAATATCATTGAACGGGAAGACGTTTTTGTCTGCCTTGTTTCTATGTTTTAAATAATAGCACTGAAACTAAAAATAAAAAGGTAATAGGGGTGAGTGTCACTTTACATTCTATTATTCAAACTAATATGAAATATCTTCAGAAATAAGTACGGAGTGTAGCGTTCTGTAGTTAATCGATATATTTAAAAAAACATTTGTACAGTCTTTAATGGTTACTATTCTTTATGGTGTTAATAGGGTTTTTTTATAGATAAGAAAAGCGAAAGAGAGAGCAAGGATCCTTGAGTGTGGAAGGCGTGAAAAAAGTTTGGTTGAGAGTATTGATTATGACATTCGAGTGAGTTGTTGAAACGCATAAAAAAGCCAGTGTGACTTCACACTGGCCTCTTAATTTTTATCTTTTGGTGATAAACCCTAAACCGAGAGCGACTAGTTCAATTGGTTTTGTAAGAACTCAGCACGATGGCTATTGTTAGCGGATGCGTTAATGCTAGGAACAAATGCTGCATTGGTATCGATATCAACACTAACGCTGTGTGCTTGAGACTCTAGAGAAGTTGCTGTACCTCGTGTAGATTGTCCAAAACTTGCATCGCCAGGTGCTGCAAAAGCAACAGATGTGATAGACGCTGCGGCTAGAAAAGTTAATGCGCTTTTAGTAAAAGTATTCATAATTTATCACCTTAAATATCATTGAACGGGAAGACGTTTTTGTCTGCCTTGTTTCTATGTTTTAAATAATAGCACTGAAACTAAAAATAAAAAGGTAATAGGGGTGAGTGTCACTTTACATTCTATTATTCAAACTAATATGAAATATCTTCAGAAATAAGTACGGAGTGTAGCGTTCTGTAGTTAAGTGCATCTGATTATATAAACATAATATTATTATTCCTAATGATTGTATTTTTTTGCCTTATTAATAGTGGAGGAGCCGTTAAAGTATTACTGCTAGTCTGGCTGTCATCTTAAAGGTAAGGGTTTATTTCATTCATTAAGACGTTTCTTAGAAGCGTATACCCAATTATGAAAAATTTGAAATAAAAAGCCAAGAATAGATACAAGAAAAAATTTAATCCTGATAGGAAGAGTGTGAGATAACGGCGAAATTATTAGGTCTTAATCCGTTGACCACTGTTGATAATGTAAAGGTCCCAGAAAATGAACTTGCATATTTAACACGCGATCAGATAAAAGAGTTATTAGACGAAACCCAAAAAGGTGATAACCCTCATGTTTACCTAATTACGAAAATATCATTATCAACGGGTGTAAGGTGGAGCGAAGCGGAAGGGTTAACCGTACAGCGTGTGCGAAATAATCAAGTTAGTTTTACAGACACCACAAGTGGTAAAAATAGAAGCGTACCAATTACTCAAGAACTATACGACGAAATACACGAACACGCTAAATTAACAAAATCAAATGCTGTTTTTACCAACTCAATAAGCAGCTTTAGAAGGGCGCTTAAATGTACCACGATAGAATTACCTAAAGGCCAAGCCGCACACGTTTTGCGTCATGCCTTCGCCAGCCACTTCATGATGAACGGCGGCAACATATTAGCATTGCAAAAAAATATTAGGTCACAGCGATATTAAAATGACCATGAGATATGCGCATTTATCCCCCGACTACCTAGAAGAGGCAGTCAGATTAAACCCTTTATCACAGGCATAAAAAAAGCCACCCGAAGGTGGCTTTTTTATTTGGTGCCTCATATGTGCACCGACCTCATTTTAAAAAATGCAAACATCTTTAAAATCAAGCCTTTAAGTGGTGGAGACGGGGGGGATCGAACCCCCGTCCGTCAGTCCTCTGCCATCGGCTCTACATGCATAGTCACTTCTATTATTTGACCACGAACCGCCCGAAGGACAGGGTGTTAATGGCGAGCCTACTTAATCTTAGAACCTTATCCCTAGGCGGGGCATCAGTTAGCATCTCGTAATTTATGATACTGCAGAATCTCTGGCTACAAGCAACCTGAGTGCAGCACACTAGCAGCGGTTTAGGCTGCTAAAGCGTAGTTTTCGTCGTTTGCGACTATAAAATTGATGCGGGGGATTAACGAGATCACGCATCACTCTCGACATGCACCTTTGGGTTTGTAACCGACGTCGAAACCATGTCGTCCCCAAAAAGTAACGTAATTCTAACGGAAACTAAATATTTACGCTAGAGATAACGTGTTATTGCTGAGCTATTTAAATTTGAGACTATTCTCCCTATGATAAGGAAGGGTGAAACAGGCTATGCATGCTTCATTAATCGTTCTTTGTCTCGTGACCAATCTCTATCTCGTTCTGTATCTCGTTTGTCATGATCCTTTTTACCGGTAACAAGAGCAACTTCACATTTTATTTTGTTGCCCTTCCAGTAAAGTGCCATGGCCGCACAGGTTTTACCTTTTTGCTCAGTAACTTGGATTATTTTATCGAGCTCTTTGCGATTAAGGAGTAACTTACGTTGACGCATTGGTTCACAAACTACATGCGTTGAAGCACTTAGTAGAGGAGTGATTCGCGCACCAACAAGCCATGCTTCGTTTTGGTGAATAATGACGAAGGAATCTACTAATTGAGCTTTACCTTCACGTAAACTTTTTACTTCCCAACCAGACAAGACAACACCGGCCTCGAACTTCTGGTCAACAAAGTAGTCATATTTTGCACGTTTATTAAGCGCTATTGTGCCCGTGCTACTGGATTTTTTCTTTACTTTACTCATAGTCGGAAATTATACGGTTGATAGAGGCAAAAACCTACGCTTTTCTTGAGGTATGCGTCTGAATGTAAGAAAATTCATTTCTATAAATGAATTGTCATGCTGAGAGATAAATTACGGTTATAAAGTAACTGTCTCTTACTTAATTTTCTAAACACTACCGAGTAGTGAGAGCGTAAATTTATGCCCGAAAGTCGATGTTTACAAGGTATATGGTCTAGTCCGTGGATATTTATTTTTGCCGCGAGCGGGTCTGCTGTTGGCTTGGGTAATATTTGGAAGTTTCCGTATCTGATTGGAGAAAATGGAGGAGGGGCTTTTTTAGTTATTTATTGTCTTTGCTTACTATTAGTTGGTCTGCCTATATTAATGGCAGAAGTCGCATTAGGGCGTGCAGTCCGTTCTAATCCGATTGATACTATTCATGATTTAAGTGAACGTCGAGTTATTCGCTCGTTTTGGGTACTGGTCCCTTGGATTGCTGGTATTGCAGGTTTTTTGATACTGACTTTTTACAGTGTAATTGCGGGTTGGTCTATAGCGTATTTTGAGCGTGCTGTATCGGGAAAGTTAGTGAATATTTCACAATCAAATGCGACAACAATGTTTAATCATTTACAAGCGTCACCAGGAGAGATGTTGTTATGGCATTCTGTCTTTATGATGTTAGTGGTTTTGACGGTTGGTCAATCAGTGACTCGAGGTCTGGCAGCATTAGTACGCATTTTGTTGCCGGTGTTGGTTGTCGTGATGTTGCTGCTGTCCGTCTTTTCTTTAGAAACGGGAGATGCATTAGACGCTATTCATTTTTTATTCCGTTGGTCGTGGGAAGATATTACCTTTAACGTTGTATTATCTGCCATTGGACATGCATTATTTAGTCTAAGTATTGGTATGGGGGCAATGTTTGCTTACGGTGCTTATATGAGCAAGCGAATGTCTATTGCACGAGCTTGCTCGGTAGTCGTAGCTATTGATTTGATTGTTTCCATATTGGCGTGCTTAATTATTTTTCCATTGGCATTTGCGTTTCATATTGATTTGGACTCGGGGCCGAGTCTTGCATTTATTTCTTTACCTATTATTTTTGGAAGCCTACCAGCAGGTCCATTAATAGGAGGGCTATTTTTTCTACTATTAGTGATTGCAGGTCTCACTTCTGCTATTTCTATGCTAGAGCTATTTGTAGCCTGGTTACATGAAAAATTTTACATTGCTCGTTTTAAGGCCTCTTTAGTATTAGGCGGAGCAGTGTGGTTTGTTGGTATTGCAGTATTGTTATCTTTTAATCATTGGGATAACAAAATGTTATTTGGTTTAAATTTCTTTGAGCTACTTGATAAGTTGACGTCTCTGATTCTGTTGCCACTTGGTGCTATTTTGCTATCTTTATTGGTTGCATGGTTTATACCTCGTACGATGCTACAAAAAGAGATGATTGCTCGCCAAGCCGGCTGTTTTAAATTGTGGTATAACACATTGAAATACATAAGTATTCCTGTTCTGGTTGTGATTACTATTACAGGTTGGATGGGGGGTTGATTTGAGTAAAATAGAGCGATTTGCTCATGTGGAGTTTAGCTGTGAGCAAATGTATGCCTTGGTTAATGATATAAACGGTTATCCAGAGTTTTTGCCTGGCTGTTTGAATTCTTCTTTAATTTCTCATACGTCAAATGAGATAGTGGCTTCTTTAGAGGTGGGTAAAGGTCCTGTACGACAGACTTTTACGACCAAAAATTTCTTGGAAGAGCCTAATAGAGTTGAAATGACATTATTAAAAGGACCATTTAAAAAGCTACATGGTATATGGACGTTCACAGAACTGTCCCCAAACCGTTGTAAAATAGCGCTTAGTATTGATTTTGAACTAAGTGGTATGCTGAAGTTTGCTTTTGGTGGTGTATTTAGTCAAATCGCGAATACTATGGTAGATGCGTTTAGTAAGCGAGCAAAGGTAGTTTACGGTGAATAAAATACGGATAGAGGTAGCGTATGCGTTGCCAGAAAAGCAAAAAATTATCGCTTTAGATGTGGAGGAAGGCTGTACTGTAAAAACTGCTGTGCAGCTTTCTAAGATAGATACTTTCTTTCCTGAGTTGGATCTAGACAGTTTAAAAGTAGGTATCTTCGGTAAAGCGGTGAGAAATGCAAATGAACATGTAATAAAAGAAGGTGAGCGAATAGAGATTTATCGCGAACTTAAAGTTGACCCTAAACAAGCTAGAGCCAACCGTGCAGCGAAAAAATAACTAAGGGTTAGTCATTTTTGATTTCTGCTAAATTGTTTCCTTCGAATGTTAATATTAGGTTACTAATTGCACTTTTAGGTGTATCAAGATTTGAATATTTAGTTGTATACAAATAATGCCACTCATTAGGTTTAAAGGAATCTCTAACCATAGGGGTGCCGAAAAGGTACATGACTTGTGATTGAGTCATACCGACTTTTAGCTGGGACAGCTGCTCCTTCGTTATAATATTGCCTTGTGTGACCGGCGTTTTATACGGAGGTGGAAAAACACTGCATGCGCTTATAGATAATAGAGTGCATATTACTAATATTAATTTTTTCATTTGTATTATCCTAACTCAGGTATGCTAATGATAAAGTAATTATCAACAAGATCGAATAGAGAATGACTCATGACTAGCGAAAATCAAGAACTAAAAAAAGCAGGACTCAAGGTTACTTTACCACGAGTAAAAATTTTACAAATTCTAGAGAGTGCTGGTGACCATCATTTAAGTGCAGATGATGTATATCGCACCTTATTAGATCAAGGTGAAGATGTTGGTTTGGCCACAGTTTATCGAGTGTTAACTCAATTTGAATCGGCTAATTTGGTGATGCGTCATCACTTTGAAGCAGGAACTGCTGTATTCGAACTGTCAAAAGGTGAGCATCACGACCATATGATTTGTTTGGAGACAGGTAAAGTAATTGAGTTTGTTGATCCTGTGATCGAAAAACGTCAACACGAAATTGCAGAAGAACATGGTTTTGAAATTGAAGACCACAGTCTAATCATGTATGTGCGTCCGAAAAAGAAATAAAATCATCAGTAATATTCTTAAGCGGATAATCCTAAAGTGACAGGGTTATCCGCTTTTTTATTTATTGGAGTTGGACATTCCCTAGCATTTCTCTAGCGTGTGCGAGTGTTTGTTCTGTCAGTTCTAGGCCACCAAGTAATCGCGCTATTTCTTGTGTACGCTCTTGATTTCTTAGTTGAGCAACTTGTGAAGATGTTGCCTCGTTTTCTACTTGCTTACTAACACGTAAATGCTGATCGCCCTGAGCGGCTACTTGAGCTAAATGAGTAACACAGAATACTTGTCCACGTTTGCCAACAGAGCGCAACATTCGACCGACTACTTCAGCGATACCACCACTGATACCCACATCTACTTCATCAAATACTAAGGTTGGAATAATAGATGTATGTGCCGTTACGACTTGAATCCCCAAACTGATGCGAGACAGTTCACCACCTGAAGCCACTTTTCGCAGAGGTTGAGCAGGTTGGCCTGGGTTAGAGGCAATCATATATTCTATTTCTTCAAAACCATTTGCAGAGACTTGATTGAGCGGTTGGCAATCAATAAAGAAACGAGCGTGAGGCATACCTAGGCCATGAATCTGTTCTTCTACTTGTTTAGCAAGAGTGTCTTTCGCTGCCATGCGCTGTTCGGTCAAGGTTGTGGCAAGGGCGGTTAGCGTTTCGTAAGTCCGCTCTTCATTCTCTTTTAGTTGATCAATGCTTTCTTCACTGCCTTGTAGTGCAGAAAGTTCAGAGTCGACTGACTCCCTTAATAGTATTAGAGTCTCTGGTAAGACTTTATGTTTACGAGCTGTGTCATAGATATGAGTGAGTCGTTGTTCTATTTCACTGAGTCGCTCAGGGTCTTGTTCTAGAGTGTCTTGATAATGATGTAGGCTGTCGGCTGCTTCTTGAGCTTGAATTAAGGCTGCATTCATCATTTCTAGCGCGTTTTCAAGCTCCTTGGTAGCTGGGTTTATCTGGCTGGCGCTTTGAATAGCTTGATTGAGTAAAGAGCACACAGTCCCTTCATCGCTGTCGCTCAGCACGCCGCTAGCTTGGTAGGCCTTATACTGTGAATCGGCGATATTAGATAGAAAAGCTTGTTCGTTTTCTAATGACTCAATCTCATTTTCTTTTAGGTCTAATTGCTCTAATTCTTGCGATTGGTAAGACAGCAGTTGAATTTTAGCTTCTTGTTCTGATGAGCGGTTTTGCTGTATAGCCAATTCATCTTTTAGTTGGCGCCATTGGCCGTATTGTTTGCTGACTTTTTTAGATAGCTCAGTTAACTGACCAAATTCATCAACTTGAGTGCGCTGAGCGCTTTTTTTCAATAATGATTGGTGCTCATGCTGACCGTGAATATCAACAAGGTGGCTACCAACCTCTTTTAAGTCTCCCAACGTACAGTGGCGCCCGTTGATATAGGCTTTAGAGCGACCTTCCTTACTGATAACCCGTCGTAAAATACAGTATTGATCTTGCTCTAAATCCCTTTCTTCGAGCCAGTCGAATACGTGGGGGTATTGTGTGATGTCGAAAGTGGCGCTGATGTCTGCCTTTTTCTCTCCATGACGAACCACTGCAGCGTCTGTTCTGCCACCTAAACACAGTGAGAGCGCGTCAACCATAATGGATTTACCCGCCCCTGTTTCACCTGAAATGACCGTCATGCCTGTTTTAAATTCCAAATCTAATGTATCAACAATGGCAAAATTGGATATAGCGATGCTATTTAGCATAATACGCTCCACATGAGGGAAAAAATTTATATGGTTATTTATACAGTATTTGGTTGTTTTTTGACAAGTAGGTAAGAGATATTTAATTCCCCTTAAATTTATGCGGCTTTACTGTTGAAAGGGGAAAAGCTGGCCCCATATAGCCAACATAGTTAGAGAATACTTTCTGTTATTTGGAGTGAAAAATGACCAATCAGCAAAAAAATAATTTTGAAGCGGAACAAGATTTGAATAGCGAAGCAGAAAATCAAGCAACAGAAGGGCTTTTAGAGCCTGAAGCAGAGCTGCTTACAGAAACGCCTGAAAATGATGAGTTGGCAAAAGCATTAGAAGAGGCTGCGCAATATAAAGAAGCGGCACTACGTGCTCAAGCAGATTCACAAAATGTACGTCGACGTGCAGAGTTGGATGTTGAAAAAGCACATAAATTTGGCTTAGAGAAATTTGCGAAGTCGATTGTTAATGTCGCGGATAATTTAGAGCGAGCATTAACGTCAGCTCCTGATACTGGCGAATCTGACCCGGTTCGTGAAGGTGTTGTGTTGACACTAAAAGACTTATTAGAAACATTGGCTCGTTTTGAAGTCAACGCGGTTGATCCGCATGGCGAACCGTTCAACCCAGAGTTGCATCAAGCAATTACTATGGTGCCGAATCCTGAGTTAGAGCCAAACACTGTTATGGATGTTGTACAGAAGGGTTATACGCTGAATGGACGTTTATTGCGTCCAGCAATGGTAGTTGTTTCAAGCGCAGCTTAAATTAACTGTCATTTTTTTGACACTAGGCGCTTGAAAAGCTAAAAAGCGTACCCAAATACAGAATTATCATCGTCATAAACGAATTTATAGGAGATACAAACCATGGGTAGAATCATTGGTATTGACTTAGGTACAACGAACTCTTGTGTTGCTGTACTAGATGGCGAGAAAGCTCGCGTAATTGAAAATGCTGAAGGCGATCGTACTACGCCGTCCATCGTCGCTTTTGCTGAAGATGGTGAAGTTCTAGTTGGTCAATCTGCTAAACGTCAAGCAGTGACTAACCCAACAAATACATTGTTTGCAGTTAAGCGTTTAATCGGCCGTAAATTTAAAGACACGGTCGTACAAAAAGATATTTCAATGGTGCCTTTCAAAATAGTTGCTGCTGATAACGGCGATGCTTGGGTAGAAATCAAAGGCGAGAAGAAAGCACCGCCACAAATATCTGCTGAAGTTCTTAAGAAAATGAAGAAAACAGCAGAAGATTTCCTAGGCGAAAAAGTAACAGAAGCAGTTATTACTGTTCCAGCTTACTTTAACGATTCTCAACGCCAAGCGACTAAAGACGCAGGTAAAATTGCTGGTCTAGAAGTTAAACGTATTATTAACGAACCAACTGCTGCTGCATTGGCTTACGGTCTAGATAAAAGTACTGGCGATTCTACTATTGCTGTATATGACCTTGGTGGTGGTACATTCGATATTTCTATCATCGAAATCGCTGACGTAGATGGTGAGAAACAATTCGAAGTATTGTCTACTAATGGTGATACTTTCTTAGGTGGTGAAGATTTCGATATGCGTGTTATCGAATTCCTAGCAGCTGAGTTCAAGAAACAGTCCGGTATCGATCTACACAACGATCCACTAGCGCTACAACGTTTGAAAGAAGCCGGTGAAAAAGCCAAAGTTGAATTGTCTTCTGCTTCTCAAACAGAAGTTAACTTACCTTACATCACTGCTGATGCGACAGGTCCTAAACACTTGAATGTTAAATTGACTCGTTCTAAGTTGGAATCTTTGGTTGAAGAGCTTGTAATCAACTCTCTTGAGCCTTGCCGTCAAGCATTGAAAGATGCGGATCTATCTGCCTCTGACATCGACGAAGTTATCTTGGTTGGTGGTCAAACTCGTATGCCTCTTGTGCAAGCGAAAGTAACTGAGTTCTTCGGTAAAGAGCCACGTAAAGACGTAAACCCTGATGAAGCGGTTGCAATTGGTGCTTCTATCCAAGGTGCGGTACTTTCTGGTGATGTAAAAGACGTTCTTTTGCTAGACGTTACTCCACTGTCTCTAGGTATTGAGACTATGGGTGGCGTAATGACAGCGTTGATCGAGAAAAATACAACGATTCCGACTAAGAAATCACAAACTTTCTCTACCGCTGAAGATAATCAAAATGCAGTAACTATCCATGCATTGCAGGGTGAGCGTAAGCAAGCATCTCAAAACAAATCTCTAGGTCGTTTTGATTTGGCTGAGATTCCACCTGCTCCACGTGGTGTGCCACAAATCGAAGTAAGTTTCGATCTTGATGCTAACGGTATCTTGAGTGTATCTGCTAAAGATAAAGCAACCGGTAAAGAGCAGTCTATCGTGATCAAATCATCTTCTGGTCTTACAGACGAAGAAGTTGAAAAAATGGTTCAGGATGCTGAAGCAAACGCAGAAGAAGATCGTAAGTTCGAAGAGCTTGTGCAAGTGCGTAACACTGCAGATGGTATGATCCATGCGACTCGTAAAACGCTAGCTGATGCTGGTGATAAAGCGACAGAAGAAGAGAAAACAGCGATTGAAACAGCAATCACTGAACTTGAAGAAGCGCTAACATCTAACGACAAAGAGAAGATCGAAGAGAAAACGAATGCGTTGACTCAAGCATCAGGTTCTTTGGCTCAGAAGATGTATGCAGAAGCTGAAGGTGCTGAAGCTCAATCAGGTGCTGAAGAAGCGACTGGTAAGCCACAAGACGATGCAGTAGATGCTGAGTTTGAAGAAGTAAAAGAAGATAAAAAATAAGCCGTAACGCTTGTTTTAATTACCCTGCTTTAATGGGTTGATGTAGCGAACACGGTTTTAGGACCGTGTTTTGCTATTTGTAATCCAGTAAATAGGGTGAAGTGTACAAAGGTTTTTATAGTTCAGTTTTTTAATTAAGAATTTTCAATTCAGACTTTATCAATTCAGGAATGCCAGCGATGAGCAAAAGAGACTATTACGACGTTCTTGGGGTGGCCAAAGGCGCGGATAAGAAAGATATTAAAAAAGCTTATCGCTCCTTAGCGAATAAGTATCACCCAGATAAAAACCCAGATAATGAAGAAGCGTTAGATAAGTTTAAAGAAGTGGCTGAAGCCTACGAGATTCTATCTTCTGAAGAAAAGCGCGAAGCGTATGACCGATTTGGTCATGAAGGTGTGAATGGCCAGGGAGGCGGTTACGGAGGTGGCGCAGGCGCAGGTGGTTTCAGTGATATTTTTGGTGATGTATTTGGTGATATATTTGGTGGCGGAGGTGGTGGCGGTCAAAGTCGTACCCGTCGTGGATCAGATTTACGCTACACGCTAGAGTTAGATCTTGAGCAAGCAGTTTGGGGTTG
Source organism: Marinomonas sp. (assembly GCA_052107635.1). Classification (GTDB taxonomy): domain Bacteria; phylum Pseudomonadota; class Gammaproteobacteria; order Pseudomonadales; family Marinomonadaceae; genus Marinomonas. Next base: position 93,932 of record JBQEFB010000007.1, on the reverse strand, counting down.
TGACGAAAAAATTCGTATTCCAACACTGGTTAACTGTAAACCTTGTGAGGGTTCTGGAGCGAAAAAAGGTTCTAAACCGAAAACTTGTGGTACTTGTGGTGGTGCGGGTCAAGTTCGTATGTCGCAAGGCTTCTTTTCGGTTCAACAAGCTTGCCCAGATTGTCATGGTTCAGGCCAAGTGATTAGTGATCCTTGCCCAGATTGTCATGGACAAGGTCGTACTCAAGAATACAAAACATTGAACGTTAAAATTCCAGCAGGTGTTGATACGGGTGATCGTATTCGTTTGTCTGGTGAAGGTGAAGCTGGTGCTCAAGGTGGTCCCGCAGGCGATCTGTTTGTTCAGGTTTCTGTTAAGCCACATAGTATTTTTGAGCGTGATGGAGCGAACTTGTATTGTGAAGTACCTATTAGCTTTACAACGGCAGCATTAGGCGGCGAAATCGATGTTCCTACGTTAGATGGCCGTGTGCGATTGAAGGTAACAGCAGAATGTCAGACAGGTAAACTATTACGTTTACGCAATAAAGGCGTGAAGCCAGTACGTGGTGGTCCACAAGGTGATTTAATCTGTAAAGTAGCAGTGGAAACGCCAGTGAATTTGACCGCTCGTCAAAAAGAGCTGTTTACGGAACTCGCAGAAAGTATGGGTGAGGAAAGTGCTCACTCTCCGAAACAAAAAAGTTGGTTTGATGGCGTAAAGCGTTTCTTTGATGATATAAAAAAGTAATATTTTAAACCGTCGAAACCTGATGAAAAGGCGCCTATTAGGCGTCTTTTTCTTTTAGTAAGAAGTCTATGTGGTTGCGAAGTAAATTTGCTGCATTAGTAAAGCTTCTATTATTTGGAATAATAAAGTCCGCTTTGTCGCGAATGCCAATAGTTTTCAATGACGCTTGACGTACGTGACGCATATAACGACTGGTGACTTCATTAACATTGCGACCGCGCTCAGCAATATCTCGTTTAAGACGACGGACAATCGCGATATCCATATCGGTATCCACATAAAATAGGTAGTCAACCGCATCACGAATACCTGGATCTTGAAACATCATATGGCCCTCTACAAGGACAATATGAGTCGGTTCCAGATTACGATAGCCGATACGCTTATGTAGTGAATGATCATATTCCGGTATTTCATTCGGCTGTTGGCGGTTTTTACAGTTATGAATAGCGAGTGTTAGGCTTTCTATATCTAATGAGCTGAGATCATCAAAGTTATACACATCAGGATCTATACTGCCACACCCATTATAAAAACTGTCTTGGCATAGTATGGTAATTTTATTGCCTTGGCCTTCGGCTAAAAGTGAGCAAAGTCGACTTTTTCCGCTGCCCGATACGCCTGTGATACCAATAACAAGTGCCATGTATTACCTCAGTAAATCAATGTGTTTCTCAAAAGAAAGCTTAATAGTGCAGGATATTAGCAGATATCTATAAATCCTGTCTGCCATGAGTTTTATGCTATCTAGGTTCTATTGTTACGATTTTAATTTAATACTGTGTAAATCTGTAATAGCTTCTTTTTTTAACGGTACATGAGAGTGAAGAACATTTTATAATCAGAAGATGTTTGATTAAAAGGAACACAGTTAACAGGATGTTAGCTTGAATGTTAATAAATCGATCAAAGGACAGTCATGCTTTGGATGACCTATATTTCAGTCTGAAAAAGTGAAGATTAAATGGCAAATCGTATAATTTATCTGATAAGTTTTTTACTGGGTATATTTTTAAGGGAATATAAAGATGTTTCAGCGTTTCATTTCTATTTTTCTGTCTATGGCTATGTTGTGTATTTTATCGTCAGGTGTTTTGGCTGCCGATGAATCGACAGATCGGCAGATAACCCCAATCCCTGATCAAGGAGCAGAGTTATTTGGTTTAGCTATTAACGATTTGAATAAAGCAGATTTTGAGACTCGCTTGTCTAAAATGGGACTTCAGCCTTATCCATCGTATAAAAAAGAAGTGGCCACCTATAGTCTTGGGGCTGAAGGTATTTTAGGTGTTAAAGAATTAAAAGTTCAGTTTAATAATGATTTATATCTTATAAAAGCGACTTTGTCGGGCGTGGTTGAGAGTAAGAGTAATCGCCAATCTTTGGGTAAATTACTCGTTAAAAAATATGGAACGCCAAATATGGGTTTTGTACGTAATGGTTTTGGTCGTGCTAAATGGGTTTTTCATGATGGTACCTATATAGAACTGCATAACACGACGTTTAATGTGTTGGTCATTTATGCAGATCAGCAACCCAAAAAAGCACCAGAATCAGGACGTATTGATGTAGAAGCTTTGTTTGAAAGTAGTAAATAGGCAATTTATTTAAAATAAATAAGCGTTTTAAGGTATTGAAATAGTAACGAATGATTCTTGTAGATTGGAACTCTCATATAGCTCATCTCATGCAAGCTCATTTGCATGAGATCTCTCTTGCAATTGTTGCGACCTGTTTAGTTATTTACGGAGATAAAGTAAACGGTTTACTGAAAAAAACGATATCCTCCTGGGTATTTGTCGCACGTGTTATCGCTTTTATTCTGATGTGTACTTTTGGGTATGGTTTACTCACATTATGGAGCCAACCACTGGTCTATTGGCTTATATCTCAAGTAGATTTTCTGTATCGCCCTGCATTTGTTGTAGGATGTTTTTGTATATTAGGGTGGATCGCAGAGCGAAAGCGTAATTTGTAAAATAATTTATGAAATTTTGTCTCATTTTTGGTTATCAAATTACGGAATACTCTATCATTTTTAGATTTTACCGTTAGTATTTTAACGTTATGTAGTAAACTTTCTATCCTTCTGATGGAATCTCGTTATTTACATAAAAAATACCGCTAAATCCCCGATTTTAAAGACTTTTCGTTGTCTTTTTTCAATTTGTCTTCCGTTCAAACTGCCTTTAAACTTGCCCCATATTGATGGCATAGCGTCTTTTTTCGGGGGCAAAGAATGACAAACACTTGGTTACAAACACTTTCACAAGTCGAATCAATGATTCCTTTACTAGGAAAATTGAGTCGTGACAAAGCGATTAAGATTCAGTTAGCGGGAAAAACCTTAATGGCAGATTCTGTTACTGGTTTGGTTGCGCTTTTTGATCAACATTCTGAGTTGGACCTTGTGCAAGTGTATCAAGTGCTTGAAGAAGTGCTTAATAGCGATGCAAGTCAAACGATTATTGAGTTAGAAGATGTGCTCGCTAAAGCAGATATAGCCTCTATCTTAGAAGCGCAATCTACTACAGGTTCAGAAACGCCTGTTGTGTTATACGGCTTTGGACGTATTGGTCGTTTATTAGCACGTCGTATGTGTATGCTTGGTAATACAACACCAGGCATGAAGCTTGCGGCAATCGTTGTTCGTAAAGCTTGCGACAGCGATTTAGCGAAGCGAGCTAGCTTGCTAAAATACGATACTGTTCATGGTACGTATGAAGGTCTAGTCAAGGTTGATGAAGCAAACCAAGCACTGATCATTAATGGTTCTACTGTAAAAATCATTTATTCATCAGATCCTGAAACAGTTGACTACAAATCACATGGTATTGATAACGCTTTATTAGTTGATAATACAGGTCGTTGGCGTGATCGTGATGGTTTGAGTGTGCATTTAAACCGCCCTGGTATTAGTCGTGTTGTTTTGACGGCACCAGGTAAAGAGATGAAAAATATTGTGTTTGGTGTGAATGATAAAGATATCAACAGTGATGATCTTATTATTTCTGCTGCCTCATGTACGACGAATGCAATTACACCAATATTGTCTGTATTAGAAAATAAATTTGGTGTTGTTTCTGGTCATGTTGAAACGATTCATGCTTATACTAATGACCAAAACTTAATCGATAATATCCATAAAGGTGATCGCCGTGGTCGTGCTGCAGGCATGAACATGGTAATGACTGAGACAGGAGCTGCAAAAGCGGTTTCTAAAGCGATTCCTTCTCTAGAAGGTAAGCTAAGTGGCAGCGCGATACGTGTTCCAGTGATTAACGTTTCCATTGCAGTACTAAGTCTAAATCTTAATGCGGAAACGTCGGTTGAAGAAATTAATTCATTGCTTAAAGCAGCATCAGACAGCGCTGAGTTAACAGGTCAAATTGGTTACAGCGATCAGCGAGATGCTGTAAGCTCTGATTTTATTGGTTCGCAGCAAGCTGGTATTCTGGATTCATTGTCAACAAAAGTACGTGGTAATCAAGCGACTCTATATGTTTGGTACGATAATGAATATGGTTATAGTTGCCAGGTTGTTCGCTTGATGGAAAAGTTAGCGCAAGCGGCTCTAGTAAGTAAAAAACTAGTTGAAGATCAGGCTGCTTAGGTCAAAATTTAAGTATGAAGCGAAAGACTAGGGCCTTATTTCCTTAGTCTTTTGTTTTAGCCATTCGATAAATACTACGGCATTAGGATTATTGAGTGTACGTTTAGGGTAGACCAAATAATACGATTGTCCTAAAGGTAAACGGATGTCAGAGAGGGTAACGAGCGTTCCTGTCTGTAACTCATTCTTTATTAGCATATGCTGCCCCAGCAATAACCCCTTACCTTTTACTGCCGCTTCTATTGCCATACTTGATAAGTTGAAATGAGGTCCTCCTTTCGTTTTTTCGATCGATACCCCTGCCGCTTGTAGCCAATCTTCCCAATTTGGAAGATTGTGGTTATGATCTCCCCAATCGATATAAATCATAGGTAGCTGAAATAGAGCGTTAAGGTCATTGATATTATCGATTGATTGTATAAGTTGTGGACTAGCAACGAGTGATACTGAGTCAGTAAAAAGTTTATCTGCCATTAATCCAGAGCAATCCTGATTCCCAAAAAAGATACTAATATCTGACGCAGAGCGATTAAAATCGACTCGAGAATGACTTGCTTCCACTCTAATCTCTACTTCCGCATGAGAATCCATCCAGCTTAATACTTGGGGCATTAACCACTTAGCAGCAAGGGATGGAAAACTTGTGATCGTGAGTACATCCAGATTCGTAAACTGTTTTATTTGTTGCTGGCCGAGGCGTATATTTTCTAATGCCTCATGGATAAATATTAAATAGCTTTGACCTACGCGGGTTAATGTGACGCCTTTTTTTGAACGTTCAAAAAGTTGCACGCCTAATTGCTCCTCTAAGCTGCGTATCTTTTGGCTAATGGCGGCAGGAGTAATAAAAAGTTTAGAGGCAGCATTGGAAAAACTGCCAAACTTCGCCGCCGCTTCAAAGGCGAGTAAGGCGCCTAAGGGAGGGAGCTGTTTAGGTGACATAAACTCATCAGTCTCAATAATATTGGCTAAATTTTAGATATCTATCAGTAAGTATAGCTTAATGATATGTTTAGAATATATCGTTACTAAGGGAGCTTTTCATAAGCTATTCTTTTCAATAACAAGAATGATGAGGGGATTTAGGAATGTCGCTTACTTCAATTATCCAAATGAATGAATACCCTATAACAGAGTGTGCCTTCCATCAGCATTGTAAAAGTGTATTGGATGAGCGTGGTGCTTTAGTATTGCCTAACTTCTTATCGGTGGATGCTATTAATAAAATTGTTCAAGAAGGTCTTGAGAAGAAATCCTTAGCGTATTTTTCAAAAGATGACCATAACGTTTATCTAAAAGCGACGGACCCTGACTTTCCTCTAGTGCATCCTCGTAATCAATCTATCCAGTCTTCTAAAGGTTGTATTACAGATGACCAGATATCTTTAGATTCTCCTCTGAGGGTTCTTTATGACTCAGAAGAGTTTCGTACTTTCTTAGCGGCAGTGTTAGGTGAGCAACAACTTTATAATTACGCAGATCCTTTATCATCGATCAATCTACATTATGCCAGTGAAGATCAAGAATTAGGCTGGCACTTTGATGAGTCATCATTCGCCATTACTCTGTTACTACAAAGTCCTGAACAAGGTGGCGTGTTCGAATACATTGAAAACATGAGGGATGCAGATAAGGGCGAAATGAATTATGACGGAGTGGCTGATGTGCTAGCTGGTAAACGGGAAAGTAAAACGTTAACTGCAGGTCCAGGAACGTTAATGATGTTTCGAGGTCGTAATGCCATGCATAGAGTTACACCAGTCGTAGGCGATGTGACACGCATGCTAGTGGTGCTGGCTTATAATTCAAAACCAGATATTTCTTTATCGGAATCAGCCCGAATGACATTTTATGGGCGTCTTTAGTATCGAACTAAGATAAACAGTGAGTCTAACTTGTGTGGTATGATAAGCTGTTTACCTTGACGAGATCCCCTGTTTTTATCTGCTACATATCGCTCATGCAGTGTAATCTTTTTCAGGGAGGTTAGACGTTGCTCCAAAGTAGTTTAATTGACATGGCCAAGCACATAATAATCACCATAGGGCGAATAAGCTTTGTTCCTTTTGTGATAACAAGTCGAGAGCCAATTTGTGCTCCAAACCACTGACCTAACGCCATCGCAATACCTATTGTCCAAATGATATGCCCCGTAAAAGCAAACATGACAAGTGAAGCTGCGTTACTGGTTGCATTCAATATTTTGGTGTGTGCTGTCGCAGCCACTAAGGTAAATCCCATCAAGCAGAGATACGCAGTAGAGAAAAATGCGCCTGTACCAGGACCAATTAGACCATCATAGAAACCAATGCTGGTACCGATTAATACGGCAAATTGAATGTGCGTTAGAGAAAAGCGACTAGCGATGTAAGGTTGTACTTTAGGTAAAAAGAAAAAGAATAGAGCGACAGCAATTAAAATAATAGGCACCGCTTTAAGCAGTAGCTTACTGTCTAAATAAGACACCAGCAGTGTCCCCGTAATACTACCAATAGCAGTCATGATAATAGGTAGCCACATATCTGATAGCTTGACTTGCTTTGTTTTAATAAAGTGATAAGAAGAGGAAAAAGTGCCAGCGCAACCTTGTAGTTTATTCGTAGCGAGAGCTTCAACAGGAGAAAGTCCAGCTGCTAATAGTACTGGGACGGTAATCAACCCACCACCTCCAGCAATAGCATCGACAGTACCTGCTAAAAATGCAGCGGAAAATAAAGCAAGATATACCCAAAGTGAAATGTCAAAAATCATAATGTCCATGTTAAATAAAGATTCCTAGTAAATATAAAGAGCCGCAGTTAGGAGCGCTATCTTGCTTGTGAGTAGACCAAAAAAAGCCCACTTAGACAATCGTTTAAGTGGGCTTTAAAGTATTTTAGAAAGAACATTAAGCGGCGTTTAGACGTTGCTCTTTAATATAGTTTTCTAAATAAATTGTTTGTTCCGGTGTAAACTCTAGACCGAGTTTTGTACGTCGCCATAGAATATCTTCCGCAGAATATGCCCATTCATACTGAATCAAATAATCTACTTCAGCTTGATATAATTCACTGCCAAATAGTGTGCCTAGCGCGTCCTGCGATGTAACCTGATGCAAAATAGTGTGAGTTAACGTGCCATAACTCATGGTAAAGCGTTTCGCCATATGAGCAGTTAAAAAGGGATAACTTTTTTGCAGTTGTAATGTGAATGCCTCAAGGGACATAGATAAATCGCCACCAGGCAAGGCTTTCGAGTGTGTCCAAGGTGCTGTCATGGAAGGAAAATAAGGTGCTAATTTATTCATCGCTGAGAGCGCTAATTTTCGATAAGTCGTTATCTTCCCACCGAAAATACTTAATAAAGGTGCTTGATTAGCTTGATCATCTAAGTGCAAAGTGTAATCACGAGTGACCGCAGAAGGATTAGAAGATTCGTCTTCTAAGAGAGGTCGAACACCGGAATAGCTCCAAACAACATCCGCAGAGGTTAGCTGTTGCTTGAAGTGCTGGTTTGCTACTCCTAGAATATAGTCTGTTTCTTCTACCGATATTTTTACTTTATCTGGATCACCTTTGTATTCTACGTCTGTGGTACCTATAAGTGTGTAATGTTCTCGATAAGGAATGGCAAACACAATACGCTTGTCAGTATTCTGCATGATAAAAGCATTAGCATGTTGATATAATTTAGGCACAACAACATGACTTCCTTTTATCATACGAATGCCATAAGGTGGCTTTTGTTCTATCTGACTTTCGATAAACGACGATACCCAAGGACCAGCCGCATTAACAAGGGCATCGGCTGTAATTAACTGAGATTTTTTCGTAATCTGGTCTTCCAGAGTAATATGCCATCTACCATTTACTCGTTTAGCAGCAGTACAACGAGTACGAGCAAAGATATTGGCGCCATTCTGTTGTGCGCTCAATGCATTGATAACCACTAGTCTGGCATCATCGACCCAGCAGTCTGAATATTCAAAGCCTTTAGTAATATCACTTTTCAGAGGGCTATTCGCATCGTATTTTACGCCGTGAGATCCTGCCAGCGTTTCCCTTTTACCTAGGTTGTCATATAGAAATAAGCCTAGTCGAATTAACCAAGCTGGACGCAAGTGTGGTCGATGAGGCATCTGAAAGCGTAATGGCGTTACTAGATGTGGTGCTATTTTTAACAGAACTTCTCGTTCTGTGAGAGCTTCTTTAACTAAACGAAATTCATAATGTTCAAGATAGCGTAGCCCGCCATGAATCAATTTACTGCTTGAAGAAGATGTTGCATGGGCGAGATCCCCCATTTCGCATAAGCCAACATTTAAACCGCGTCCCGCTGCATCGGCTGCGATACCTGTGCCGTTGATGCCGCCGCCTACAACAAATACGTCAAAATGTGCTTGTGCCATGCCGTGCTCCATTGAAAATTATTGAATAATTTTTACTGAATTGTTCGAATTCGAAGATTTGTGTTCGATAGTAGACTTAGGAGAGGGTTATAGCAAGTTGTAGGCCAAGGTTTTTAACTCACCTTTAAGGAAAAAAGAGAGATGTCTGACAAAAACAGTAGGCAAGCGGTGTGGTTGCTGTTTTTATATCAATGATAAGGAGGTTAGGTTGTTGACGAGCAAAGAGCTAAACGGACTTGATGTTCTTTCATTAATGCTAGGATAGGTTTTGGTGGTTGCTCGTCAGTAAACAAACGATCAACTTGAGTAATGTTACCCAATCGGACGACAGCGTTACGTCCAAATTTCGCACTATCTGCTGCTAAAAATACGTTACGAGAGTTGGCGATAATACTTTGAGCTACTCGTACTTCTTGATAGTCGTAATCCAGTAGAGAACCATCATTCGGATCAATACCACTGATACCTATAATGCCGTAATCTACACGAAATTGATTAATGAAATCGATAGTCGCTTCCCCCATCACACCCCCATCACGAGCGCGAACCGTACCGCCAGCGATGATCACAGAGAAGTCTTCTTTACCGCTTAAAATGGTAGCCACGTTAAGGTTGTTCGTAATAATCTGCAGCCCTTGATGATTAAGTAAAGCGCGGGCAACGGTTTCAGTGGTGGTTCCTATGTTGATAAATAGAGAGGCGTTATTAGGGATTTCTGCGGCGATTTTTTTGGCAATTTGTTCTTTGGCAGACAGTTGTAATATTTGTCGCGTCGCATAAGCGACATTGGTGGTGCTTGAATCATAACTTGCTCCTCCATGATGACGACGGATTTGCTCTGCTTCGGCAAGTACATTAATGTCGCGGCGAATAGTTTGCGGGGTAACAGAAAATTTGCAGGCCAATTCATCAATCGTTACATAGCCTTTTTCTTTTGTTAAGGCGACTATCTGCTCCTGCCGAGTTTGTTGACCCATGTTAGTATATTCCCCTAAAAATGATGGCTTATTAAATAAACTGACATTGAGATGTCATAAAATGTTCATATTTGAAAATAAATGTTCAAAATAAGTAGCTGGTTGTTTAAACACTTACTTTAATTTGGGTGTGTTCGTTTGTTGTTAAGGATACAGGGATCAATATTAAATCGATAGACAATATGCTTATTAGAAAGTAGAGCGGTATAAGCGTTAATGTTGGCTAGATAGAAACGTCGTCAGAATAGGTTTATATGTAGTGGTTCTAAGCGTAATAGTTTGACCACATAAGTAGAAAAATGAATGATTGGCTTTTCTTTTTATGTGGTCAGTGTCGTTTATTCAGCATCGGCAATGGCTCTGATGCCATATTCTTCATCTAAAATTCGACCAATGGCATTATCGCCAGCTAAGTGGTGAGCATACTGCATGTGAAGGCATCGTACTTGGTCCCAGTTTCTGATGCCGCCGATACCCAATGTTTCAAACAGGTGAGTAAAGCCTTTCTCTTCGATAATTGCTTTATGTTCATCCGTCATTGCAGCCCAGCGTTGTGCAATGTAATCGTGGTGTGAACGATAATGGGCTTCTCTTAATTCTTCGTCTTCTTGAATACGTTTTTCTAGTTCTTTAACAAGTCCTTGGCTTTCTATTTTTGCTAAGGCTTTATCAATTGCTTTACTGGATAACCAATACAAGGTTGGAAAGGGTTGATCAAATACCCATGTTTCCATTTTAAGAACTTGAGGAATATTGTTTGGAGAGTAATGAGCGATTGCGCTTATACCTGTTGGAGCACGGCCTAGTTGATTGCCGATGATATCAATATCACGTTGAGAAAGAGGTAAGGTCATGATGGTCTTTTAAAAAATAAATGCAGGGAAAGAGGCTGCGAACTTTTGAATCCATTCGGCAGCGGCCTCATTGTAGTTAAGGCGACGGCCTTGTGTTTTTGCTTGGCGGCGATAATGCTCAATTTGAGACAGCTGCTCCACCATTCTAACGCAATAACACTCATCTTTAATAGGGAACTCAATTGCTACTCGATACTCGCCTACTTCTTTATCACACCATGCCACACGACCTGTCACACAAAAATTAGGGTCTATTTCTTCAAGCGTAATGCGCACTGATTGACCACTATCTAGGTGTCTAGGGGCAAGACATGTGATTCCGACGAAGCCTTCTTTTTCACCATTTGAAATGGGAAAAGGCTGATCTTCTATTAGAGTAATCTCTAAAGGAAGGTCTTTCGGATGTGCAACAAATTCCATCGCAACGAGCCAGCTAATTCAGATATTAAAGTTATCGACCCAAAGGGCAGAGTGTTTAAAAAAGAATGCGAATTGTACGCTTTTCGTTCGGACTGTACAGACGAATTTTAAGATAGCAAAACAGACATTGATAACTTTAGCTTATAAGAAAAAAACTTACTCAAAGCTTATAAAGACACCATTAATTTCTCTTGAGTATATGAATAAACATTTATTATAAATCATGATGGTCGATGTATTTTCGAAAAATACTATTAATTCTATGGAAATATAATGTATACAAAGGATCAGGATGCAGATAAAGCATAAGTCATGGTAGATCATTAATAAACTCCATCGGATTGTTGAAGGTGTTACTTCCTGCAATTCAGTAGGTTTTATTAGATTTTTCTACTTTGTTGTCTATCTGATCACGTGGCATGAAGCGTCTATTAAAGTGAAGAGGATAGCAGAGGATTATTAGGCGCTAGCTGCATCCTACAGGTGCTTATTAGCGTAATTTAAAATAGTCTAATAAGGACAAGGTAAGGATAGATTGCCGATTTAGGCGTGTTTTCCTGTAATATGTGCTCATTATTACTTTATGGAGAAAAGATATGGCTGTTCAAGTTGGGGATATGTTGCCTCATGGCCAGTTTCAAGTTATGGGCGTTGAAGGGCCAGAAAACGTTGATGTGACCGAATTTTTCTTAGGTAAAAAAGTGTTGATGTTCGCTTTGCATGGGGCTTTTACACCAAGTTGTAGTGCGAGTCATTTACCTGGATATGTGGTTCACTATGATGCTTTTAAAGAAAAAGGCATTGATGAAGTTGTTTGTTTAGCGGTGAACGATGTATTCGTCATGAATGCATGGGGAGAAGCAAATAATGCAGATAAACTTGTCATGGCATCTGATGGGCATGGAGAGTTTACATGTTCTCTTGGTTTAGAATTGGACATTTCTGCTGCTAAAATGGGAATACGTAGCCGTCGATATGCGATGTTAATTGATCATGGCATAGTTCAAAAGCTTTGGCTTGATGAACCTGGAGAATATAAAGTTAGCTCTGCAGAATATGTTCTGACACAAATTTAATTTTCATATAGTGTTTAATGATAAAAAGTCGCTTTTAATGCGACTTTTTTTGTTTTTATCCATAGGTTTTCAACGCTGTGATAGCTAGGGGGTTAGTGGGCTGTTTGGAGTAGCTTATTAACTGTGCTAGACACATGCTCTGCGCCAGTTAGAATCTCATCAATAATGGTAGACGCTTCATTAATGAGAGCGGCACTTTCATTAGAGTAGTCGTTAATATTATTCATGCTGTCTTTTGTTTTTCGAGTTAGATCACTATTTTTTATCACCATCTCCTCTATTTCAACGGTAGAAGCACTAGTGCGTGATGCTAATGTTCTGACTTCATCCGCTACTACCGCAAACCCTCGACCATGTTCGCTAGCACGAGCCGCTTCAATCGCAGCGTTTAGTGCTAATAAATTGGTTTGATCTGCAATAGAAGCAATGCTTGTGACGATTTTGGCAATTCTTTCCGATTGGTTATTCAATTGTTCAATTAAATCGGTAGAGCCTAGTATTTCGGCGGCAATTTTTTCTGATGTTTTAACCGTGCGTTGCAGAATTTTCACGCCTTCTTCGGAGACTTTGACTGTTTGTATTGAGGTAGTATGGGCGACCTCTGCAGCACTTTGTGTTGCCATTTGAGACAGAACTTGATCGGTAATGTCAGATGCTAATTTAACCACTTTGATTACGGTATTGTGATCATCAAAAATAGGGTTATAGCTCGCCTCGAGCCAAACTTTTTTGCCTTGCTTATCGAGGCGTAGAAATCGTCCGGTTTTGAATTCACCTGCGGCGAGTTCTTGCCAAAAATTTAGATGTGTCGTGTAAAAATCATCAGGACAAAAGATACGGTGATGCTGACCAATAATATCTTGTTTGGCGTTATAACCCATAGTATCTAAAAAGTTTTGGTTAGCGTATTGAATAACCCCATCAGGGCTGAATTCTATTAAAGCTGAGGAACGTTTAATGGCCTTATAAACGGCTTCTTGTTTATCTACTCTGCGTTTTGCTTTTGTGATGTCATTGACAGTTTTTACTACTTTGATAACGCCATCATTTAACTCAATAGGAATATGGTCGCTTCTAACCACAGCTTTGAGCCGTCTTTGCGCTTACGATGAAAGGTACCATTTTGACTTTTTCCGGCGGCTAAATCTAGCCAAAAAGCTTTATACTTTACGCTATTAATAAAGGTATCAAGATAAAAAGTCGAATGCTTTTCACCTTGGATTTCTTCTAATGAGTAGCCAGTAACTGTAAGAAAAAGGGGGTTGGCTTCTAAAATAGTGCCATCAGGTAGGAAGCTAATAGTCGCGCAATGCTTATTCATTGAGTCAATAAAGGCACTGTTCTGAGCAGCAAGAGCTTGCGCTTCAAGCGCTGCAGTGTTGTCTTTTTTCTTAAAAAGCATCATGGATCTTCTCATTTTCTATCGTTTTTCAGGTTTTGCAATCAATCTTTGTAGTCATATTCCTACAAATTAATTGTAGTATAAAAAACATTCAGGTTAATTACTGTAATACTTTTATTGTGGATAGTTATAAAAAAGAACGAAGATGAATTTAAGTAGATTAAATTAACCTTAGTAGAGTGCCTTACTTGTTATGAGATAACAAGATTTAGCGTGTTCGAAAGAACTTCAAGCTTTATGCTAATTATTCTTTTATGTCATACCCCTGGGAGAGAAGAAAGTAACAGCATCTTATTCGTTAGGGTTTGTGTGATCCAGTTTCAAAAAAGTATTAAAAAGGAGGGTCGCGAGAGGCGATTATATGCTTTTATAAACTATGATTATTTTGAGGTGAAAATGGAAAGAAAAACGCTACAAAAACCAATGGCTTATTGTGATGAGGTTTACTATCAAGTACGTTCTACTTCACTGGGTTTTTGTCTTATGGCTGCTACAAAAGAAGGCGTATGTGCGGTGAGTTTAGGAGAGGAAAGCTCAGCACTTATCGTGGAGCTGACTGGGCAATTTATCAAGACGACGCTGGTGGATATTGATGAGCTGAGCAATGACAAAGAAACAGCGATATGGTGCGTTTGGTTTGATATGGTCATAGAACAGATAGAGTCGTCTAATAATGAGATTAGTGATCTGCCTTTGGATATACAGGGTACAGACTTTCAACAACTAGTATGGCGAGCATTGTTTGCAATTCCCGCTGGCGAAATCCGTACTTACAGCGATATAGCTGCGATTCTAGATAAGCCCAATGCAGTACGTGCGGTTGCTACGGCGTGTGCTGCTAATAAAATAGCAGTCTTGATTCCTTGTCATCGCGTGGTACGAAAAGGTGGTTCTCTTGCTGGATATCGTTGGGGATTAGCACGTAAAAAAGTACTGTTAGATCGTGAAAAACATCTGAAAATACATTAAAAATGACGAGTAATAATAGATCAATACCAACTATTTAAGGTAGGTTTAGATCTAAATATTGAATTGCTACAGTATATTTTTCGCGTCGAACTCGTCATTTTATACTGATTTATTATTGGACTGAAAATCAGTGTTAGAGGTTCTTCTCAAATTACTGAGATGAGTGTCTGATTACTGGGCCATGATGCGCTGCAACATGGGCTCAAATTGACTAATATTCTGCTGAATATAATCAATAAAAGAGCGCATAGTTGGCGTAGGATGTTGACCTTGAGGACTGACTAAACACCATGATCGACGCAGAGGGAAATCTTTAATTGGTAACTCGACGAGAGTCCCATAGGCGAGCTCTGCTAGTACAGCTAAACGTGGTAAAATAGCAACACCTAATCCTGCTAGTACCGCATGTTTTATAGCATCATTGGAGCCAATTTCCATTTTATGGCGGAAGCGAACGCGTTGCTTTTGGCAGTGCAGTTCTAATGCTAAACGACTACCTGATCCTGCCTCACGTAGTAATATTGTCTGCTCTAAAAACATCGCTAGAGTGACCTCTTCTTTTTGTTGTAACAGAGGATGATTTTTGGGTACGACAGCAATGAGCTTGTTTCCCAAAAAAGGAATGCTCAACATGGTTTTATCGTTTGGCAGCATACCCATAATAGAAAGTTCGTCGCGATTTTTTTCTAGCCGTGCAATGGCTTCAGCCCGATTTACCACTTTGAGTGAAATAGTCACGTCTGGATTTAAGTTGCTATAGGCGCGCAGTAGATACGGCACTATATATTGGGCGGCGCTAACCGCGACTATTTTTAATTCACCAGATACTAGCCCTGTTTCCGCAGCTAGATCATTTTGAAAGCGCTTAACCTCATTAAAAACCGAAAAGGTACATTCAGCGAGACGCTTTGCAATGGCTGTACTGTATAGCTGGCGGCCTACGTATTCAAACAGTGGTTGACCAATGGTTTGTTCTAATTGACGAATTTGGTTACTGACAGCGGGTTGGCTTAATCCGAGCATATCTCCAGCGCGACTGTAACTGTTTAGCTCGTAAACGCTGTTGAATACCTGTAATTGTCTAAAGGTCAACCTATTGGCTATATTTTGCACTGGAGATGACATGTTCTTCCTCGTTAGTCGTTTATCTATCACGTATACCTTATAGATAAACTTTGTAATATCAATTTTTACTTTTGTATTTCTTTGCGTAGGCTAAACGACCACCAAGTTAAGGAGTGGACCATGTTAAAGAAAGTGTTGATCGCAAACCGTGGTGAAATCGCGGTTCGTATTATACGTGCGTGTTCCGAGGCCGATATTCGCTCAGTAGCGATTTTTACCGAACCGGACCGCTACGCTTTGCATGTTAAGCGTGCAGACGAATCTTATTCATTAGGTGATGACCCTCTCGCTGGTTATTTAGACCCACTACGTATTGTTAATTTAGCAGTAGAAACAGGTTGTGATGCGATTCATCCCGGCTATGGTTTTCTCTCTGAAAATGCGAATTTTGCCGCATTATGTGAACAAAAAGGCATAGTGTTTATTGGTCCTAAATCTACCGTGATCAATAAAATGGGTGATAAAACCCAAGCCCGCGACAGTATGCGTGCTGCCGGAGTCCCTGTTACACCAGGTTCTGAAGGTAACTTGAAAGATCTGGATGAAGCATTAGTTTTGGCAGAGAAATTTGGTTATCCGGTTATGATCAAAGCTACATCAGGTGGTGGTGGTCGTGGTATTCGTCGTTGTGATTCACCGGAAGAGTTGGTTAGTCAATATCCGCGTGTTATTTCTGAAGCAACGAAAGCGTTTGGTTCTGCAGAAGTCTTTCTTGAAAAGTGCATTGTCGACCCTTGTCATATTGAAGTCCAAATTTTGGCAGATTCACAAGGCAACGTGATTCATCTTTATGAACGCGATTGTTCTATCCAGCGTCGTAACCAAAAATTGATCGAGATTGCCCCAAGCCCTCAGTTAACGCCAGAACAACGCCAATATATTGGTAATCTTGCGGTTCGAGCGGCAGAAGCGGTGAACTATGAAAATGCCGGTACCGTTGAGTTCTTACTATCAGGTAATGAAATTTACTTTATGGAAATGAACACGCGAGTTCAGGTTGAGCACACTATTACAGAGCAAATTACTGGTGTTGATATTGTTCGTGAACAATTGCGTATCGCATCTGGTTTGCCATTAAGTTTTCGCCAAGAAGACATTCATTACCGTGGCTTTGCCATGCAGTTTCGTATCAATGCAGAAGACCCTAAAAACGACTTCTTACCAAGCTTTGGACGTATTACTCATTACTACGCGCCAGGTGGTCCAGGAGTTCGAGTTGATACGGCAATCTACACAGGTTATGAAATCCCGCCTTACTTTGACTCCATGTGTTTGAAGTTGGTGGTATGGGCGCTTACTTGGGACGAAATGATAGCTCGTGGTCGCCGTGCAATGGAAGATATGCGCTTGCATGGTGTCAAAACAACCGCGAACTATTACCAAGAAATCCTTAAACACCCTGATTTCATCAAAGGTGAATTCAATACGAGTTTTGTGCCAAACCACCCAGAATTATTAAATTATTCGGTAAAACGTAATCCAAGTGATATTGCACTTGTATTATCAGCGGCTATCGCCGCGTACGTCGGTCGATAATCCGCAGGAGGAATAAAAATGAGTCAAGTTAAGAAAACAAAAGTCGAGATTACAGACGTTACGCTGCGTGATGCCCATCAATCTCTTATTGCCACTCGTATGCGCACAGAAGACATGCTGCCTATTTGTGAAAAATTAGATCAAGTGGGTTTCTGGTCTCTAGAAGTGTGGGGCGGTGCGACTTTTGATGCCTGCGTTCGATTCTTAAAAGAAGACCCATGGGAGCGTTTACGTCAGCTAAAAGCAGCGTTGCCAAACACTCGTCTACAAATGCTGCTACGTGGTCAAAACCTTCTTGGTTACCGCCATTATGCCGATGACGTAGTAGAAGCTTTTGTTCAAAAAGCAGCGGACAACGGTATTGATGTCTTCCGTGTTTTTGATGCATTGAATGATTTGCGTAACATTGAAACAGCGATGAAAGCGGTTAAAAAAGCCGGTAAACATGCGCAGGGTACTATTTGTTACACAACGAGCCCAGTACACACTCCAGCGCTTTTTGTTGAACAAGCTAAAGCAATGCAAGCTATGGGCGCAGACTCTATTGCTATTAAAGACATGGCAGGTTTGCTAACACCTTACGCAACTTACGACTTGGTGAAAGCGATTAAAGAAGCGGTAGATCTACCGCTTGTAGTGCACAGTCATTCTACGTCTGGTTTAGCGCCTTTGTGTCAACTAAAGGCGATTGAAGCAGGTGCGGATCGTATTGATACCGCTATTTCTTCTTTCTCTAGTGGTACCAGTCATCCTGCAACAGAGTCTCAAGTTGCAGCGCTTAAAGGCACAGAATACGACACAGGGCTAGATCTCACCTTGTTGTCTGACATTGCCGATTACTTTCGTGAAGTACGTAAAAAGTACCATCAATTCGAAAGTGAATTTACACGGGAAGATGTTTCGGTACAGATTAATCAGGTGCCGGGCGGAATGATGTCTAACTTGGCTAATCAGCTGAAAGAGCAAAATGCGTTAGACAAAATTCGTGATGTATTTGATGAAATTCCACGTGTTCGTAAAGACCTTGGTTTTCCTCCATTAGTAACGCCTACTTCTCAAATCGTTGGTACTCAAGCGGTATATAATGTTTTGGCTGGTCAGCGTTATAAAACGATTACTAATGAAGTTAAGCGTTACTTCCTTGGTGGTTATGGGCGTCCTCCAGCAGCGGTTAATGCTGAAGTACAAAAACAAGCGGTAGGTAACGAAGCTGTTAATGAATGTCGCCCAGCGGATTTATTAGTACCTGAACTAGCGAAACTGCGTAACGAAATTGGTGAATTAGCCAAAACAGAAGAAGACGTACTGACCTTTGCTATGTTCCCAGAGTTGGGTCGTGAGTTTTTAGAGCAACGCGCTGAAGGTACATTGCAACCAGAAGCATTGTTACCACCTGAGCAAGCGGGTAATTCAGCATCTGATGCTGGCTTGGCGACTGAATTTAAAATTGATGTACACGGTGAAGTGTATGATGTTGCGATAACAGGTGTGGGTGACTTTGGCGCCGGTAAACGCAAGCTTTACTTATCTTTGGATGGCATCCCTGAAGAGGTGGTTTTTGAATCTCTGAATGAATATGTATCTGAAGGCGGTAGTGGTCGTTCTAAAGCGACAGAACCAGGTCATGTTAGTGCAGCAATGCCAGGTAACATCATTGATGTATTGGTTGCTGAAGGTGATGTTGTTACTGCAGGTCAAGCAGTGCTAGTAACTGAAGCCATGAAAATGGAAACAGAAGTGAATGCCAATATTGCTGGAACCGTGAAAACAGTTTGTGTGAAAAAAGGCGATCGTGTTACACCAGGTGAAATGCTGATAGAGATTGTCTAACCACAATAAGATAGGCAATACGAACGGTTAAATAGAGATTCTTAACGGTTCCAGCGTATTATAAAAGGCAGCTTCTTTATTATGAGACGCTGCCTTTTTAGTTTTATATTAGTTGTCTAGGTTGAACTCTTCGGTCTCTACATCTGCTTGTTGTGCAGGATTGTAACGAGCCCCCAAGATATTTCCCTGATGAATCATCTCATTTAATTGGGTCATTTGTTTGCTGTCTAAAGTAAGGCTTTCTGCAGAGAGGTTCTCTTGCATGTGACTAATTGAGCGAGTACCAGGAATCGAGATTATGTGTTCGTCTTTCATTTTTAGCCAGGTTAAAGCTAATTGTGCCGGCGTGCAGCCTAAGCTTTTCGTCATGATTAAAAAGTCTTGTAGTCGTTCAATGTTTCGTGGGTAGTTTTTAGCGCTAAAGCGCGGCATGTTATTACGGATGTCTTGATGCTCTAGATTTGCTATGTCGGTTAATTCTCCACATAGGAACCCACGTGCTAATGGGCTAAAGGCAACAAAATTAATATCAAGCGCTTTAGTGGTTTCTAATACGGCAATCTCTGGGTTGCGGGTCCATAAGGAATATTCTGTTTGCAAGGCGGTAATGGTTGATTCTCTATGAGCTTTCTTAAGGGTTTCAGCAGAGACTTCAGATAAACCAATAGCGCCTATTTTTCCTTCCTGTACTAAATCACCTAATGTGCCAACACTTTCTTCAATCGGCACATCGGGGTCCATACGATGCAGATAGTACAAATCGATGTGTTCAGTTTGGAGGCGTCGTAAACTGTTTTCGCATTGGCGGCGTAGATTTTCAGGACGACCATTGATAACGCGTTTGCCATTGTCCATTTCCATGCCGCATTTACTGGCAAGAAAAAACTCAGCACGGCGATCTTTTAGCGCATTACCCACAAGGCGTTCATTGCTACCCGCACCGTATAAAGTGGCAGTATCAAAATGCCTATAGCCCATCTCAAAGGCCGCTTGAAGCGCTTGAATACCCACCTGTTCTGAAACTGGGGCACCATAAGCGTGAGACAAGTTCATGCAGCCTAGGCCGATGTTTGGATTGCTTAATAGAGGGTGTTTCGACATCTGGTACCTCATAGGGGTTAGGGAATATTCAGAATAGCTATACTGCCCTTTGAAAGGCATTTGATCAAAGCTATCATGGTCTTTTTACAGTAAAGCAGGCGTGCGTTTCTAGTTGTTTGATGAGCGGCACCGTATTATCGTTTGTATTTGCTTTATTTTGATCTACTGCTGAGTACGCACCTTAGCCCTTTAGGAGATATGAATGTCGACCATTATGGTATTGAACGGCCCCAATCTAAATCTGTTAGGCACCCGAGAGCCACAAACCTATGGCTATGAAACCCTCGCGGATGTTGAAACACTGTGTCGTGATGCAGCAGCGGCATTGGGTCATGACATTGATTTTCGCCAATCCAATCACGAAGGTGTGTTGATTGATTATATTCACGAAGCGGGTCGTCGTATCAAGGCAGGCGAGGTGTTAGGTGTGGTGTTTAATCCGGGCGCTTATACGCATACCTCGGTGGCATTACACGATGCCATTAGCGGTGCTGAAGTGCCGGTGATTGAAGTGCATATTTCCAATGTTCATGCTCGCGAAGCGTTCCGTCACCATTCTTATATTTCTCCCGTGGCGATGGGCATCATAGTGGGTATGGGGGTGCAAGGCTATGTCCTGGGAGTTCAAGGGTTAGTGCAGAAATTATCCGCATAAGCTCTTTTAGCCATCAAATAGGAGAGCTTAAAAAAAGCCGTATCGGCGTCATTTAAACATGGCGCGGATACGGCTTTTTTGTGTCTCTAGGTTTTTCTAATTTGATACGTTTGGCTGATTAGCGCTTTGTTGCAGATACTCTATTTCCTTGAGCATCTAAAATCATCTCTCCGTCTTCTTTGTGATATGGACCAGAGGGCCATTGCTCAAGCAGGTCTAGCACTTGTTCACTAGGGCGACACAATTTTACGCCTTTTGAGGAGCAGACAATCGGGCGGTTAACCAGGATAGGATGCTCTAGCATAGCTACAAGAATGTCATCATCCGTGACTTTATCCTCCAATAAACCCAGTTCTTTAGCAGGGGACTTGGTGGTGCGTAATGCGCTGCGTGGGGTTAAATCGGCAGCAGCAAATAACGCTAATAATTGCGCTCTGCTCCAGCCTTCCTCTAAGTATTGAATCACCACAGGGGTATAGCCTGCGTCTTTAATCATACCAAGTACGTTTCGAGATGTGCCGCATTCTGGGTTATGGTGTATAACGATCATGAGAGCCAGTCCTTACTTATAGTCTTAAGCAAACCAATGACGAGTACGATTAATAAACCAAACTAGTGAGAGCATAACGGGCACTTCTACTAATACGCCTACCACTGTGGCAAGCGCCGCACCGGAATGCAGCCCAAATAATGAGATCGCCACGGCAACCGCCAACTCAAAGAAGTTTGAAGTGCCAATTAAGCTCGCAGGAGCTGCTTCTGAATGAGGTAATCTAAATTTCTTTGCCAGCCAATAAGAGACTGCAAAAATGCTGTATGTTTGGATGAATAATGGAATAGCAATTAATAGAATCGCTTGAGGTTTTGCTAAGATGGTTTCAGATTGGAAGCCAAACAAAAGCACAACGGTAGCGAGTAAGCCAACGATAGACCATGGTTTCATGGTAGTTAAAAAAGCATTGAGTCTTGAATGGTCATTACTTTTATCAAGTATTCTCCGAGTAAACACACCGGCGAGCAGGGGCACGAGAACATACAAAACCACCGCAATCACTAAAGTATCCCAAGGGACACTAATGTCAGTCGCTCCGAGTAAAAATCCAGCGATAGGTGCAAATGCAAAGATCATGATCACATCATTAATCGACACCTGTACTAAGGTATAGTTCGGGTTGCCTTTGGTTAGCTGGCTCCACACGAATACCATGGCAGTACAAGGCGCGACGCCTAATAGAATCATCCCAGCGATGTATTCTTTTGCTGTAGTTGGATCGACCCAAGAAACAAACAGCACCTTAAAGAATAACCAACCTAAGAGGGCCATAGAAAAGGGTTTAATTAACCAGTTAATAACAATAGTCAGTAAAATGCCCTTTGGATTTTTTCCTACGTCTTTAATAGAAGAAAAATCGATTTGTACCATCATTGGATAAATCATTAACCAAATTAGTACTGCAATAACAAAGTTAACGTGTGCATATTCTAAGCCAGCAATAACGGCGAATACACTAGGAATAAGACTACCGACGATAATGCCTGCGACAATGCCTAAACCAACCCAAATTGTAAGGTAACGCTCAAATAATCCCATTATTACTGTCCTATATAGAGGTTTGATTAACTCGTTTACTCAATTGCTCTGCGCTTTCGACGCGTTCTGAATAGCGGTCGACTAAAAAATCTTTCTGATCACGTAATAAGAGTGTGAACTTCATCAGTTCTTCTAATACATCGACAATACGGTTGTAATAAGAGGATTGTTTCATATGCCCATTTTTTTCAAATTCTAAAAATGCTTTAGCCACTGAAGATTGATTTGGAATCGTCACCATGCGCATCCAACGGCCTAAAATCCGCATTTGGTTTACTGCATTGAACGACTGAGAGCCACCGCTAACCTGCATAATTGCCAAGGTTTTGCCTTGTGTAGGTCGAACACTTCCGATACTTAATGGTATCCAGTCTAATTGGCTTTTTAATATGCTTGTCATAGAACCGTGACGTTCTGGCGAACACCACACTTGTCCTTCTGACCACATCATTAGCTCTCGTAGCTCTTTTACTTTTGGGTGATGTTCATCCTCTGTGTCTGGCTGTGGTAAGCCAGTAGGATTGAATATTTTTACCTCGGCACCAAAGGTGTTTAATAAACGTGCGGATTCTTCAATGACTAAGCGACTGTAAGAGCGCTCCCGAAGAGATCCATAGAGCAGCAGTATTCGCGGTTTGTGAGTACT
Organism: Marinomonas sp.; assembly: GCA_052107635.1. Classification (GTDB taxonomy): domain Bacteria; phylum Pseudomonadota; class Gammaproteobacteria; order Pseudomonadales; family Marinomonadaceae; genus Marinomonas. The sequence continues at coordinate 71,020 of JBQEFB010000007.1, read as the reverse complement.
TGGTGTTGTCGAGAATTGATCATAAGTAGGGATATTTAGTTGCTTACTGTCGATATTGGGCAAACTATTTTCGAGTGATGGCATTAGTATTCTCCGAAGTAGGTAAACTGTGTATTAACAGCAATGAGCAGTAGAAGATTGACAGGATAATAGCTTGTCCAACGCGACTTGATAGTAGTCTTTATTGTGTTGAGCTGTTTCGTTAATCACCGCTTTTGCCCAGTTAGGTAGCTCAGGATGTAAGCGGTAATAGACCCATTTTCCACGGCGTTCGTCTTGCAATATGCCGCATTTACGCAGTTCAGCAAGATGTCGTGAGGTTTTAGGTTGATCAAGCTCTAAGGCTACCATTAAGTCACAAACACAGGATTCATCTGCTTGGTGAATCAATAGGATGGACTTCAAGCGTGTGTCGTCAGCGAGACACTTATAAAACTTACAAGGATTCATAAATACATCCGAAAAAATACATATGTTTAATTTCATATGTATTGATATAAAAGTCAACAAGACAATTAGAAATAGACTTTTTACATGCAACAAAGAGAGTATCAGTTTAGTGAATATCTAAAGGGTAATTTTTCATTTGTGTAATATGAATTTTGTTGAAACCTAAGATGTAAGCGACTAAATAATAGCGTTATTAAAGTCTTCGTTAAGGGGCGAAAAAGTAGATCGGAGATACAGGGTGTTTATCGTTTTTTGTATGGTAAGCTGCATGTAACATTGGCGCAGCAGATAACGCTCGGTTAATGTTAACGTAATGGAAACTTTCCTATCATTATGAATACGATATCTTTTCGCTCAAGCGGTCGTTAATCATTAAGGCAGTCACTATGGAACCAGGTAACGTACTTAATATCGATAGTTTAACTAAGAATTGGCGGGACAAAGATTCGGTGATCCTACATGCGAGTTTCCAATTGTTGAAAGACTTTGTGGAAAAAGAAGATTGCGATGTTCAGGAGATTGATTGGGATGCAGATGAGCGACTTCGCTCAGCAAAAGTGGAAATTGACGAGCTTTATCGCTGGTGGCTCTCTTATATTAAAACCCATAGTTTGGATGATGAAGGCGATTACGAATTAGAAAACGATATGCTGATACGCTTGATTAAAGTCAGATGGGCACTGTGGACATAGCAGAAAGTTGTTCGAGAAATGCATAAAAAAGGGCCCTTAATATGAAGTGACCCCCAACAGTTGAGCAACTAACATTGGGGTCACTTTAAATATAGGCCCTTTTTTTATCAGTGGTTAAGACTTTCTAGTAAAAAACGATGCCATTAAACAATGGTAAGCGTGACTTTTTCATACTTCTTGGAGTTTGTTGGTCATTGCCGACTTTAGCTCATCCTGAAGTTGTTCTAGACGTTGCGCGACGCAATGTTGATTTTTTATAGGGACCTCAGATAGATCTTTTAATGAAATTAGTTCAATGTTTTTAAGTAATTCAGATAAGCTTTCCATAGCCATCATCCTCAATCGTTAAGCTTTAAAGGTAGTACATCTCCAGTTATACATCCAGTGCCGCTAATTTTAGAGTGTCTATTTTTGTTTGTTACTGTTTTTTGAAATTCATCACGGGTGAGGTTTATAGGTACGTTATTTTTAACCACGATATTGTCTTCTATACGAATACCACCGTAGGGCTTAAGTTGCTTAATTAAGCCTAGGTCGCAACCGTGCTGAGGAATGTCTGCCTGCATTTTCTCTAATAGCATGGGAATAAAGTAGAGGCCAGGTTCTATGGTAATGACCATGTTTTCTTTTAGCGTTCGAGTCAGCCGTAAAAAGGGCGCTGTTTCGTCTTTTCTTATAGTGCCGAGTTCATCAACTTGAAAACCGCCTACATCATGTACTTGTAAGCCTAAAAGATGCCCTGTGCCATGGGGAAAGAAGACTTGAGGTATGCCTTTTACCAGTTGTTCATCAGGGAGTAAGCGACAAATCTTATGATCATGGAGTATGTGCGCAATGCCAACTAATGTTTCTTGGTGAAGGTGGCGATAATCTACACCACTAAGCGCTTTTTTTACTAACGTTTGCTCCATCGTATCTAGGCTATTGACCAGTGCACTAAACTCATCGTTATGGTGTACAAAAGTACGAGTAATGTCACTAGCATAACCGTGCTCACTGGCACCTGCATCAATCAATAAACTCAGTGGATTAGTTGGACGCATAATGTCTTTATGTTCGTAATGCAGTACCGCAGCGTGCTTATTAATACCTACAATACCAGGATAGGGTTCTTGCACTGCGGTTTGTTGGCTAGCTTGTAAAAAGGCCAAATGGATATCTAATTCACTCATGCCTGCTAAAAAAGCCTCTTTAGCGACACGGTGTCCTTTTACAGCACGTTCGGTTGCTAGGCGCATTGCATTGATCTCAAAAGGTGTTTTTACCGCTTTTGAGAAGTCCACATAAGCATTTAGGCCTTCAACTGTTTGTGCCAAAGATTGGGTTTTTGGTCCTAACCAAGCGCATTTCTGAGGTAAGTTAGAAAAGCATTTGTCCTCTATCCGAGCTAGAGAAATATCCCATTCGTTTTGCCATTCTCCTGCAGGAACAGGGTTAGGTGCATGCCAAAAATCGTCACGAACAGGCCAAATGAGGCAAGGCTTTTTACCAGCTTGAATAACCAGATAGGTTTCACTGCTTAAGGTAAAGGGCAACCATTGTTGCGCGCCAGAGTAAGCATGGAATGGTGCTGTGTGATCGTCTTGAAAGTAATAGGATTTATCGCCCGCAGCCACAATAATAGCATCGAGGTTAAAATGGACCATTGCATTGGCATAGCGAGCTTGTAACGTTGCAATATGCTCTTGATAAGATGTGGTGCTCATAGGTCGGAACTCATATTAGTATAAAAAGCGACCGTTATATTTCTAATCGTATTTAGGGGTAAATTAGTCGCAGTAATGTGTCGATTTGAGCCATTAGGATACAATAAATAGTCTGTTATATTGTTGCTGTAGATTATTTTATCGGTAAGAAAGTTTTAGTAACAAATGCTTTCGTGATAACTGTGTCCGCTGGGCCAGTTTCAAATCGTTTAACGCTGATGCGTTTTCGGCCGTACCTTTGGCCGCGTAAACATATTAATTTATGAGCAATATGTCAGGCTAATGACAAATGTTGATAGTTGCCATAATTGCGCAAGATCAGACAATCATCTTTCAACATAATGCGTTCAGGGCAGATTGCACAAGGTTCAATATTTTGGATTGGAATGCCCAGCTTTTCAGTAAAATAATAATGAAGGTAACCCCTAGGAAGCTTAGTGTTATGCTATGGCTTCAACCGTTAAAATGATTTTTCTTATGAATGAATAAGTCTGTGGATGAAATGATGTTGCTCTATGTTGATTGTTGATCAAGGGCAGTATTATTGAATGCAATGTGAATCACAAAAATATAAGGAAATATATGAAAACCATACTTGTTTGGGATTGGCCGATTAGGGTCTGTCACTGGTCGATGGTATTGCTATTTACGGGGTTGATTGTAACAGGGAGATATCAAAGAGACTTTTTCGAATACCATTTTTACTTTGGTTATGCTCTGTCTGCGGTGATCATATTTCGTGTCATTTATGGTTTTTATGGTTCTCGATACGCCAAATTTAGTCAGTTTTTAAAAGGCCCTAAAGCGATTTATTGTTATGCCATTAGCATACTAAAAAGACGTCCCAAAATATCGTTAGGTCATAATCCTGTAGGCGCCTGTATGGTCATAGGGCTACTATTAGCATTAACTTTTCAGTGGGTATCAGGGTTATTTACCAGTGATGATGTATTTTGGTTTGGACCATTAACGGATTACGTTTCTTATGATTGGCTTGATCGAATGTCGTTTATTCATCACGCTCTACCTAATATTTTATTAGCCTTGGTTGGAGTGCATATAGTGGCGGTTTTATACCATGAGTTTTGTTTAAAAGAGCGCCTAATTAAAGCTATGCTGAATGGTAAAAAAACCACCAAAGCGGTGTCTAATCAGACGGTGAAATCACCACGTTGGGGTGTTATTTTTGCATTATTCATCGGGCTTTCTTGGTTGGTTTGGTTATGGGGTTTGCCTGTTTGATATTAAATGTCTATACAAGCTGTTAGATTAATGCTTCTCTCTATATAATATAGAAATCTTTTTGATCAAACAGATGGGATGCACCTTGTCAGACCAAACGATTACCATGCTTGAGCATTTATTTGATGGCTTACCAGATAGCCCGCAGCCTATTTACGCTAGACTAAAGCACGCTATTACGAAGAAAATCTCGAGTGGTGAGTGGTTAGCCAATCAACGGGTACCGTCCGAAGCTGAGATTGTAAAATCTCTTGGCGTGAGTCGGATGACGGTCAATCGCGCATTACGTGAACTTACCGTAGAGGGCTTATTAGTTCGCCATCAAGGCTTGGGTACTTTTGTAGCTGAGAAAAAATCTCATTCTGCCTTGTTTGAAGTTCATAACATAGCCGAAGAAATCATGGCACGAGGTCATCAGCATCATTCTGATCTGCTGATTTTAGAATCGGTTAAAGCCAGTGTAGAAGAGGCGATGATGTTAGGTGTTCGTACCAATCATAGTATTTTTCGATCTATTGTGGTGCATTATGAAAATGACTTTCCGATTCAAATTGAAGAACGAATAGTGAATGCAGGCAGAGCGCCTGATTATGATAAGCAAGATTTTTCTAAACACACGCCTTATGAATATCTAATGACTACCGCACCGATGACCGAGGGTGAGCATTTAGTTGAAGCTGTGTTACCCACCGAGGAAGAATGTCAGCGTTTACAAATATCATCCCATGAGCCTTGCTTACAAATTAAACGACGTACTTGGGCTGGTGATGACATTATTACTGCCGCGCGCTTATTGCATCCAGGTTCCCGTTTTCAGCTATTTGGGCATTTTGGTCGCTAATGATTAAGCCATTGAGCATGGTAAGCGGTGTGTTATCTCTATCAGCACGCCGCTGCCACTGATAAGCTGAATAGCAGCTAAATTAAAGTGCTCCTGTTTTAAGCTTATTAAACTTTGGGAAGGGATTAATACTGTTTGTATTTCACTAGACTGATTGTCTTGAAACGCTAATATAGTCTCTTCATTTGCATAAAACCCAGTAAAAATTGTCTTGCTCAATAGGGAAAAGTGTATGGGTGCAAATCCTGTTTGCACTTGAGATAGGGTGTCCTCTTCTCGCACCATTATGTTTAAATCTTCAATTACACCACTGTTTAAGGTGGCATAAGTTTCATCTCCGCCTGTAAATCTAGCGCTATCTAACAGTGAATTCAGCTGGTGGTGTATTACTCGTTGATCATTTTTATCTTTGGTGCTGCTGTGAGTGAGTTGCACTCCGCCGCCGCTAAGTAATACCAAGGTGCGATGCACCCCGCTGAAATCTGAAAACACGCCATCGTCTTTAACAGACGCTTGGCTAATGCGAAAACGCAAGCCTTGCTCATCGTCATGACGCTGTATTTCAAGCGTTTCTCCTAAGCCATTTTTCCATGGCATTCGCAGGTAACTATCTTGTTTAATAATTTGATAGTGAAGCGGAGTATTAAGCGTCATACATCACCTTTTTAATGATTTGGATAAAGGCACATCGGCTGGCTTCTTCCTCTTCGTGGTGGAAGTTTTTGATGCGCTGTTGGCCTGCCACGAATACGTCTTTTACTAGGTTTTCATTGGTCGCGAATAACCAGCGATTGAGTAGGTCTTTGTTTTCACTTGCCGCAATAAACGGCTGGCTTTCATCAAGCACCATAAAGTCTGCGCGATGGCCAACGACCAAGCCCAAAGACACATCACAGGCTTGATTGCCGCCTAATAATGCTTGCTGGTAGAGATTGTCGCCAACGCTGGTTTGCTCTGGTCGGTATAACCGGTTGCGTTGCTGATCGCGTAAGCGTTGGCCGTATTCTAGAGTGCGTAACTCTTCGACGATCGACAAACTGACATGGCTATCAGAGCCAATGCCCCAACGACCATGTTCTTTTTCAAATTCAACCGCAGGGAAAATCCCGTCACCTAAGTTAGCTTCTGTGGTCGGACAAAGTCCAGCAATAGCTCGGCTGGAGGCAATGGATTTTCGTTCAGAATCCATAAGGTGTGTTGCGTGAACTAGACACCAACGCTCATTTAAACCGATTTCGTTATGCAGCCATTCCACCGGGCGCTGTCCGCTCCAACTCACGCTGTCTTGTACTTCTTTTTGTTGCTCTGCGATGTGAATGTGGATCGGACTCGTTTTGTGAGACGTCGTATTGAGTGTCTGCAACACGGTGTTAATTTGTGACTTAGTGACCGCGCGTAATGAATGAAAGCAGATCCCTAACTTATGAGTCGTGTGATTGGCTAATTTTTCCGCGCACGCTTGGTGCAAGGTTAAATAAGAATCGGTGGAGTGAATAAAGCGTGCTTGCCCTATGGTAGGGGCTTGTCCACCAAAGCCTGAATGGCTATAGAGCACTGGTAATAAGGTTAATCCTATACCTGAATCATCGGCGGCGGTGATCAGTTGATTCGACATTTCACCGAGCTGTCCATAATGCTTACCACCGATGTCGTGGTGTAAGTAATGAAACTCTCCGACTTGGGTATAGCCTGCTTTTAGCATGTCGATGTAGAGCTGCTTCGCAATAATGTGCGCATCGTCTGGCGTAAGTTTTTGGACGACTTTATACATCAGCTCTCGCCAGCTCCAAAAGCTGTCGTTTGGATTAAGGCTGACTTCTGCGACGCCTGCCATGATCCGCTGGAAGGCATGAGAGTGAACGTTAGCCAGTGTAGGTAAGACAGGTCCGGATAAAAAAGTACTGTACTTAGTCGGTGTACTGTTGATTTCAACTGAGTGAAATTGACCGTTTTGTACAGAAAAAAGGACATTGTTAGCCCAACCAGAAGGCAATAAAGCACGTTCGGCGAAGTAGTGGTGAGTATCTCTGTTGGGTTGGTAAGAGTTGGCCACAATCAATTCCTAGCTTAATTCGAATTATTTGAGTGTAATAGAAAACACAATGTATATACAAGTTTGTTTTTTACCATTTATAACCTAATGTAGAGATTCTTTTACCTGGGCTCTGTTTTGTAACAGTTTTATTGTTTTTTTGATTATTATATTAGTTCTACATAGCTTTCATTGTGTTTTATTTAAAAAATACTTGCATATATAAATGTATGATTTTATATTTAAATTGATTGTATATACATGTATATTAGGTTTACCTTTTAATTTAACATACATGGATTAATTTTCTGTTAAAGGTGCGGGGAATGGCGCAACACACATTTCCTCAAAAACGCTATTTATATTCGATCTTTGTTGTGTGGTGGTATCGGTTCATTCCATTGGACTGCATTGTCAGGTGATCCTAAACGGTAGCAGAGTCGCTATCATTTACTGAATGAAAAGAGATGATGCTAAAGAGAAAATAGCATTGTATCGGACCCTAATTAGAGAGAGATACATGTTTGAATTAATGATTAAACCAGGTCAGTTGACGCTAAATGAATTACGCCAAATCAGCCGTCGCTCGGTAAAGTTGAGCTTAGACGAAAGTTCGTTCCCTGCGATCCACGCCAGCACTCAAGTGGTCAATGACGTGATTGCAGAAAATCGTACTGTCTATGGAATTAATACAGGTTTTGGTTTGTTAGCAAATACCCGAATTGCACCAGAAGATTTGGATCAATTGCAGCGTAGCATTGTCTTGTCTCACGCAGCAGGTATTGGTCAGTTGATGGATGATAAAACCGTGAAATTGATTATGGCGCTGAAAGTAAACAGCCTAGCACGAGGGTTCTCAGGCATTCGTTTAAAAGTTATCCAAGCGTTATTAACGCTGATTAATAAAGAAGTGTACCCGTGTATTCCGAAAAAAGGCTCCGTAGGTGCATCGGGAGATTTAGCGCCATTGGCTCACATGAGCACGATTTTACTGGGTGAAGGTAAAGCGCGTTATCGTGGTGAAGTGGTTTCTGGTCAAGCCGCTTTGTCTATTGCAGGCCTTGAACCAATTGCCTTAGCGCCTAAAGAAGGTTTGGCGCTGCTAAATGGTACGCAAGCATCGACGGCGTTTGCTCTAGAAGGATTGTTTGAAGCAGAAGATTTGTTTGCCTCTGCGGTAGTTTGTGGCTCTCTTTCTGTGGAAGCTGCACTGGGCAGCCGTAGTCCGTTTGATGATCGCATTCATCAAGCTCGTGGCCATCAAACACAAATTGACTCTGCTGCTGCGTATCGCCATTTATTAGGCGAAACCAGTGAGTTGGGTGACTCACACGAGAACTGTGAGAAAGTACAGGATCCGTATTCTTTGCGTTGTCAGCCACAAGTCATGGGCGCGTGTTTAGAACAGATTCGTAATACAGCAAAAGTATTGTGTGTTGAAGCTAATTCGGTGTCTGATAATCCATTGGTATTCGCAGAAAGCGGAGACATTATTTCTGGTGGTAATTTCCATGCAGAGCCGGTTGCGATGGCCGCAGATAATTTGGCCTTGGCAATTGCTGAAATTGGCAGCTTGTCTGAACGTCGGATGGCGCTATTGATCGACAGTAATCTAAGTAAGTTACCCCCTTTCCTTGTCGATAATGGCGGTGTGAACTCTGGCTTTATGATTGCTCAAGTAACTGCAGCAGCATTAGCAAGTGAAAACAAAACGTATGCTCATCCGGCTTCTGTTGATAGTTTACCAACGTCTGCTAACCAGGAAGATCATGTTTCTATGGCGACCTTCGCAGCGCGTCGTTTAAAAGATATGGCAGAAAATACTCGTGGTATTTTAGCCGTTGAAATTTTATCTGCAGTGCAGGGCTTAGACTTCCGTGCGCCGTTGAAATCGACACCATCGCTGGAAAAAGCGCGTGCCACCTTGCGTGCACGTGTGCCTTTTTATGATAAGGACCGCTATTTTTCGACTGACATAGAAAAAGCCAATGAGTTGCTATTAGAAGCCACTCATAATGATGCGATGCCAGAAGGCTTATTGCCAAGTTTAGCAGTTTAAAAAGAAGGAAGAGGTATGACTAACGATACGCCATTAATGTTAGATAGTCTGTGGCGCGGTGCACATGTAGCGACCATGAAAGATGGTCGCTACAGTGTGATTGAAAACGCTGCTATTGGCGTTATTGATGGCCGTATTGCTTGGTTGGGTGAAGTCGTCAAACTACCTGCTTATCAGGCAGAACAAGAGCATTCATTAGAGGGTGGCTGGATCACGCCAGGGTTGATCGATTGTCACACACACTTGGTGTTTGGCGGTAATCGTGCAGGAGAATTCGAACAACGTTTGAATGGTGTGAGTTATCAAGAAATAGCCAAACAAGGCGGCGGCATAGCTGCGTCTGTTAATGCAACTCGTACGGCCAGTGAAGCAGAATTAGTCACCAGTGCAGCACGCCGTTTGAAGAGTTTAATGGCGGATGGCGTGACTACCGTAGAGATCAAATCGGGTTATGGCTTGTCATTAGATAGCGAGTTAAAAATGCTTCGAGTGGCAACATTACTGGATCAGAAATTTCCAGTCACTATTAAGCGAACTTGTTTAGCGGCCCATGCGATGCCACCAGAATTTGACGATAAAGATGCCTACATTAATTATTTATGTGACACTTTATTACCTAAAGTTGCGGAGCTCGATTTAGCCGATGCGGTAGACGCCTTTTGTGAAGGTATTGCGTTTAGCCCAGAACAAGTTAAGCGTTATTTCCAAAAAGCTCATGAATTGAAATTGCCAGTGAAGATTCACGCGGAACAGCTTTCTTCATTAGGCGGTACACGTATGGCAGCATCTTATCAGGCGTTATCAGCGGATCATTTAGAATTTATGGAAGAAGCTGATGTGAAAGCTATGGTCAAATCTGGCACTGTGGCTGTATTGCTACCAGGAGCATTTTACACCTTGAAAGAAACTCAACTTCCACCGATGAATTTGTTACGTCAGTACGGAGTAGACATTGCTATTTCGACGGATGCTAATCCAGGGACGTCGCCAGCGTTGTCATTACGGTTAATGATGAATATGGCATGTACCTTGTTTGGTATGACACCTGAAACCGCCCTTGCAGGGGTAACAATTCATGCGGCAAAAGCGTTGGGGATTAGCGATTCTCATGGCACTTTAGAAGTTGGCAAGGTAGCTGATTTTGTCTGCTGGGATGTAGAAAGCCCCGGTGAACTTTGTTATTGGTTAGGAGGGCAGTTAGTAAAGCAACGTATTCAGCACGGAGTATCCCATGAATAATCTAGACCTTCAGTCTGCTGTGAAACATATCGCTGCGCCTTATGAATTTCATCAGGGGGATTCACCATTATTAATCAGTATGCCGCATTCTGGCTTGAGCTTAACGGCAACAGAAGAGGAGTCGTTGACCGAGAAAGCTAGATGCTTACCGGATACAGACTGGTATATTCCAGAGCTTTATGGCGATCTAGCAGCTCGTGGTGTGAGTGTTATCTCAGCTAATTATTCTCGCTATGTAATTGACCTAAATCGACCTTATGACGATGCAGCGTTATACACGACCAAAACAACAGGCTTATTTCCGGATATTCTATTTGATGAGAATCCGGTTTTTAAGTCAGGTAAAGAGCCTACTGATAGGCATCATGCAGTATGTAAAGAGCAGATATGGCGCCCATATCATCAGAGAATTAAAGATGAACTGGCGCGTATTAAAGCTAAATTTGGTTACGCTATTTTACTGGATGCTCACAGTATTGCAGCTGAAGTTCCCATGTTGTTTGAGGGTAAATTACCAGACTTTAACTGGGGCACGAACGCAGGTGAGTCTTGTGATCCTGTAGTATTAACAAGCGCAAAAGAGAGTGTATCAGGAGAGTACAGTCAAGTGGCGAATGGCCGCTTCAAAGGTGGCTACATCACCCGAGGGTTTGGTCACCCAGCGGAAGGTATTCATGCGATACAGCTGGAGCTTTCGCAAGCAACGTATCTTAATGATGAACTGGTAAAGCAAGGTCAATATATACTGGATGAATGTAAGCTTCCTGTTATTCAGAAACAACTGAATGCGCTAGTGGACGCTTTGATTAAAGTGACATTGTAGATGTATTTAGTGTCTACGATGTATCGCAAAAAACGATTTTAAAAAGACATGACTATCATTTTAAATGTTGAGACAAGGCACTATTTTCGCTTTATTTTCTTGATGTTCGAATAAAATCGCTTGATTTTGCTTATCTATACAGACCATGTTAGGTTTGCCGTGACCTTAGTCTGTGGCGTAGCAGATAGAATTATTTCGCAGAGATGACGCGAATAATTTGTAGTGACGAGGTAGTCAGTCGCATTTCCCGATTTATCTGAGAGACTCAATGGGAGTCATTCGTAGATAGATTTATCAGTGAAATAGCACACATTTGAATGCAATAGAAATTGATAGCAACTTTTAAGGAACGACATCACGCACTGGGCTTATATTGTCTTGGGTGTTTTAGATGATTTCTTGTTGTTTAAGACATATCTTCTTTTACTGGCTCTGATCATATTATATGCCCTGTAAAGCATGACTTTATGGGATGTTTTGGCCTGTTTAAAATCTCTATTCACATACAGCAACAAGAAAAATTGTTTGTATTTTTCTTAGCTTCAACTCTATGACTACCTCCTTTTAGTTACTCTTTTTTTAAAGGGTATTAACAGCGATAAACTATTCACGTTAGTACTATGCCTGCCAGTAATGAGCATAGTTGCTAATTTGAAGCTTGGAGAGTCAAATGGCAAAACGTATAGCAATTATTGGTGCAGGACCGAGTGGCTTAGCTCAGTTACGTAGCTTTCAGTCAGCGCAATCTAAAGGTGACGACATCCCTGATATGGTGTGTTTTGAAAAACAGACAGATTGGGGTGGCCAGTGGAATTATACATGGCGAACAGGGTTAGATGAAAATGCGGAACCTGTACATAGCAGTATGTATCGTTACCTTTGGTCAAATGGGCCAAAAGAGTGTCTTGAATTTGCAGATTACAGTTTTGAAGAACATTTCGGTAAGCCAATTGCGTCTTACCCACCAAGAGAAGTGCTGTGGGACTACATCAAAGGGCGTGTAGAAAAAGCCGATGTTAGAAAATACATTCGCTTTAATACAGCGGTGAAAAGCATCACTTTTGATGACGCAACAAAACTCTTTACTGTTACGGTGCATGATTTTAATAGTGACACTATTTACGCAGAAGAGTTTGATTACGTCGTCGTTGCATCCGGGCATTTCTCAACCCCAAGAACACCGTATTTTGAACGTTTTGAAGGGCGCATACTGCATGCTCACGACTTCCGTGATGCGTTGGAGTTTAAAGATAAAGACATCTTAATTGTCGGCAGTAGCTACTCCGCAGAAGATGTGGGTTCTCAGTGTTATAAGTATGGTGCGCGTAGTATTACGTCTAGTTACCGTACAGCCCCAATGGGCTTTAAATGGCCTGACAATTGGGATGAAAAACCATTACTAACAAAAGTAGATAAAGATACGGCGTATTTCATCGATGGCAGTACTGCAAAAGTTGATGCGATCATTTTATGTACTGGTTATTTGCATTACTTCCCATTCTTAACAGAAGAGCTGACGTTAAAAACCGATAATCGCCTCTGGCCGTTAGATCTGTACAAGGGCGTTGTGTGGGAAAATAATCCACAGTTGTTTTATCTTGGTATGCAGGATCAGTGGTACACCTTTAATATGTTTGATGCACAAGCATGGTATGTTCGTGATCTTATTATGAACAAAATCGCCTTGCCAGAAACAAAACAAGCGATGATAGACAACAGCCAACAGTGGCGCGATCGTGAGTTAACGCTTGAAACAGCAGAAGAGATGTTTACCTTCCAAGGGGACTATATTCTGGAGCTGATAGAAGCCACAGATTACCCAACGTTTGATATAGAAGGTGTACGTCAAACTTTCTTAGAATGGAAACACCATAAGAAAGACGACATTATGAACTTCCGTAATTACTCTTACCGTTCATTAATGACTGGTACTATGTCACCACCGCACCACACGCCTTGGATTGATGCGTTAGACGATTCGTTAGAAGCGTATTTGAATAATGGCGATGAGCCGAAAGAGAACACTCAGTAATAATATAACGCATTTTATTATGAGTAATGAGCTAGTGTAGAAGGGATTCATCACTGGCTTTTTTTATGCTTGCTACAACCCTTTATATTTTTCTTATCAAACGCTTATATCCCCGTCAGCACTTTTAATATTTCGGTACGGCTTTTCTACTTTTTATCCTAGTGTTTTTTTAAATGGTGATCTCTACTCGCTGTACTACGCTTAATGTCAATTAACGGTAGGAAGAAGTTGTAGTACTCGCTCTTATGCCTCTTGTAACACTTTCTAATCGATTCGCCACAGTGCCGATGAACAACGTTGGTTTATGATGCAGGTTTCACCGTTTAGAACAGCAGCATTTCTTTGTTATTTCTCATCAAGATATCACCAAGAGAAAATTAGCGGAGCAGGCGGTAGCTAAATTAGCGAGAAGAGATTCATTGACTGATATTGATAACCGGAGGGCTTTTGATGAGTTTTTGAATGAAAAAAGTAGTAGGACTAACGGTTCAGCCCGTCTCTATTTTTCAAATGCACAAGCCACGCCCTGTGGTTCGTTGAATATTGCTGAGTTTTTAAGGTTGAGAAGAGTAAAGAACGACTCAAATAGTTGCTCTTTACTCAATAGATAACCAGTTACGTAATCTGTTTTATAGCACGGTTAGAATGTCGCCTAACGGAAGGCGGGACTTTGGTAATGTGGCATTATAGTCATTGTCTGTATCGCTGTAGCCCATTGCTAGTGCAACATCACATCGATACCCTTCCAGTTCAGGAAAATTCTCACTAATCAACTCGTGATCCACGCCTTCCATCGCTGTTGAATTTATGCCTAGACGGGCCACTACATTGAGAATGTTACCAAATGCAATGTAGGTTTGTGACTTTGTCCAAGGGGCGTTGTAGCCTTTGTCATCGGTATTCATCTCGACAAAAGCAAATGCACCAAACGCTTGTTCTTTATTTTCTATTTTCGTACGGCCAATTTTTATATCTGCATTGATGACTTTTTCGTAGTCAGCACGTGTGTAATGTGTTTTTTGAGCAAACAAAATAGTGTGAGAGGCCGTTTTTGCATGCTTTTGATTAAACTGAAATTTGTTGGCAAAGGTATCATGAAAACGTTGTTTTGCTTCTTCGCTTTCAATAACAAGAAACTTCCATGGTTGTGAATTTATAGAAGATGGTGATAGGCGAAGTGCTTCATAGATAATTGCTAAATCTTCCGGAGGAATTTTTTTAGAAGCGTCGTAGTGTTTTGTTGTATAACGTTTTTTTAGCTCAGTAATGATTAGATTTGACATGTTTTTGGTTCCATAAAAAGTAAATAGCTTGGTGTGCTACCAAGTCGGGTGACACTATAGTAACGTCTCTTAATTAAATGAAAAATAGGGTTTATATTGAATTATTCTCAATTTTTATTTGATAATCTTTGGATTATATTTTTATAGGAAACAGAACTGTATGCAGCTTGAAGATCTTCGTGTGGTACTGACTGTCGCAGAATGTCGTAGCATTACAGCGGCAGCCAGACAGCTTGATATGCAAATGGCCACTGCGAGTGCAGCTGTAAAGCGTATAGAAGCGGCATTAGGCGTTGAATTGTTTGTGCGAACAACGCGACATCTTCGGTTATCGAGTACCGGAGAGCGTTATTTGCCTCGCTGTTCAGAAGCGCTGTCTTTGTTAGAACAAGCTAAACAAACGATACATAACGACTTAGATATCATTAGCGGTGAAATTCGTATCGCGATATCGTCTGATCTAGGAAGAAACTTAGCAATTCCTTGGATTGATGAGTTTATGGTGCAGCATCCCCAAGTGACGCTTAGAGCGCATATCAGTGATAGTAATATTGATTTTTATCGAGATTCTCTAGACATGGCATTGCGTTATGGTCCACCTGCTGATTCTAGCTTGTATGGCTTTAAAATAGGCAATGTTGCGAGAGTATTAGTCGCCAGTCCTGACTATATTAAGCGTCATGGTGAGCCTCAATACCCAAATGATTTACTCAATCATCAATGTTTGTTTTACCAGTTACAAGATGTATTAAATGACACCTGGCGCTTCTTAGACGCGGAGCGCAGTTATAAAATTAAGCCGAAAGCGTATTGTGCCGCCAATGATGGCGATTTAGTGCGTCGCTGGTGCGTTTCAGGTAAAGGAATAGCGCTTAAATCTTCATTAGACATCGCTAATGATTTGCTCACCGGCAGGGTATTGCCTTTAATGACAGACTATAAAGTAGCGCAAGGTGAACTTTGGCTAATTTGTTCAAGCCGCCAATCCATCACCCCAACGGTACGTTTATTACGAGACTTATTTCGTGAGCGAGTGGCTGCGATACATGCTCAATTAGTAGCTAAAGGTTTTATAGACAGTAATGTATTAGAAGGAGATGTTATCAGGAAATAAATAGTTTATTGCTCTGAATCAGAGCATGCATAGTATTTTTTGAAAAACATAAATTTCGCGCTATTACGGTTGAAGTCTACCGTGTTATGTAGGACTGTATTGTTATATAAATAAGACAGTTATTTTATTTTACCAATCACTGACTAGGCGTTGAGGGATACATATGGCGGAGTTTATTGTTCTTGGTGCAGGAATGGTAGGTGTCAGTAGTGCGTTAGCACTGCAAGCAGAAGGCCATACGGTCACGATAGTTGACCGTATGGAAGCAGGTCGTGAAACCAGTTACGGTAATGCTGGTATTATTCAAGTGGAAGCGGCAGAGCCTTATGCTTTGCCAATGGATTTATTAACGTTATTTCGTTATACGTTTGAAATCAGTAATGATGTAACTTGGCGACTTAGTGGTGCCTTGAAAATGACGCCTGCACTGTTATCTTATTTTCGACATTCTACCGCTGTTAATCATGCTAAAGCTTCTCATATACATGGGCAATTAACGGCGCGATCAACCGCAGATCATGCAGAGTTAATACGAGACTCAGAGTCAGAGCACCTGATTAAGCGCGATGGTTTATCCATGCTGTATCGAGATACTGAAGCGTTTGATAAAGCGGTGAAGAAAGCGTCTTTTTTAGAAGGTAAGTACGGCGTTACTTCGCGAGTGATTGATGGCAAAAGCTATCGTCAAGAAGAGCCTGCATTAACCTCTGATCCTGTTGGCGTTGTGCATTTTAACCAGAGCTGGAGCTGTTATTCGCCGGGCGATTTAACCAAAGCGTACTGTGATTTATTCATCACGCGTGGTGGTAAGTTTGTGTCGGGTGATGCAAATACCTTACGTCATAATCTTTCTAGCTGGCAAGTAACAACAAGTGAAGGAGAATTGCATGCTGAGAATGTTGTTATTGCGTTAGGTCCTTGGTCTCCTGAACTATTAAAACGCTTTGGTTATACTATTCCAATGATTTATAAACGTGGTTATCACGGACATTTTGATGCTCCAACGCCTGTTAATCGTCCTTTCTTAGATGTGGCTAATGGGGTGTTAGCAGCGCCAATGAAAAAAGGTTTAAGGGTCACCACAGGTGCAGCTTTAGTTCCTATGGACTCTAAAGTCGACATTAAGCAATTGGACCGTGGTGCTAAGGCCTTAAATGAAATAATGGACCTTGGCGATAAAGTAGAAGAGCCACAGTGGATGGGGACACGTCCTTGTCTGCCAGACATGTTGCCTTTGGTCGGAGCCGCACCAAATCATACTGGGCTATGGTTTCATTTTGGTCATGGGCATCAAGGTTTTACGCTTGGGCCAACAACGTCTGATTTGCTAATTAAGGCAATGGAAGGTGAGTCGAATGAGTTAATTGAAGCACTTTCCCCAATGAATCGTTTAAATCGTTAATACTAGAAACGACTAATAAGCAGACAATAAAAAACGTGGCCTTTTATGTGCCACGTTTTCATATCAGAGGGACGTTAGTCGTTTATTGTCTTAACACTTCAGAAAGCCACGTTCTTGTAAAAATGCCAACATATGCTCGCGTTTCTTCTTTTGTACCGCCGCTGCCGTTTGTTCCGACCAGTTACTGATTCTACGATTACTGCCACGGTTATGATAATAGCTTTCCATTTGAGCATCATAAGCTTGGACGTCTGTAGCACAGCGAGAAGCGTCGTATTTATCTGTATGGAGAACAACCTCAACAGGTAGACGGGGCTTAACACCGGGTTCTGTATCTGGATACCCAAGGCAAATCCCAAAGACAGGGTAAACTTGTTCAGGCAATCCTAATAGATCAGAAACTTGTGCTGGGTCATTACGAATGCCACCAATGAATACCGCACCAAGGCCAACAGATTCTGCCGCTAGCATTAGATTTTGTGCCATAAGAGCAGCGTCGACAGTGGCTGTTAGAAAATGCTCTGCATAGCCTTCTAATTTCCCCAACCCTTGTTCTACACAAGCATATTCCACACGGCTTAGGTCTGCGCAGATGACTAAAAATTCTGGAGCGGCAGCTACCCAATTTTGACCGCCGGCAAGTGTTGCAAGAGCTTCTCGCACTGTTTTATCGTTTACTTGAATAAGTGAATAGGCTTGAATAAAACTGGATGAAGCAGCCCCTTGAGCACTTTGAATAAGAGTATGCAGCAGCGTTGGCTCGATGCTTTTATCAATGTATTTACGAATAGATCGATGTGCCAGTTGAGCGTCAATAATAGGGTTCATTGGGATACCACCTTGGAAATAATAAGCCCAGATATTAATGAGACTATGCGCATAATGAAAGTAACTTATGCGCTTTCGTATTTTTCTGCACAAAGAGAACAAGGTGGGGAAGTGGCTTGAATAAGCTTGTCTGTGCTTTTACCATTAGGTATTGTCAACGCTGTTTATAACGCTAAGTTAACCAGCACGTCCTATTTATAGAAGGTTCGATTATGTCTAGTAAAGTCTATTGTGTTGCTCAGTTTTTACCCAAAGCAGGTCAAGAGCAAGCCTTGTTCGAAGTCTTACAAGGACTTGAGGCGAATACCTTACGTGAAGATGGGTGTGTACATTATCGAGTGATGCGTCAAATACCAAGCCCATTTGCAGATGGTAAAAGTTTTCCTCTTATCTTTAACGAAGTTTGGCAGGATATGAACGCCTTTGAAGCGCATTGTCAGCGTGCTGAGTTAGTGGATTTTTTCGAGACTCAGTGTAAATCAACATCTGGTCTAGTTCAGGATTGGAATGTATGTATTTACAGTGACGAACCAGAAAATTTTGATGCACCAAAATTAGCGTAATGCTAATGATGAGATAGAAACGAGGTCTTTTGACCTCGTTTTTTTATCTGAAAACAGTCTAGTTTAACTAGGCTGCACTTATCTTATTAAACACTGTTCACTTATTGCTTTTCGCTAGCTCGTTTTTTGCTCGTAATGATTAATGCGAGATAGATTGACCTGATCACTTTGTTCTATACCTTGTGTAATCGTTCTACATAAAGAGAGAAATTCTCGCATGCTAGGTGTCTGATATTTCTTTTTATGCCAAAGGAAATAGAAGTAACGTTTTAAATTTAAATCAGGGGTCTCAATAGGGACTAAACTGCCACGACGAAAAGCATCCTTTAACGCCAATCGAGAGATACACCCAATGCCTAAGTTAGACTCAACTGCACGCTTTATTGCCTCAGTATGCTCAAGTTCAAGGCGTACATTTAGTTGGGCATGATGGTGGTGAAAGGCGTGATCGAAGGTTTCTCTAGTACCAGAACCATGCTCTCTTAGTATCCACGGGGCTTTAATAAGGTGATCCATCGTTAGGTGTGTCGTGTTTGCTAAGGGGTTTTCAGGCGCGCAGAACACAACCAGCTCATCCGCCATCCATTTTTCAACGGCAATATCAGGGTGATGGCAAGCGCCTTCAATTAATCCTATATCGAGTTCATAGTTGCTAATTTGCTGGATGATAGTACTGGTATTGTGGACTTCTAATTTAATTTGGCTATCTGAGTGTAAGTGTAAGAACTCCGCAATCAACAAGGTAGCCAGATAATTACCTATGGTTAATGTGGCGCCTATCTTCATTAAGCCATAACCCTGATGACCATTTAAAGTATTGTTGAGGTCATCCGCGCGGTCTAATAACTCAACAGCTAATGGTAGAATTTGGCGACCCATTTCGTTGATTTTAAGAGACTTTCCTACACGATCAAATAATTGTGAATCATATTGTCGTTCCAGTTCACCGAGTGCGGTACTGGTGGCAGATTGAGACATAAACAATATTTCTGAAGCACGAGATACACTGCCTGTACGCGACACAGCAACAAAAATTTCAAGTTGTCTCAAGGTAAATTTCATAAGCTCTTTATCTATTTTATAGATGAATAATATCTAAATAATCAACTTAACAAATACTACTATCATCCATAATATAGACAGTAATAAAAAGCTGATATCTGATTTAATACGCCTTCAGCTTACCTTTTTTCTCGATTTTAAACAGGATATTCATGAGTGCATTTGCAACAGAAAAAGTATTGAGCGTTCATCATTGGGATGACAACCTTTTTAGCTTTAAAACCTCTCGAGATCCGAGTCTACGGTTTGATAACGGCCAATTTGTCATGATTGGCTTAGAGACGGAAACGCGACCTTTAGTTCGGGCTTATAGTATTGCTAGTCCAAATTACAGCGAGTACTTAGAGTTTTTTAGTATCAAAGTGGCTGATGGACCGCTGACGTCCCGTTTGCAGCATTTAAAAGTTGGCGATGATATTTTGGTGAGCCGTAAGCCAACAGGTACCTTGGTAACACGTGACCTTAACCCAGGAAAGCACTTGTACCTTTTATCAACTGGTACGGGGATGGCGCCGTTTTTGAGTGTGATCCAAGATTTTGATGCGTATGAAGAATACGACAAAATTATTTTAGTACACGGTGTGCGTTATGTAAGTGAATTAGCTTATGCTGATTTCATTGAAAATGAATTGCCTAACAATGAATATTTCGGTGATCTGGTTGCTGACAAGCTAATTTATTATCCTACTGTGACGCGGGAACCATTTCGTAATCAAGGGCGTTTAACAGACTTAATAAACAGCGGGAAATTGTTTGAAGACATTGGCTTACCAACGATTAATCCGATCGATGATCGAGTGATGATTTGTGGTAGTCCAAATATGCTTAAAGATACTGCTGAACTATTGAATAATAAAGGTTTTAAAGAGTCACCTAAAATTGGTGTACCAGGTGATTACGTTATCGAAAGAGCCTTCGTTGAAAAGTAAGGCTGTATTATCTGAGTTTTAGCATCATAAATTTATCCTCTGAGGCTTTTTGTGTCAGGGGATTTTTGTGCCCCATTGTTTCGACGCTTTATTGCCTATATGGTTATAGCTACAAACAGTTGACCTATTAAATGATGAGATGGATTTCGCTGTATTTTCGACAAGATATTGAGGAAATTTTATGAGTAATGATACAAATTATGTCCCACCTAAAGTATGGCAATGGGTGCCAGGAAACGGCGGAAAATTTGCCAGCACAAACCGCCCAATAGCCGGCGCGACTCATGAAAAAGTGCTGCCTGTCGGTCAGCATTCACTTCAGGTTCACTCATTGGCAACTCCAAATGGCCAAAAAGTTACTATCATGCTCGAAGAGTTGCTAGCAATGGGGATTGATGCAGCAGAATACGATGCTTACTTGATTAATATTGGTGAAGGTGACCAGTTTGGTTCTGGTTTTGTTGAGATCAATCCAAATTCAAAAATTCCTGCTTTGATGGATCACAGTACAACACCACCAACACGAGTCTTTGAGTCGGGTGCGATTTTGCAATATTTGGCTGAAAAGTTTGATGCGTTAGTTCCCAGTGATTTTACAGCTAAAACAGAGTGCCGTAATTGGCTGTTCTGGCAAATGGGGTCTGCTCCTTATGTGGGGGGTGGTTTTGGTCATTTCTTCAACTATGCACCCTATAAAATGCAGTATCCTATCGACCGTTTCACCATGGAAACCAAGCGTCAGTTAGATGTACTGGATCAGCAGTTGGCTGATAATACTTACATGGCAGGTGAAGAGTACTCGATTGCAGACATCGCTATTTGGCCTTGGTACGGTAATTTAGTGTTGGGCAATTTGTATGCTGGGGCGGATGAATTCCTAGATGTCGCCAGCTATAAAAATGTCATGCGTTGGGCAAAACAGATTGAACAGCGTCCAGCCGTTCAGCGTGGTCGTATTGTTAATCGCAGCTGGGGAGATGAATTCCTAGAAGAGCGACATGATGCCTCAGACTTTGACCAATTTAATAAGTAAACCTATTTGATTCCATTTTATTAGGTTGCTAAAAAGGCTAACATAGTTAGCCTTTTTTATGGCTTATAAAACCTCACACAGCACTTTAGAGTGTTAACTTCCCCGCGATAAACTGCAAAAACGCGTCGATTCTAGAGGCAAGTGCTGTGTGCTTGTAATACACAGCTTGAATCAATTCTCGTGGATTTGGTGTATGGATGGCGTCTGGTAGTAAGTTAACTAGGCGGCCAGACTGAAGATCATTGGCAATCATAAAATGAGACATCAGGGCAATGCCGTTGCCCTCTAAGCACAGCTGGCGAATGGTTTCTCCGCTGTTGGCTTTGATGCTAACCGCCAGATTGACGGGAGGGGTATTGGGTAGCTTGTTTAAGTTCGCACTATCAGAAAAGCCAATAATATCATGCTGGCTTAGTTCATCCAGTGTATTGGGGGAGGCTGAGCGCAAGAGGTACTCAGGCGATGCCACTAGATGCAAGGGGCTGCGACCAAGTAAGGTAGCATGCAAACCTGAGTCCGTTAAGCCGCCAATGCGTATTGCAAGATCGGTGCGTTTCTCAATCAAGTCAATAATACTGTCATTGGATACCAATTCTAACTCAATGCCTGGGTAGGCGATTCGAAACGGTTTGATCAAATGAACAAGCTGATGAAGAACAAAAGGGCTGGCGGCGTCGATTCGCAAGCGGCCGCTAGGACGTATTTTTTGTTCGGTAAGGGCGAATTCAGCGCCCATTATTTGCTTCATCGCCTCACGAATCGAGCGAATAAATTGCTCACCTTCCTGTGTCACTGTGACTTTTCGAGTGGTGCGAGTAAATAAACTGCAGGCGTGCTCTTGCTCCAGGCGCGAGATAGCGCGGGAAACCTTGGCGACTTGTATGTCGAGTGCATTGGCTGCGGCAGAAAACCCTCCATGATCCGCGACGGCAAGGAGTATTTCTAAGTCTTCTGTTTTTGAGCGTATACCATTCATCTTGCCTCACTCATATATTGTTGATATTTATGAAAAGGTGATTTGCTATTAATGCTGTTTTTGTAAATATTAACAGGCTTCATAATCCACTCCAACAAAACTTGAATCTCATTTTTAATAGGAGTGCATTATTATGCCACTTGCTCTTTGGGCGTTGGCGCTTAGCGCCTTTGCTATAGGTACCACCGAATTTGTTATTGTCGGTCTGATTCCGACCATTGCAAACGATTTGTCAGTAAGCCTGCCTAGTGCCGGTTTATTGGTTAGTTTATACGCCTTAGGGGTGGCCATTGGTGCCCCTGTATTAACCGCGTTAACCGGCAATGTAAACCGAAAATGGTTGTTAATTAGCTTAATGAGCTTGTTTATTCTTGGTAACTTGTTGGCTTGGGTAGCGCTGAGCTATGAAGCATTAATTACCGCTAAAATATTAACTGGCTTAGCGCACGGTGTGTTCTTTTCGATTGGTTCAACCATTGCGACTCGCTTGGTATCGAAAGAAAAAGAAGCCAGTGCGATTGCTTTGATGTTTACTGGTTTGACCGTCGCCTTGGTGACAGGGGTACCATTAGGTACTTGGATTGGTCAGCATTTCGGTTGGCGAGCCACCTTTTTAGTCGTATCGGCTTTGGGCCTAATTGCTATGCTAGGCAGCGCTATTTTGGTACCAAATAATCTGCAGCAATCTTCCAGTGCAAGTTTGGTTAAACAGTTGTCGGTATTGGCTAAACCGCGCCTATTGCTAGTTTATGCAATGACGGCGGTCGGTTACGGCGGCACCTTTGTTGCCTTTACCTTCTTGGCTTCTATTCTTGAATCCGTGAGTGGCTTTCCGTCTTCAGCGATTGGCTTGATTATGCTGGTCTATGGTGTGTCAGTTGCTGTGGGTAATATCTATGGTGGCAAAATGGCAGATCGAATGGGTGCGGTTTCTGCTTTGTCTTACCTGTTTGTTGCTTTGGCTGCCGTGCTCTTCTTGTTCTACTTTACTGCCCCTTATCCATGGTTGGCATTAGTGACGGTTCTGATTTGGGGGGCGTTTGCTTTTGGTAATGTTCCTGGTTTGCAAGTTTACGTGGTACAGATTGCAGAGCGCGAAGCACCTCATGCGGTAGACGTTGCATCGGGTTTGAATATTGCCGCATTTAATGTGGGGATTGCATTGGGCGCATTGATTGGTGGCCACATAGTGGATCAGTTCCAACTAATCGATACCGCGTGGGTTGGGGGTATTATTGTGCTGATCGCTTTTGTGTTAGCCCGTTTTAGTGGCTATTTAGACTCGAAGAGAGCGCAAGTATAAAACCCAGACCATAAAAAAATGGAAAAGGTACATTCCACAGAATGTTGCCTTTTCCATTGGTAGGGGGCCAATAAATGAAACGCTAGTTATTTACTGGTTGAGCTGCTGCATCCTTATCAGCTTGCTCTTTTTCTTTATCTGCAAAGCCGGCACCGATAGCAATTTGCAACGATGCCCAGCCTTGAACTGCGGTATTCAATGCTAAGGCGGCACTTGGCTTCTGAACGTACTGTATCCAGCAAATCAAGCAAGGTCATAGCGCCTTACGATAGTTGTTACGACCCAGTCTAAGTGCTGTACTGTACGAATCAGCGGCTTGTTGAAGTAAGTTGCTTTGCAGGCTGTATAGGGTGAAGTTCGATTGTGACACTTCAACATCTTGTACCGCATCTCTAACGCTTGCACGCCAATCAATTTCAGCTTGTTTCGCTGCTGATTCTTGAGCATCGCGTTCTGCTTTTAGCAAACTACGGTTGAAAATACCCAATGAAATAGACGGTCCAAAGCTCCAGCTGTCATTGGAATCTGCATGGGAGATAGACCCAGTCAGACTAATAGAAGGGTATAGATCCGCTTCTTCTACCCCAGTTTTAGCAACTTGCTGATGGAATATCGCTTCGTAGTAACGAATATCCGGTCGGTTGCGCAATAGATCAGCCGGTATACCTGTGGAGATTGCCGCTGGGGTTTGCTTCATCTTCTCCAAAAGTGGTTTAGCAGGCTCATCCATTAGCGTGGCAATCGCAAACACGGCAGCATGGAAGAGCGCTTGATAGCTTGGCAAATCAGATTGAGCAGATTGCAAAGCGGCTTTTATTTCAGCCACTTCATATTGGGTGGATAAGCCGTTATCCATCTGTTTCTGAGTAATGGCCAGCGTACTTTGGCGTGTCTTAATAGTGTCACGAGTCAAGAGTGCCGCTTGTTGGTAGTAACGAGCATCGGCGTAACTTTCTATCAGCTCGGCTAACCAAGCAAGACGTTCTGTACCCACGTCAGCTTGCGTCGCCGCAAGATAAGCCTCAGCGGCTTCTTGCTCACGGCGAATACCACCAAACAAGTCGATTACGAAGCTCGCGTCCAAACTGCTGCTGGAGCTGGTTCCAGTAGACTGGTTTTCTCCACCAGAGCGTAATCTATCGTAGGAAGCAGAACCGTCTAGCGCAGAGTTTATACCTGTTTCCCTTAACTTAGCGCTGGCTTCACGAATACGCTCTTTGGCTTGCAAAATATCTAAGTTTTGATCAAAACCTTTTTCTACCAAAGAGGTTAACACTGGGTCGTTAAACTCTCGCCACCAAGGGCGATACGCAACCTCATTTATTGTCTTGCTATCACCACTAACAAAAGTATTGGCTAGCTGAGTGCTTGGCGCTTTCCAATCTGGACCCACAGCAGTACAACCAGTTAACAATAAGAAGGGCGCTATTTTTAATAACTTTATCATTATAAGGTTTCCTTCTTACCGATGTTTTTAACAAGTTTAACGCCGTTTAATACGGCCAAATACAATACCGGCACCATAATAATTCCGAACAGGGCTGAAAATACAATGCCACCGAGCATGCCAGTACCAATTGAATTTTGTGCATTAGCTCCAGTGCCATTCGCAATCGCTAAAGGTAGTACTCCAAAAGCAAATGTGGTCATAAGAATAGGGCGAAGGCGCATTTTAGATGCGGTGATAATTGCTTCAATGAGGTCGTGACCTTCTTTTCTCATGCTTTCTGCGAACTCGACAATCAGGATGGCGTTACGGGCCGCTAAGCCAATGATGGTTAGCATTCCGACTTTAAAGTACACATCATTTGATTGATCAAAAATCCAGGTGGCTAATAGAGCACCTAATAAACTAATTGGTACGGCTAACATAACCGAGAGTGGTACAGTCCAGCTTTCATATAGGGCGGCAAGAGCAAGGAAAACAATCACTGCAGAGAGTAAGTACAAGATTGTTTCTTGGTTTCCCGCTATCTGCTCTTGATAGGAAAGTCCTGTCCAAGCGTAAGAATAACCAGAGCCTAATTGATCGACTAAACGAGCCATTTCTGCCATGGCTTCTCCAGAAGTTGCTCTTGGTGCTGCAGAGCCTTGTAGTTGGATAGCGGTATCACCATTATGATGATAAATAGTAGTAAAGGCTTTCCCCCAGACCTGTTTACTAAATGACGCCATAGGCACCATTTCATCGTTACTGTTACGCATGTACCAATCATTAATGTCGGATGCTTGCATGCGATACTCTTGATCGCCTTTTACCCGCACATTACGCAGCGAGCCATCTAAAATGAATTCATTGACGTATTCACCGCCAAAAATGATCGATAAGTTGTTATTGATATCTTCTAAGGTGAGCCCAACAGATTGAGCCTTTTGAGAGTCAATTTCCATGGTTAGCTGGGTCGAGGAGTTGTCTTCAAAACCTCGAACAGCAGTGACTAGTCCAGACTTTTGCGCTTCAATTGCAAGCTTTCGACCCTGTTTTTGTAATTCCTCAATGCCATTGTTACCACGATCTATCAAATACAACTGGAATCCATTGGTGGTACCTAAACCTTGAATAGAAGGGGGTTGTAAGAAAAGTACTTGGCCATATCGACCGCTAGAAAAATGTTTATTTACAATGTTTACAAATTGGCTGGCGGACATGTCTGGTCGATCAGCAAGATCTTTTAGCTTGATAAAGGCTAAGGCAACGTTCTGACCATCGTTATCGAAACCATGACCAATGGGTGAAAATACACCTTTTACATACTTGCTTTGATCATTTAATAAGTAGTCTTTTATTGCTGTGACGGTTTTGATTGTTTGTACCTGTGTGGCATTTTCTGGCAAAGATATCATTGTCATTAATATACTTTGATCTTCTACTGGTACAAAGCTTGATGGTAAGCGGTCATAGATAAAACTACAGCCCACAGCAATGATGGCAACGGCGGCTAACATTCTAAAAGGCCTTTTGAGGAAACGCCCCACAGTTCCAGAATAGCGTAAATTAAAACGCTCAAAGCCATTATTAAATTCACGTGACGGCCAGATTTTTTGACGTCCATGAGACGGTTTTAATAAGCTGACACACATGGCTGGGGTGAGGATAAGGGCGACGAATAATGACAACACCATGGCGCTGAGTTTTTCTTCTGCCATGATACGCTCTACATTTTCGACGACGACAATCGCATCATCGACAAGCAGACCAATAGCCAGCACCAGAGCAAACATCGTAAGGGTATTCAAGGACAATCCAGTGGCTTCTAATATCCCAAAAGTGCCGAGTAAGACGATGGATACGACCAGAGTCGGAATAAGAGTTGCTCGCCAACTTTGTAAGAAGATGAGGATAACAATAAAGACTAAAGCGATGGCTTCGAATAACGTGTGAAAAATCTTAGTAATAGACGCTTCGATAAATGGTGTCGTGTCATAGGAATAAACAATATCGATACCTTGAGGGAGGCTTTTGGATAATGCTGTGATGGTATTATGGACACGAGTGGATGTTTCTACTGCATTAGCGTCGGTAGAAAGGTTAACACCAAATCCAGCGGCATTATTTCCGTTATAGACAGAGGTAACATCATAGCTATCATTCCCCAGCTCTACTCGAGCAACATCGCTCAAGAAGACTGATGAACCATCATCATTGGTTTTTAAGATAATCTTTTTAAAGTCATCTACCGAGGTTAGCTGAGATCGTGTTTTTAGCAGTATTTTTATCTGCTGTCCTTTGACATTTGGCGTTGCACCGAGTGAGCCTACTGTGACGTTTGTGTTTTGATTAGTAATCGCATCTGCTATATCGCTCGGTGTAAGCGCATATGTGTAGAGTTTTTTAGGGTCTAGCCAGATTCTCATGGCATATTCGGTACCAAAAAGCGTCACATCACCAACGCCATCTAGGCGTTCAAGTTGCTTCTCCATTTTATCTGAGAATAGGTTTCCCAGTGCTACGTTTGAGTATTTTCCATCAGTTGAGACTAAAGTACCTACCAACAAAATACTGCTGCTGGAGCGGGTGACGGAAATTCCATTATTGGTTACCGCGCTTGGTAGTGTGCTTTCTACTAATTGTAATTTGTTTTGTACTTGCACCTGTGCAATATCTGGGTCTACTGCGCTATCAAAGGTTAATGATAGACTGGAACTGCCTTCGCTGGACGTGGATGTCATATACAGCAAACCATCGAGATCGGTCATACCTTCTTCAATTACCGAGGTAACTGAGTCGGCGACGATTTGTCCTGATGCTCCCGTATAAGTGGCTTTGATGTTGACTGCAGTAGGCGCTACTTCAGGATACTGAGAAATCGCCAAGTTATTTAATCCAAATGCACCAGCAATCATCACGATAATAGCAAGCACCCAAGCAAAAATGGGTCTATGTATAAAAAACTGGGTCATGCCTATTGCTCCGCTTGCGATGTTTGGGCACTGGTTGATGTGCTACTTTCGCTAGATGTATCTACATCCTCAGTAGTACCATCGTCTTTAATCATGACGAGAACGGGGTCAACCGCAGTACCTTCTGCAAGATTTTTTTGACCATCGACAATGACCTTTTCATTTTCTGATAGACCTGAGTTGACAATCCAGCTGTTGTTATAGCTGCCAAAGGTATCTAGATAGACTTTTTCAGCCTTTCCTTTTTCATTGATCACGAAGATGCTTAGTTTCCCATCAGCACCATGACTACCGGCTCGTTGTGGTACTAGAAAGGCTTTTTGAGTGCCAGGTTGCAGAGTACCTCGGATAAACATACCGGGCAGAATAATGTGATCGGGGTTATCAAATTGGAAACGAACTGATACGGCGCCGGTTGTGGTAGAAACGTTTGGGGAGGAGGCGACTAGCATTCCCGTCCCTTTGTATATATCGCCGCTACCAAGCAGTAATTGAGCGGATAGTTTTTGTCCTACTTGTACAATACCTTGTTGTATTTTGTGACGCATTTGTAGAATGTCAGACACTGGTGCGACCATATCTATATAAATAGGGTCCAGTGTGGTGACTGTGGTGAGGTTGTCATCTTGACCTGAGGTCACTAAATCCCCAATAGAGGCATCAGCCACAGCGGCGATGCCTTTAATTGGTGCTGTGATAGTGGTCCAGCCTAATTGTATCTTTGCGTATTTTAGCGCTGCTTCAGCAGATTGTAGAGTGGCCTTCGCAGAGGCAAGTGCGGACTTGGCGCTATCAACATCATTAGAAGTATAACCGGAGCCTTCTAGTTTTTTCGCTCTGTTATAGGCTGATTGTTTAACGGGTAAATCTGCTTTTGCTTCAGCAACATCTGCTTCATCTGATGCGACAGTTGCTTGATAACTTGAGTCGTCCAAGCGAAATAATGGTGCGCCCTTTTCTAATACTATGCCTGGTTTGTAGAGTTTTTCTATTACGATACCATCAACACGAGGGCGGATATTTGCTTGCTCATAGGCAACGGCACGTCCTGGAAGTTTTACAATAATTGGTACGCTTTGGCGTTGTATTTCAATGATACCAACAGGTCGAGAGGCTTGCCCTTTACCTTTAGACTCTTCCTGTGTTGCTGCATGGATTGGAGACGCAAATGAAAATGCCAATAAACTTGCCAAAATATAATGGCATTTAACTTGTCGCATAACACATTCCTTAAGGTGAAGCAGATGGGTGTTTGTTAAAAAAAGACTGTAAAGACTACGGAAGTAGGATGAAGTGATAGTACGGAAAAATAACTTGTTGCGCAATGTGCAAAGGTTGCACTGTAGGTAAATTAGTGTAAAGTTATAACGGCATACAATTGTGTCGCTGTTTTCCATTTTAGTCTGTTTTTTGATCTTTATATAAAGAGTAGAAATGTTACGTTATTATGAACTTTGTCAGAATGTCGAACAGATAGAAGAGTGTTACATAGAATGATTAGCCTTAGAGAGCGTCGTCGTATCGAGATGGCGCGGGAAATACAATTGTCGACACTGGAATTAGTTAAAAGAGATGGTTTTGATTCGGTGACAACCGAAGCGATTAGTCGTCATGTAGGTATTAGCCAGCGTACATTTTTTAATTACTACGCGAATAAAGAAGCCGCTTTAATGGGGGGAACACCAACAATACCGAAAGAAGCCATTGAAGTATTTTTAACGGGATCAGATAGCTTTTATGTCAGTTTATATAAGCTAATGTTAGCAAATACTCTTTCGCTTACTGCGCGTCGTAATGAATTGCTAATTGTTCATGAGCTGATGGATAGTTATCCAAAATTAAGTCAAATACGCTTAGCTGGCATGACGACGCTTCGTGATGAATTGAGCAGTGTATTGACACAGAAACTTCCCACTTATTCATCTCTGGTGTTAGTGATTTTATCTGATATGTTGTTGTCTAGCGCTTGGTCTGGTATTGAATTATGGCTACGAGATTCCATTGATCTTGATAAGGCATTTGATCAGTCTTGGTCCGCTTTAATGGAGGCGTCTAATTTACTCATCCCTTCTTAATATCATTTAAGGTTACTTCATCGCGATACCATTCTTATGAAGTGAGCGTAGAAAATTATCTATTTAGGATGGAGATAAGATAAAAAGCTAACCATGGTTGGCTTTTTTTGTGCCTATAATGGTGCACTTATCGCAAGCTGATAAATGTCACGAGCAAGCTTTGCACATCAAGCGATATTATAAAGAGAGGCATGGTGCTCAGTTGTGTGAATTTGTTGAGTTGGGAAGGGCATTCCGGTAGTCTTGCTTTGCTTTTGTAAAGCTCCTTAATATGCTTACAGTTGATGATATCTTGACGGGTACGTCGTTATATCGAGTTCGTTTTTTCTGAAGAAAAAATAGTAACAATGTAGTTATATAGCAAGGTTTATAACCAGGGTTATTTATCTTGTTGAGAGTTCTTATTATCAATTGCGAATATTACTGTTGTTTGTAGAGAAAAACGCAAGCATTTATCAAGTCATAGCCATAAGTGAGAAAAGGTATAGGGTGTTTTTATTTGAAGCATTGAACTTCAGTAGCCTATAAGCAAAATGCGCTTACCCACTGCAATGAAGTCTCAATATTACACCCCTTCCGCTAAATGCTACTCAATAAGAAAAAGAGAGAGATGTTAAGCATGGAACTTGTTAGTACTCTGATATCGGCGTTCCCAATTGTGCTGCTAATTTGGTTAATGACCAAAAAGCGCGCAGTACCGTCCCATATTGCCTTACCGATAACCGCATTACTTGTTGGTTTGATCCAACTATTTTATTTTAATTCATCTTCACTCTTATTGAGTGCAAATGTTATTTCTGGTGTTTTATCTGTTCTGACGCCCATTTCGATCATCGCTGGTGCGATTCTCCTGAATCGGGTGTTGGCGATTTCCGGCGCCGAAAAGGTGATTGGTCGTTGGCTTGATTCCATCAGTACTAATGCGGTGGCGCAGCTGATGATTATTGGTTGGGCCTTTGCATTTATGTTAGAAGGGGCTTCTGGTTTCGGTACTCCAGCTGCGATTGCTGCGCCTATGTTGGTTGGCTTGGGATTTAATCCTTTAAGTGTTGCTGTTTTTGCATTGATCATGAACTCGATACCTGTATCTTTTGGTGCGGTCGGTACGCCGATATGGTTTGGTTTAGATTCATTAAACTTAAGTCCAGAGCAACTGCTTAGCGTTTCTAGTCAAACGGCCTTGATTAACTTTGCAGCCGCATTAGTGATTCCTATTTTAGCCCTTAAGTTTGTGGTTAGTTGGAACCTGATTCGTCGTAATATCGTCTTTATTTTCTTAAGTATTTTAGCGTGTACTTTGCCGTATTATTTATTGGCAAATTTGAATTACGAATTTCCTTCTTTGCTTGGTGGTGCGATAGGCCTAATGCTGAGCATTGCGTTTGCAAAAGCGGATATTGGCTTAAATGCCGCAGAGAATGACTTACCCAAAGGGGAAAAAGTCCCATTCCGTCAGGTGTTTTTTGCTGTTTTGCCATTAGTCCTGTTGATTGTTATTTTAATTGTGACGCGTATCAGTCAGCTTGGCATTAAAGGTTTATTGACCAACGCTCAAGCGTGGTTCGGATTTGATCTTGGCTCTACCCATGTTGGCGTGAGTCAATCTCTGATTATTTCAATCCAAAATATCTTATCTACTTCTGTCGGCTGGTCTTATAAAACACTGTATGTTCCAGCGCTAATCCCTTTTTTGCTGGTGGTGTTGATATCAATTCCTCTGTTAAAAATGACAGGACCTCAGGTAAAAGAAGCCTTTAGTGATACTAGCCGTCGTATCAAGTTACCGTTTATCTCATTAGCAGGTGCCTTGGTCATGGTGAAATTTATGATGTTAGGAGGAGAGCAGTCACCAATTTTCTTAATCGCTAATGCGTTTGCTAGTTTAACAGGCGATAGTTGGTCTTTGTTTGCGGCATTCCTTGGAGCATTAGGTAGCTTCTTCTCAGGTTCTGCAACGGTTTCTAACCTGACGTTTGGCGCTATTCAACAGAGTATTGCTCAGCAAGTTGGCCTCTCAACCACTTTAATATTAGCGCTACAATCTGCTGGTGCTGCTATGGGTAATATGGTGTGTATTAATAACATTATCGCTGTTTCCACTATCTTAGGATTCAGTAATAAAGAAGGTGTTATTATTAAGAAAACTATTATCCCAATGTTAGCTTATGGTGCTGTTGCGGCGCTGGTAGGATTTGTCTTAGCGTAATGCTAAACACCTAGTGATAAGACATTGTTATAAGAACCCCCATGCTTTTTTAGCTGGGGGTTTTTTTATGAAGTTAAAAAATACAGTTGCTTGATCTAGGGTTGATAGACTATTGGCGAGTAAGCTTTGCTCGTCCTAAGTTACTAATTTTTAAGTAAATTGTATTGTCATCAATAATATCGATGGTTTTATCTTTTTTCCCTTCTTTTTGAAAAACAAGAAAACGTCTATCCCCAGAATCTTCCACAAAAATATTATCGAAATTAATACGATTACCATCCCCCCCAATAATATAGTTTTCCCCAATAGTAAGAGATATTTCAGTGGGTTCCCCCTCTGCGACTTGAGCAATGTTTAATAGTGGATTAATCGCGGTAACATTTCCTGTATAGGTCCCTTCAAAACTACCATGACCACAACCTACTAATACCGTTGTAAGAAGACCTAGAAACATTGATTTTTGAAAGGCTGCTGTAATGCTCATGAAAAATACTTTCCTTGTTGGTTAACATGACAATCCAAGTTAAATAACTATCATTTTCTAGATTATTTTAGATTGTACTGTTTCACATTGTCAGGTTGGGTATTGCCTCAAACGAATAAATGCGCTTGAGAAGTAAAGGTGATTGTTATTAGTCTTTATTAAACGATCATTACATTACAGCATTACATTACTTTACTTAAAGTATTTTATTTTTTTGCATCCAAAACACATCTTGGATTGTAGTACCTATTAGCAGTAGGACATTGACTGTTTTTCAACTTAATACTGATTCAATAATAGGGAAAGTAAAAATGAAAAATACATCTATGTTTAACGTATTAAAAATTACGACAACGAGCATTTTAATGGCAGTAGCAACACAGTCTTATGCGGGGAGTTTCTCTCAAGACAAGCTTCCTAACGCAGTACAAGTACCTGCAGGTAATAAGGTTGCAATGCATACTGTTGCGCAAGGAAATATTACTTGGGTATGTAAAGTAGACACGAAAAATACTACACAGGCGAAGTGGGCTTTTGCCGGGCCTCGTGCGATTTTAAGTGACAATAAAGGCAATCATCTAGTCTCGTATTTTGGGCCGCCAGCAACATGGGAATCGTTAGATGGTTCTTCTATCACCGGTAAACAATTGGCGGTCTCTCCTTCAGCCAAAGGCAGTATTCCCATGCAATTAGTAAAAGCGAATGCATCATCACGACCAGGTGCCTTACAGGGTGTGACCTACGTGCAGCGTATTAACTTAAAAGGTGGTGCGGCACCTGAAATGGGATGTAGTACCGATAAATTAGGGCATACCGTGGTCGTGAATTATTCTGGCGATTACTTATTTTGGACATCAAAATAACGGCTTTAAAGTCGTTTATTAGATGAGTATTCAAGTGCGAGAAACGTAACATTGTTGTTAATGACTAAAAAGGCCCAGTTTTGTACACTGGGTTTTTTTATTAGGAAGAGCAGCGTGCCATTATCAACAACATTTGATTATGAAAATGCGCTGAAGCGCTGTGCTGAAGGAGATCGGCAGGCTTTACGGCAGTTGTATGAACAAGAATCGCCTAGGCTGCTTGCTGTTGTAATGCGTATTCTACAAAGTCGCCCCTTAGCTGAAGATGTATTACATGATGCCTTCATCAAGATTTGGAAAAATGCAGATCGTTATCACCTAGAGCTTGGTTCTGCTCGTGGTTGGGTTTATACATTGACCCGAAACTTAGCCTTAAATGCGCTTAAATACAGCAAGCGTCATGTTCTGGCAGAGCCTGACTTTCTTCTCGATCTTTGTGATAGCAAAGCTGTAGAGGAAGAGAGCCATCCTGATGAATTATCAGAGTGGGCTAATGATTCATCGACTAAATCATCGCTATACCTTTGTTTAGAGCATTTAGAACCAGAACGTAAGCTTTGCATATTGCATGCTTATGTTGATGGCTACACGCAAGGCGAGATAGCAATACTGTTGAATAAGCCCCTTGGTACGGTTAAATCATGGATTAAGCGTAGTTTAAGGGCGTTAAAGGAGTGCTTACAATGAGCCAGGGTTCCTACCATGTCTCTGAAGATGATGACGCATTAGCGGGTCAATATGTTCTTGGAACATTAACTGCTGGTGAGCGTGACGCGTTCGAAAGTCGATTAGAGAGCAGCATCGAATTGCAAAAATCAGTTAATCAATGGCAAGTACATTTTGTCACTCTTACTGATCGACTAGCACCATTACCTGCGCCTCAATCTTTATCGGTTCGAATTGAACGTAGTCTTGACACTCTTGATCAAGTGTCCAAGAAAACCAAAAGAAAAAGGTCTCGATCAGTTTTGTCATTTTGGCAAAATTTAGCGCTATGGCGAGGTGTTTCAGCGGCTTGCTTTATTCTGGCTATGGTGTTCGCCGTTCAGCTACAAATCAGTGAGCCGACGATGAGTGCACCTACTTATATTGCTGTCTTGGTTGCTCCTGAAAATAAAACGCCAGGGTGGGTCATTCAAACTAATCAAAGTACGAATCAAATGCAGCTGGTGCCATTGGCAGCGGTTCAGATTCCAGAAGGGAAAGCGTTACAGTTCTGGACGAAAGCAGAAGGCTGGAATGCACCCGTATCTCTGGGATTAGTTAAAAAAGGAGAAACCTTAAATGTTGCATTGGATAAGCTTCCGCCACTGACAGATAATCAATTGTTTGAATTCACCTTAGAGCAAGAATCAGGTTCACCGACAGGTAAACCGACAGGGCCAATACAATCGATAGGTCGCGGCTCAATCATGCTGTAATGTTTAGATATGGAAATCGTAAATGAGGCTATTTACAGAGGAAGACCCCATGAGTGATCTTCAAAGATATATTACAAAACGAAAAGAAACAGATGCAGATTTTGCAGATAATTATAACGAAGGCTATCAAGTCTTTAAATTTGGCGCATTGTTAAAAGAAGCACGTATCAATTCAGGACTTACTCAAATAGAACTTGCGGATAAACTGCAAACACAAAAAAGTGCCATTTCACGCATTGAAAACCACTCAGAAGACGTGAAACTGTCTACGTTAGAAAAGTTTGCTACTGCGTTGGGTAAGAAGTTAGAGATTAGGTTGGTTTGATTGGTTTTTAATCTTGATATCGTTATTCAGCTCATATAGTGTTAAATGATTGGCTTATGGATAGATTTTTTGTTCGCGCGTCGCGAACAGTGGAACAATCGTCCGTTTGGATTGCTTTATAGTATTGTCAATGTATTTATAATACTTAATAGCGCGTAAGAGTATCCATAAGCCATCTCTTATTAAATGGAATTATTTATGTCAAAGCTAAACTATTTGAGGTCTATATCAAACAAACCTGAATTCGCTAAGGCTTTGAATATATCTCCCAAGTTCCTGACTCATACTCTCTATATTATTCGACCTGAAAATCAGTATCATCAATTCAAACTTGATAAAAAATCTGGAGGAAAGCGTACGATTAGTGCACCTTCAGAAGATTTAAAAAGTTTGCAAAAAGCTTTAGCCACACTACTTTTAGAATGTGTGAATGAGATTCATGCTTCTAAATATCCAAAATCACAATTTTCTTCACCAAAATTAAAAAAGAACAAAAAAGATTCAGATTATGCCGCAGAAGTCTTAAAGGTTAAAATACCTGATTCGGCTATTCGGCAACCTTCTTTATCGCATGGATTTACAAAAGATCGATCAATTATAACCAATGCAATGATGCATATAGGAAAGAAAAACGTTCTAAATATCGACCTTGAAAGCTTCTTCGATAGTTTTAACTTTGGTCGTGTACGTGGTTTCTTTATTAAGAATAAAGACTTCCAACTTAACTCTGAGGTGGCAACTGTAATTGCTCAAATTGCATGCTATGAAAACAAGCTCCCTCAAGGGAGTCCGTGTTCTCCTATTATTACTAACCTTATTACCCATAGTTTAGATATTCAATTAGCTTCGTTAGCGAAAAAGTTCAAATGTACTTATACAAGATATGCTGACGATATTACATTTTCTACGAATCTATCTATTTTTCCATCTGAAATAATGGCGGAGAATGAAGGGTGCTATACAGCGGGTAATCGTTTGGTAAGGGAAATTGAGCGTGCAGGATTTTTTATAAACCATAAAAAAACTCGTATCCAATATAAAAACTCGCGACAAGATGTTACAGGGCTTGTAGTCAATAAGAAGCCGAGTGTTAAAAGTGAGTATTGGCGCACAGTTAGATCTAAATGTAATGCTCTTTTTAAATATGGTAGGTTTACGACCCAAAAAAATGGTATCGAAGTTGAAGGGAATATAAATGAGCTGGAAGGGCAGCTAAATTTTATTGATCAGATTGATCACTACAACCGTATGAGGCAAAAGCCTCCCTTAACTCCCGAGTACGCATTAAAAAAAATTGGAAAAAGTACTAAGATTTTATTGTCTGGACGCGAAAAAGTTTTTAGCCAATTCCTGTTTTATAAGCTTTTTCATGGTAACGAAAAGCCAACGATTTTATTTGAAGGGAAAACAGATAATGTTTATATAAAATCAGCCATTAGTGAACTTGCTACATATTATCCATCTTTAGTAAAATTCACTAATGAGGTGGATAAAAAAAACAATAAATATAAAAAATATAATTTATTAGTGAATATAGTCGACTACTCTAAGCGAACACGATTTTTCTTAGAGCTATTTGGTGGTGCTGACTATCTAAAAGGCTTTATCGATAACTTTGAAAAAAATATCAAACCATACAAGTCTGTTACTCCTAAGAACCCTGTCATTATTTTTTTAGATAATGATAAGGGCCCTAAAGATGCAAAGATTTTTTCTCTTTTAAGTGGCGATAAGTTTAATGATAAAGTTAGCTTGTTTCCTATAGGTCTTGATCCAAAAAAGGATATTCGAAAAGCTGAATTTATCCATGTTACTAAAAATTTGTATGTTGTTTTTACGCCTTTAGGAGTGGATGAAAAGGATACTGATATTGAATATTTTTTTGACGAAAAGGCTAGGCTTATGGAGCATAGTGGGAAGAGCTTTAATGCAGGTCTTAGTAAAGAGGCTTTCGCAACACATATAATCAAAGCTCAGAAGAAAAGCGTCAACTTCAATGGTTTAAAGCCCCTTTTAGATTCTATTGTTTCCGTAATTAAGCATTACGATACGATTAAATAAACTCTTTATTCTACATTGATTTTCAAAAGCCAACTCATTGAGTTGGCTTTTGTATTTCTGTGAGGCTTAAATCTAGTTGTTCTTCACCAACCCCAAGTAATTCTCTATCCCTTCAATTTGATCTTCTGCGTGGTGGTTTACGTAGAGCACTGTGGTTTCTGAGCCTGCACAGATTTTCTCGATTAAGGCTAAAACTAGCTGACGGTTCATGTCGTCTAGGCCAAGACAAGGCTCGTCTAAGATCAATAATGGTGGGCGTTTTACCATGGCGCGAGCGATGAGTAATAGGCGTTGGTCGCCATAAGACAGCTTGTTAAAAGGTGAGTCGGCGCGGTCCTTCATACCGAGTAGAGTAAGCCATTCGTCAGCGATTTTCTTTTGGCTGTCACTGGCTTTGGTGTACATGCCGATGCTGTCATGTAGGCCAGAAATAATTACGTTTCGGCAACTGGTGCTGACACGGTATTCCCATTGTAAAGCGGTAGAAACGTAACCGATGAATTGCTTGATCTGCCAGATGCTTTCGCCATTTCCGCGTTGGAAGCCAAAGACAAAGATATCATTGGTATAACACTGAGGATGGTCGCCGGTGATCAAGGATAAAACGCCTGTTTTACCACTACCATTAGGACCACTTAGTTGCCAGTGTTGGTTTGGCTCTATAGTCCAATTGAGTTTATCAACAATGACGGTGTCGCCGTATTTGATTGTAATGTCTTTTAAACGAACTAATGGTTGGCTAGGGTCTAGTTTAGGCAGTTGGTTGGCGGCATCGATTGTTGGAATATTCAGTTCTGTCGTTTTTAAATGGAATAACTGCGAAAGTTCATCAAAGGCCGTCTTGTCTTGGCGATCTATGATTAAGGCTAAATGGCCGGCGTCGAGCTTGTTATTGTCACTCTTGTTGTTGTGATGAATCTTTTCCATGTAAGCCACATGCGTAATAAAATCTGGCATTTCATCAAAGCGATTTAACACGAGTACCATAGGAACGGTATTCACCAAGGTTTCAAGGTGCGCTTGTAACATGGCTAATGTGTCGGCGTCTAAACCGTCGAATGGCTCATCTAGGATCAGTAAGTCTGGCTTATTAGATAAAGCGCGAATCAGCATGACTTTACGGGTTTCACCAGTAGAAAGCTTGCGAAAGGCGCGATCTAATAAACTAGATAAGCCGAACTTCTCAACTAATTGCGTGGCAAGTTCAGGATC
Source organism: Marinomonas sp. (assembly GCA_052107635.1). Classification (GTDB taxonomy): domain Bacteria; phylum Pseudomonadota; class Gammaproteobacteria; order Pseudomonadales; family Marinomonadaceae; genus Marinomonas. The sequence continues at coordinate 32,363 of JBQEFB010000007.1, read as the reverse complement.
GGCGCAGTGGTCGAAAATCATTTCTCTAACCGGTGTACCAACAGAAATAACATCCATGATGTCGGCGTCGTCTTTTTTCAGCTCTTTGGCGATTAACTCTGCTTGTGCTTCAAACGACACTAAGCCAACGCTATTAGGAAGGCCTGATAGCTCACCATTTACCACTTCACCAACGCCCGCTAATACCGCTGCCAGTGCGGATTTACCAGCGCCATTGGTGCCGGTGATGACCCAGTGTTGTTGTGGCGTCAATGTCCATTCAATGTCGTTTAATAGAAAACGATCGTCAAAGTTAACACTGAGTGCATTTAACTGAATGGCTTGATTCATGAGATAACGCCTTACTAAAAAGAGTGAAAAAAGAAAAACAAAAAAAGCCGAGCGTCTTGATTAAGAGTCACTCGGCTTTTTTATGTTTAATCCATGATGGAGTTAAACATTAGTAATGTAAAAATCGAATTAAACGATTTTTTTCATATCAGCCATGTGGCCACGAAGAACACCACCAATAGCTTCAACAGGGTGACTGCGTAGTGCTGCGTTTACTTCGATCAAACGACCGTTATCAACGCCAGTATCATCAAGGTTTAGACCTTTACCGATTACGTCAGTTTTGATGTCTTTCATGAAGTCCGCTAGCAATGGTAGGCAAGCGTGGTTGTATAGGTAACAACCGTACTCTGCTGTATCAGAGATAGTCGCGTTCATTTCGTAAAGTTTCTTACGAGCGATTGTGTTCGCGATTAGAGGCGTTTCATGTAGTGACTCGTAGTAAGCAGATTCTGCAATGATACCAGCCGCTGTCATTGTTTCGAAAGCAAGCTCAACGCCGGCTTTAACCATAGCAACCATCAAGATACCGTTGTCGAAAAATTCTTGTTCAGAAATTTCAACGTCGCCAGCAGGTGTTTTTTCGAAGTTTGTTTCTGCTGTTTCTGCGCGCCAGCCTAGAAGGTTAACGTCGTCATTCGCCCAATCTTCCATCATAGTTTGTGAGAAGTGGCCGCTGATGATGTCGTCTTGATGTTTGTTGTACAAAGGACGCATGATCAATTTAAGTTCTTCAGCAAGATCAAATGCTTTGATTTTCGCTGGGTTAGAAAGACGATCTAGCATGTTAGTCACGCCGCCGTATTTCAATGCTTCGGTGATGGTTTCCCAACCGTATTGGATAAGACGAGATGCGTAGCCTGCGTCGATGCCTTCTTCAACCATTTTGTCGAAACAAAGGATAGAACCAGTTTGCAACATACCACAAAGGATTGTTTGCTCACCCATAAGGTCAGATTTTACTTCCGCGATGAAAGAAGACATTAGAACGCCTGCTTTATGACCGCCAGTACCGACAGCGTAAGCTTTTGCTAGCGCAAGACCTTCGCCTTTAGGATCGTTGTCTTCGTGAACCGCGATAAGCGTTGGAACACCAAAGCCACGAACGTATTCAGCGCGTACTTCAGAACCTGGGCACTTAGGTGCAACCATGATTACTGTAAGGTCTTCACGGATCTGCATGCCTTCTTCCACGATGTTGAAACCGTGAGAGTAAGATAGGCAAGCGCCTTGCTTCATAAGAGGCATTACCGCTGTGACAACAGGAGTGTGTTGCTTATCAGGTGTTAGGTTAAGAACCACATCCGCACTTGGAATAAGCTCTTCATAAGTACCAACAACAAAACCGTTTTCAGTAGCATTTTTCCAAGATTGGCGTTTTTCAGCAATAGCCGCTGCACGCAATGTGTAAGAAACATCTAGACCGCTATCACGTAGATTCAAACCTTGGTTAAGACCTTGTGCACCACAGCCGATCACAACAATTTTTTTGCCTTTCAGCGCTTCTACGCCATCAGCAAATTCAGAGATGTTCATGAAACGACATTTTGCTAGTTGAGCCAATTGCTCACGTAGCGGTAGCGTATTGAAATAGTTAGCCATGGTACGGATATCCTAATTATTATGATTAAAGTATTTGGCAATTAAGGCATGCCAATATTACTGTTTAATGTCAGAAAATGGATGACATTTTTGCTCGCCATATAGGGTAGCAAAGTAATGTTATTGGCGTCACTCTATAGAAAATCTTGTTTTTCGTAAATTGATATATATGCAATGTAATATCCCATTTTTTGCAAACATCCGCTATTATAGACGCCATGAATATACGATCCTTAAAACACTTTCTTGTATTGGCTGAAAGCTTGCATTTTGGTCGCGCCAGCGATGAATGCCACATCAGTATTTCTGCATTATCTCGTAACATTCGTCAGTTAGAAGATGAGGTTGGCGTGAGCTTATTTCATCGTGATAACCGCACGGTAACATTAACGATGGAAGGCAAGAAATTTCTTAAGTATGCTCGAGATACGAGTAATCAATGGAATATGATTCGCCATGAGTTGATGGATAATTCCGATCAATTACGAGGAGAGATAAGCCTTTATGGTTCAGTGACGGCCAGCTACAGTTTTTTGTTTGATCTATTAAGTCGCTTTCGTATTGCTCATCCAGGCATTGAAATTAAGTTGCGAACGGGTGATCCAGAGCATGCTATTGCGCATATTTTAGATGGTTCTGAAGACATTACTATCGCTGCTAGACCAAACAAACTACCTCGTGGTATGGCGTTTAAGCCCATTGCTACTTCGCCATTGCTCTTTATTGCCCCGATAGAACAATTGGTGCCAAATGTCCCTACAAGTCCACCAGAGAATTCCAAAGAGTGGGCTAATATCCCCATGATCCTTTCTGAAAGTGGCGTATCTCGTCATCAGGTAGAGGATTGGTTTACGCAGTATGGTATTACCCCTCGCATTTATGCGCAGGTGACCGGCAATGAAGCGATTGTCAGTATGGTGAGCTTAGGTTTTGGGATTGGCGTAGTGCCCAAAATTGTCCTAGACAATAGCCCATTAGCAGACCGTATTCAGATCATGGAGGTGAAACCGGAATTAGAACCCTATGATATTGGTGTATTTACTTTGAAAAAGAATTTAAAAAATCCAATGGTAGAGGCTTTTTGGAATCTAATAGAAAGCGAATAGTCGTTTTTTCTTGTGGTCAAACTCCGTTCCTTTTAGTCTGTTGACTGATGATTTTTAGACTAGGAGCTATAGCATGCAGCATGACTCTCTTTCCGTTCAAGTCACTCGAGGCGGTATTGTTGAAAGTGAACACAATATTAAAGCGGTGATTGTTTCAAGTGCCGGTGCCGTAGTGGAATCTTGGGGCGATGTAGATGCCTTGGTATATCCTCGTAGTGCAATAAAAGCGCTGCAAGCGTTAGCGTTTATTGAGATGGGTGGCGCTAACCAGTTTGCTTTTAGTGACGAAGAAATTGCCATTTGTTGTGCTTCCCATAATGGTGAAGAAAACCATGTAGCAACAGTACAAAGCATGTTAAATAAGCTTGCCTTATCTGAAACTGATTTTGAATGTGGCTGTCATTGGCCGATGCGAGCCAAGGCCAGTTACGCACTAGCTAACCTTGGTGAAACGCCAAACCAATTGCATAATAACTGCTCTGGTAAGCACGCAGGTATGTTGGGACTAGCCAAAGTATTGGGTGTTACGCCACATGGTTATATTGGTATTGATCACCCTGTACAGCAGAAAATTTCTGCCACAATGGCGCAGATGTGTGAATACGATTATACCAATACACCTTGGTCGCCAGATGGTTGCTCTGCGCCTACATGGGCGATGCCACTGACCAATCTAGCTTTAGGCTTTGCAAAGTTTTCAAATCCTGAAGCGCTAACTTCTAGTCGTCAGCTTGCCTGTAAAACCTTATACGATGCGGTGGTAAAACACCCTTTTATGGTGGCAGGAACAGAACGTTACTGCACTAATATGATGACGATTCTGCAGCAGCGTGTTTTTCTTAAAGTTGGGGCTGAAGGGGTTTATATCGCCGCTATTCCAGAACTAAAACTGAGCATTGCTCTAAAGTGTGAAGACGGTGCTGTGCGGGCCGCAGAAGCGGTGATGACCGCGTTATTGGATCATGTAGGTATTACCTCTTTCGTTGCTGATGAAGCAATGCAAGCCTATCGAACCGTTACACTGAAAAACTGGGAAAAGCGTACGACAGGTACGATTGTTTGCGCCCTTTAAGGCTGATGGCAAAGAATAGTCGTTTCTCTCGATAAATGTGTTTGATAATCCTATCCACCAGCTAAAATAGTACTAACCTAGATCGACTGAAACCTTTATATTTCATACTATTGTTTTTGTTCAAAAACCAAACACCTTACTTTCCTTATTATCTTTGCAGGTCAACATGAACTTGGATTCTTCTACGGCGGATAACACGTCACTACGTACTCAATATCTTCGCGTTATTATGATGGGAATTGCCGCATTTATTGTGAATACGACAGAGTTTGTTCCCGTTGGTTTGTTATCTTCTATCGCGGCTGACTTTGATATTACGCCGGCCCATGCCGGCTGGATGCTCACCGTGTATGCTTGGATAGTGGCATTAATGTCTCTTCCCTTGATGTTACTGACAGGGAAAATGAACCGTAAAACGTTATTGATTTGTTGTTTTGTGCTTTTTATTGTCAGTCATTTACTCTCCGTATTGGCTTGGAGTTTTGAAGTCTTATTGGTGAGTCGAATAGGGATTGCGCTTGCTCATGCGGTGTTTTGGTCTATTACCGCCTCCATAGCGATTCGAGTCGCGCCGTGGGGTAAGAAAAATTTAGCGTTAAGTATCTTAGCAACGGGAACCGGCTTGGCCATGGTGCTAGGTGTGCCATTAGGACGCTTGATTGGCGAATCGTTAGGTTGGCGCACCACTTTTGCTGTGATTGGTATCGCGTCATTGGCGATTACCATTGCACTTATGCGCGCATTGCCTAGCTTACCTAGTTTGTTCTCGGGCACCTTAAGCAAGGTGTCTGAACTAATGAAGAACCCAGTGCTGATTTTCTTATACACTTTTATCTTCCTGATCTTTACCGCTCATTACACGGCTTATAGTTATATTGAGCCTTTCTTAGCCAGAGTAGGGGACAACAGCGCCGGTTTTACTACCTTGGTTCTGTTGTTGTTTGGTGGCGCGGGGATCTTGGGCAGTGTGCTATTTGGTTACTTTGGTGAGCGCTGTAATGCTCAGTTGATTGTTGCGAGCACTTTAATCGTGACTTTGTCGACGGCACTTTTATACACAGCCGCTCACAATGGTACTTTTATGGTGATGGTGATTCTCTTCTGGGGAGCGGCACTGATGACGGTCACGCTATCGGCTCAAGTACGGGTGTTTAATGTCGATGCCAATGCTTCCGACATCATTATGTCATTGTTTTCAGGAATTATTAATTTAGGAATTGGAGCTGGTGCTTTGATTGGCAATCAAGTGATTCAGCGGGTAAACATTCAAAGTGTTGGTGTTGCTGGTGCTGTATTTGGGGTTCTTGCGCTTATGGTGATCGCTTATACGTTACGACGAGTGATTCATCAGCCCTATGCTGAGGCGCCACGTTCTTAAGGCAGTGTTTACATAGTAACCTTTATTGATACGGATAATGAGTAATAGGGTGGTTTGATTTCTATTTTGTAGTCAATGATTCGTTTTGATGCGGTGTTGTAAACAGCTTGAGTCATGACAGTGGCGTGTTAATAATGAATTGCATCTGACGTTGCATGGCGTTTTCCTAGATTTAAAGTAAGAAAAATTGATCGTAAAGGAAGAGAATGATAAGTGAGAATTCATGTTTTTGCTTATGAAGTGTTATCCTTATCGAAATTTTAAAATGGTTATGAAAGAGTAGGTAAGATGGCACGAGCCTGCCGATCTTACTTTATAACGTTGGGAAACGAGACGAAATGGATCAAGATAATAGTCAAATGTTAGATGTTAATTTAGATCAAGAACACATTGTTATCCAGCGCCGCTATGAAGCGCTTGGTGCGGTAAATGATTTTCTGATTGCCGTATGGTTTTTAATTGGAAGTTTCTTTTTTTTGAAAAATGAACTGATGATCGATGGTACTTGGCTATTTATTTTAGGCAGTAGCCAATTATTGATTAAACCGATGATCAAACTTATTACACTGGTACATGTAAAACGAGTTTATAACGCCACAGTGAAGCCGTAAGGCAACTCACTCCGTTAGGTTTGTATGCTAAAAGAATGAACCGTACGGCAGGGTACTTGGACTGCTACTTAAGGTCTCTAAAAGACTGCATTTTTGTTCTCAGATCTGGATCTGAGGCTTCTAAAAAGGCTTTTACTTTGGCGATGTAATTGCTGTTTTTGTCCACTGGCGTTCCAATCTCGTGGGCGTCAGCGACGGCAAACATCGCATCTTGGTCATGTTTTTGATAAAGATCGACCATTTTCTCTGCGCTGTCTTGGGATACTCCTAATGCCTCAAACGCAGAACGTCCCATCCGTAAACTACTGTCATGAACTTCACGCATAATATCGCGACAGCCATAAGACCATAAGTCGTAAACATGGTGACGATCTTTGGCACGAGAGATGACGTGCAGATGAGGAAAGTGCTCCATGACATATTTGACTAGCTTGGATATTTGTTCAGGATCATCTATGGCGACGACAAGTAATTGAGCTTCTTCTATACCAGCGGCAAGCAATAATTCAGGTCGGGTCACATCGCCAAAATAGTTATTTACGCCAAAACGCTGAAGTGTTCTTAGCTGTTTTGTACTGTAATCGATAACGGTTGTTTCGTAGCCAGCCAAGTTAAGCATACGATCAACCAGGCTTCCCATACGCCCAGAACCAGCAATGATGATTTTTTTATCATTGGGCATGCCAACGCCCTGTGGTTTGTCGTCTTTCTTGTTGACGTAAAACGGCACCAAATAGCGATCGTAGAGAATGAACAAAATAGGAGTGAATAACATTGATAAGGCCACCACAAGCAATAACTGATCTGCTAATGCTTTAGGAATAACACCATGAGAAACGGTAAAAGAGAGAAGGACAAACCCAAACTCACCTGCTTGGGCTAGTCCTAATGCGAATAGCCATTTATCTACACCACGTATTTTAAACAAAACCCCCATTACGAGTAACGTCACTAATTTTAGTAAAATCACACCAAGAGTAATCGCAATAATCTTTAAAAAATGGTCCGCAAGCAGGCTAAAATTAATACCAGCACCAACCGTCATAAAGAACAATCCGAGTAGTAGTCCTTTAAAAGGGGCAATGTCGCTTTCTAACTCATGTCGATAAGGGGAGTTTGCTAACACGACCCCAGCGAGAAAGGTACCAAGTGCAGGAGATAGGCCAACAACAGACATTAATAATGTGGTGCCAATGACAAACATGAGCGCTGTTGCGGTAAATAATTCGCGCAGTTGCGCTGAAGCGATAAAGCGAAATACCGGACTGGATAAATAGTTCCCCCCCAATATAACCGTGATAACCGCGCCAATAGTGACGAGCGTGACCTGCCAGGCAGATAAACCTTCTAATAGATTCCAGTCGCCCCCATGAGCGTATGTTTGGCTTACTGTATGGTTTACTGCGCTGATTAGTTCGGGGGTCGCTAGTAGGGGAATAAACGCCAGCATAGGAATGACAATAATATCTTGAGCAAGTAATACAGAAAAAGAAGATTGCCCTCCATCAGAGCGCATTAACCCTTTTTCCCCCAGCGTTTGTAGCACAATGGCGGTAGAAGAAAGCGATAAAATAAGCCCCACCGCTAAACTGATACGCCACGATTGATCTAATAATGTGGATACGCCCATGATGAAGAGCGCTGTTAAAATGACTTGCCCTCCACCTAATCCAAGTAGACGGGTTTTCATTGCCCACAGTTTTTTGGGCTCTAGCTCTAAGCCCACCAAAAAGAGCATTAATACCACACCTAATTCACCAAAGTTTTGTACTGAGGCGAGGTCTACCTCCAATATGGTCAGAATGGGACTAATGATGATACCGGCAAGTAAATAGCCTAAAACTGATCCCAACCCAAGGCGGGATGCAATGGGAACAGAAACGATTCCAGCAACAAGAAAAATAAATGTTAGCAGTAAAGCATCAATCATGAAAAGCTGTTCCTAATAAGGGCTAGAGTAAAAAAATTAATAAAAGCTTTATACACTTTTATTTTGTTAGAGGAAGATTATTTTATTCGATTATAGGGTTTTATGTTGTGACATATGAATGCCTTTTTGGCTATTTTAAGAAACTCTGTTCAGTCTTCATCGTTGGAACGGTTATACGTCGTATTTTTTACTGTCCAGTTTTAAAAAAGGCTACCTAAAGACGCTCGTTGGTTTGAGCATAAAGGATAAACATAGGTGGAGGTGAGATCAATCTTAATGGTCATTTTGAACTGTCTTTGATGGCTTTATAGAATGAAAGGGATTATAAGAAGAGGGGATTACGCCCGCTAATATGACTTATCCAATAACATGTCAACTGACATCAAAGAGAACATATAGATGAAAATATTTAGTTGCCAAAAGTGTTCTCAGACACTGCTATTTGAAAATACCTTATGTGAACAGTGTGGTTCTGAATTAGGTTTTTTATCAGATCAAATGACAGTGAGTGCGCTACAGCCGGAAGGGACTGGTTATTTAGCGTTAGCGGATACCTCTAGTCCCGCGACTGTGTGGCGTTATTGTGAGAATCATCAGCATGATGTGTGTAATTGGTTGGTGGAAGGAGAGGACACATTTTGTCTTGCTTGTGATCTAAATCGACACATACCAAATTTGAATGGTATTGAGCAGCGTCAAGCCTGGCAACAGCTTGAGTTTGCTAAGCATCGTCTCGTGTACTCTTTATTACAGCTACAATTACCGCTCATAAGTAAGAAAGAAGACGTCAAAGACGGCTTATCTTTTGATTTTATATCAGAAGATAATATCGTTCCTGACAACGCTCAGTCGAGTACCGGCCATGCGCTTGGTCAAGTAACGATTAATGCGACGGAAGCCAATAGTGCCGATCGCGAGCAGATGCGTGAGGATATGAATGAATCTTATCGTACTGTGATCGGGCATTTTCGTCATGAAGTGGGTCATTATTATTGGGATCAACTAGTCGCGACAGATGAAAATACTCTCGCGCTATGTCGTCAGTTGTTTGGTGATGAACGTGAAAGCTACGCGGATGCATTACAGCGTCATTATGATGCTCCCGTGGAGCATTGGCGTGATCAATTCGTGAGTGTTTATGCGTCATCACATCCTTGGGAGGATTGGGCAGAAACATGGGCGCATTATCTACATATATTAGATACGTTGGAAACGGCAAGTGAATTTGGAATGAGCCTTCAGCCCCCTAATTTAGAACATCAAGCATTATGTGTCACTGTGAATATTAACCCGTATCAGCACACTAACTTTGATGACATCTTAGCTCAATATTTGCCAATTACCTTTGCGGTTAATAATTTGAATCGTAGTATGGGGCAGCCGGACCTTTATCCTTTTATTATTGTTCCAGCAGTGCGTAAGAAGTTACATTTCATCCATCAATTGTTGCAACCAGTTTAGCTATAGTGGTACTGGATAAGTGAACTAAACTTAGTCATCTTTTTTGTATGTTATAGAAGAGCAATACCATGCAACTGTTCTTATAGTAGAAAGTGGCATGGTATTGAGCATCTGCTGAAGTGGATATTAATGATTTTATGGCAGTACTAGCTCTGCAGTAATGTTAGCTAGGCTGCATCACTTTCAGAATAGCTTTCTTCGTCATTACTTTCGAACGAATTTGTACTCTCTTCATCGTCATATATGATGTCTTCATCAGGCTCAATCACTAAGTCTTCTAGCGGCAAAGTATTATTCGTTTCTGCTACTGACGTTTTAGGTTTTGCTTTTGTTTTAGGCGTACTTTTACGTTTTGCCCCTAGTGCTTCTAACAGCATGTCTTTATTTTCAGCAAGATACATAGATAATGCTTCTTTTTGGCTATGATCCCCTGCTAATTTACTGTTTTCTAGTACCTCATAAAGGGCATCAGCAGTATCGAGTAACTTGTCATACGCATCGGCTTCAGCTTTTGAAGTAAATGTCATTTTTTCTATTCCATCACGTTCTACAACGTATTTAATAACTACAGGCATGTTCCACCCTCGCGAAAAATTATACTGGACAAATATACAGTATTATTTTTCACTCTGTCTAGTGCTTTTAGTTGGTGATTAATACAATGATTGATAAAGTGATGCCCTTAATGAAGGAACCCTGTTTTTATGTCACTTGATTTTTCACAACTTACTTTTTCCGATTTGGACTTTTCAATAGTGATGAATCACCTTGAAATATTCCTGACAATTATATGGATCTTATTCTCTTATGTTATTAGACGTATTACCAAGCGTGCTATTCGCTTACACCGAACGTTAGAGCATGATAAAAAACGTCAAAGAATCAATTCATTAGATAATATTTTCAATCTTTTTTTAGTGGTTGGATTTATTCTTATTTGGTCTTCTGAATTACAGAATATTGCCATTTCTATTGCTGCTTTTATGGTGGCGTTAGTGATTGCAACGAAAGAGTTTATTGCTTGTATCGTGGGGGCATTTTACCGTGCAAGTACCCGACCTTATCAGGTGGGAGATTGGATTCGAGTTGCCAATTATGAAGGGGAAGTAACAGACAGTGATTGGCTTTCCACTACCTTGTTTGAGGTAGATCTAAAAGGCGGAAGTTATACTTATACGGGGCGTACAACTGTCGTTCCTAATAGTGTGTTATTAACTCAAACAGTGCAAAATTTGAATTACATGAGACGTTATGTGACGCATAATTTTTCGATTTCTAGGCTCACTGATGACGTTAATTTGTTTGAAATCAAAGACGAAATATTGGATAAAATACGAGAATACAGCGAACACTTTCATGAGGTTGCCATTCGTTATAACAGCCTGATTGAAAAGCGTTTGGACATTAAAATATCAGGTCCAGAGCCGCGAGTTCGTATTACAACATCACATGAAGGTTACAATATTTTCACGGTATCACTATTTTGTCCGACAGAAGAGGCGATGGTGATTGAGCAGAAAGTAACCGAAGATTTTATGCGTATTTGGTTCGATAAACGATGATTTTTTTAGGAGAAAAGATATGACAGTTCGCGGAGCAATAGCCCTAGTGGCTTTGTTGTTATCGACTTTTATACTCACAGGGTGTGATGGGTTAAGCATTAGTGAATCTGAATTAAACCAAGAGGTTATAAAACAATTACAGCAAACTAAGTCAAACCACATACAGCTAACACTAGAGGGTGGTAACACCTTAGATATGAATTTATTGATCAAAACCGCACATATTGATTTAACCGATCGAGATGGTGGTTTGGCGCTGGTGGATATGACGACTGACTTACAAGGTACTTTAAATGCTTTTGGTCAGTCTTTATCATTTAGTACAAAGGTGAACCCGTCATTTGAATCAGGCGTTCGTTTAGAAGAAAATCGAGTCTATTTAGTGGCACCTAAAATTACTAAGATTGAGGTCGAAGGGTCTAGTTTTAGTGACAGTATGTTGCGCTCAACATTGGGTTCTCTACACGATGACTTTGAGAAAAAACTCGCACAATATTTTGATACACATCCGGTTTATGTTTTAGATCATACGGCTGCAGAAAGAGCATCCGCATCAATGATTAAAAGCATCTCAATCAAAGAAGATGCGATAGAGTTCGCCATTTTCTAAGGACTCTCTATAATGTCGCGCAAATGTGCGATTGCACTGCTTACTGACAGGCTAAGCCAAAGAGCTAAGCCGAACAAACAGAGGAAATATCATGCCCATTGCTGACAACCAAGTCGTTCAATTTAATTATACACTTCGCCATGGTGAAGAATTGATCGAAACTTCCGCCGGTAAAGATCCTATTTCTTACTTACAGGGCCACGGCAATGTGATTCCGGGCCTTGAAAAAGCCATGGAAGGAAAAGAAGCGGGCGCTGAGTTTGAAGTCACGGTTCCTAGTGCAGATGCTTACGGCGACCGTCATGAAGAACGTACTCAAGAAGTACCTGTTAAACACCTTCAAGGCGGCAAACGCTGGAAGCCAGGTATGATTGCTATGGTTCAAACAGAGCAAGGCATGCGCCAAGTAACGATTATTAAATCAGGCCTAAAGCGTGCCGTAGTTGATTTAAACCATCCACTATCTGGTAAAGATTTAACCTTTAACATTGAGATCGTTGATGTGCGTGATGCAACGGATGACGAAATTGCTCATGGTCATGCCCATGGTGTCGGTGGTCATCACCACTAAGCAATAAGAATTCAGCCAGCCCCTGTTACGTTAAGTATCAGGGGCTTTTTTGTTTTTATAGGGGAAAAGTCACAGCCTATTTATGTTTAAGGGTCAGGGATGCAGGAAAAAATGATCTATATCTAATTTTAATGGGAATCGTTATCAATAACTTGACAGGACATAAATGAAGTTTCATTATTGATAATAGTTATCATTACTATAGGCGGTACAAATCATGAGCCATTATCTCGTTCCTTTCTCAGTGATTGAGCAAACCATTCAAGGTGGGCAGTGTGCGGATTCACCGGAAGTACTTTATCAATACCTCAATGTTAGCGAAGGCTATGCAGAGAGACTAAATATTAATGACGCAGTTACTTTGCATCAAAGAGTATTTAATGTGTTACTAGATACAGTATGTGACACCCATATCGCACTGCATTGGCGCCAGACTTGTTTGGATATGGTGTATCGCCCGTTAGCGAATTTAAAACGGCTTATAGTGACTTATCAAGATGCTAAAGCTTATTTCAAAATGGAGCATGACTTGCGTGCGCTTAGTCACTATTTTTTATGCTCCCTAGAGCAAGAAGGACATCATTAGACGATGAAAATGCGAATTGAAAAAGACAGTATGGGCGAGTTAAATGTCCCAGAAAATGCTTTGTACGGTGCACAAACTCAGCGAGCGATTAACAATTTTCCAGTCAGTGGAGAGCCCTTGCCTAAGGCTTTTATCCATGCTCTTATTCTGATTAAAGCGGCTGCGGCTCGCGCCAATGAAGCGTTAGAGTGTATTACACCAGAGCAATCTAAAGCGATTCAGAAAGCCTGTGAAGAGTTGCTTAATAATGACGATGTTATGGTGCATTTCCCGGTTGATGTTTATCAAACAGGTTCTGGTACCAGCTCTAATATGAATGCCAATGAGGTGATCGCTACGATAGCAAGTCGTTATTCTAGTACGCCGATCAGCCCTAATGATCACGTGAACTTTGGACAAAGTAGTAATGATGTTATTCCAAGTGCGATTCATGTAAGTGCTGCGATTGAACTAACAGGGCGTTTAATTCCAGCGATAACGCATTTAAAAACGATCATTGAAGAAAAAGGCGATTCCCTTAAAGGTTATACCAAAACAGGTAGAACTCATCTAATGGATGCCATGCCTGTGCGTTTTGATCAAACGTTTTATGCATGGGCTGCGCAATTACAAGATAATTTAGATAACTTACGTTATTTAGAAACCAAAGTTACTCGTCTTGCTCAAGGAGGCACAGCGGTTGGCACGGGCATTAATGCTCATCCTGAGTTTGCGGCACTATTTGCCCAAAAACTTTCTGACCTGACGAAAGTAACCTTTGTCCCTGGTGAGAATTTCTTTGCACTGATTGGCTCTCAAGATACCGCAGTGGCTTTGTCTGGCCAGCTAAAAGCGGTGGCTGTGACCTATATGAAGATCGCCAATGACCTTCGTTGGATGAATTCTGGTCCGTTAGCGGGTTTAGGGGAAATTACTCTGCAGGCATTGCAGCCAGGTTCTTCTATTATGCCAGGCAAGGTGAATCCGGTGATTCCTGAAGCAACCGCCATGGTTGCAGCACAAGTCATAGGTAATGATGCCGCTATTACTATTGGTGGCCAAGCAGGTAACTTTGAGTTGAACGTTATGTTGCCAATGATTGCTAAAAACCTACTGAACAGTATTCATTTATTGAGTAACAGTGGACAGCTGTTAGCGGATAACGCTATTGCAACATTGACCGTCAATGAAGCAAAACTGAATGAAGCCTTGCATCGTAATCCGATTCTGGTGACGGCGTTAAATCCGATTATAGGTTATTCAAAAGCGGCAGAAATTGCTAAGCAAGCCTATAAAGAAGGGCGTCCGGTGGTTGATGTCGCACAAGAAAATACCGATTTAAGCCGAGAAGAATTGTTGGCGTTACTTGATCCAGCCAAATTGACACATGGAGGACTATAGAGCACTGGTTTAATGTTTCTTTATTAACTTGATTATGACTATTTTTAACCAGCGCTAGCGCTGGTTTTTTTTATGTTGTTGTTTAGACTAGATACACAGCAGCGTAATATGCTTTTAAAACACGATTTATTAGAGGGAATAAAAGTTGGAAAAGGGTATTGATTCCACATTATCTCTTCGACCTTCGACAATGAATGATGCTGATTTACTGTTGGAATGGCGGAATGACATAACGACACGAGAGGCTTCTTTGACGACGGCATTTGTAGAGATGCAAAGCCATTGTATATGGTTACAAGCGACGCTGGATAACCCTCAAAGAAGACTGTATATCGCAGAGTATCAGCATCAATCAGTCGGGACGATAAGGGCCGATATAGATGGTAAGGGGTGGCTTTTGTCGTGGACAGTCGCGCCTTTATTCAGAGGGCAAGGCATTGCTCATAAAATTTTAAATACTTTTATAGAAGGTTATGACTGTCCATTATTTGCGCATATCAAAGTAACTAATATAGCGTCTATAAAAGTGGCAGAGCGCGCGAATTTTCGATTATTAAAAGAAAGTGCTGGGGTATTATTTTACCAAAAAAACTGATTGTTGATGCTGTGCACTAGTCTTCAAATCGAATGCGTACTTTTGCCGTGTCGGCTTTTTTCTCAGTTGGTTTACGCAGTGGGTCAACCAGTTTTTCTAAGCCATTAATTTTGATCTCTAGTGCTAATTGTAACCATTGACCTAAATTACCGCTCGGCCAGCCTTCTTTCGCAAACCATAACAAATACGCTTCGGGTAAATCGATTAAAATACGACCGTTGTATTTGCCAAATGGCATGGTTTGACGAGCAACTTGGACTAAATCTTCTTGTGAGAACATGGCTTTGCTTTCTAGTAAGTATCGGATGAATTGTTGGTGTATTTAAACACAAAAAATTTAAAAAAACCGCCCTCGTAAAAAGGCGGTTTTATACTATCTGATACTCCCAAACCTCGGTTTTAAGTGTTTACCTTATATTAAGAAGCCCAAAGGTTTCGAAGTTTTGGTGCAATAAGATGAGCGATCATATCCAGCAGTACTACGCTTATTATTGCGATGGCGCCCATTGGAAAAAGAAAGGAGATGGGTAACAAGATCCAAACGGCGTGTTTCCAGCGGGCCAAATCTTTTGGCATTGGAGGCGGCGATAAAGTAACGCTAGCATTAGGGCGACGCTTCCACCACATAATCACACCAGAAATACATAAGGTAATGATTGCAATACAAAATACTGTGCTGGCGATAAGGTTCAAAATACCAAATTGCCCCATGTGTAAGGCAATTCCAGCGGCCATGGATTTTGCAAACCAATTGTAATCCATAAAGCCAACATCCGCTAAAACAGCGCCAGAGTAGCGATCGAAGTGAACGGTTCTGTCGTCCCAAGCGTTTTTAATGTCTGCGCTCATCGTGGTTGCAGAAGCGGTATAAACGCCTTTGTCATTTTTCGGAAAATAGACTTGGAATTGAGTAAAGCCCATCGCTTTTGCATCGTTGACAACGTGATCTAGGGTGATGCTGGTTGGGCCATTTGATGTTGATTCTGGTAATGGCGCTTTTTCAAGACCCCATGGAATCTGTTTTAGGTTTTTGATATTGAGGTCTTCATGGGTCAAGGTAGAAGAGACACTTCCTGCATTTTTTTCCATAGGGAATGTGCTCCACGCTTGAGTGAGTTTTTCACCCCATACGCTCGCCCAGGCTAATCCTGAGATGCAGAAGAAAAGTAAAATAATAGCCGCCCAAATACCAATAACGCTGTGCAGATCTCGCCAAAATGCACGACTATTCTTTTTACTTATGGTTATGGCTGCTTTGAGTTTAGAGTCGCCTTTCGTTGGCCACCACAAAAATACGCCAGTTAAAATAAGCAGCACCGTGAGGCTGGCCGCGATCTCGATCAACTTATCACCTGTTGATCCCATAAAGAAAGTTCCGTGAATGCCTTCTGCCCAACTAATCCAAGCATCGCTGATGCTTAAATCGCCAAGTACTTCGCCTTTATAAGGGTCTACAAATACCGCACGAGTATCATCTCCAACTTGTACTTGAAAACGTGTGGCTTCCTTTGCATCAGCAGGGAGGTAAAAGCGTGAAATATCGTCATTAGGATAGGCTTTCATAACGAGTTCATATTGCGCTTCGTAAGAAATAGCTTGTCCGCTTACTTGCTCTACTTCGTATAAATCCGAGTGCTGAAAACGCTCCGCAATCGGTGCGTACAGCATGATAAGTCCTGTGGTTGCGAGCATAATTAAAAAAGGTACTGTGTACAGACCCGCAAAAAAATGCCAACGCCATACTGACATGTAAAAAGATTTTGAACCAAACATGTAATTAACCTTTGTTAGGTTTGAGTATTAATAAACACAATGCTCAAACCTAAAGGAAGGGCGCATTATGTGTGTTGTTTTACCATGAGAGAAACCCTATAAAAGCGTGGCGGGCCTCTAGCTTGCGCAGCATAGATAGCATGAATAGGAGAGGTGTGTTTATTATCGATTATAGGATAAAAAGTGTTTTCGACTCTTTGTATCGGGTCGAAAAATAAAGCTGTATCCAAGGAAAAATGAATACAAGGGCAGCGATCCGCTTCGTGTTCTACTGTATGTGAATCTGATTGGGCAACTTTACTTGAACCCATGTGATGAGCATGAATAGTTGAATGATATGTTAGGTGAGCATTAGAAGGGGCGGTGTTTAAAAATTGAGACTTACGGTCGTGAATCATCACGCCTTTGGTCGCGCATAACGTGACATAAACACCATTAAACACACCAATATAATTTATCACAGGCACAGCGGCATAAGCGAGCCAGCAAATGAATAATAAATGGATGTGTTTTCGGATCATAAACCTATAATGACTTTATTTTAGAGAGTCTTTATCGTGCTGACTGTCTGTCGGAGATCTGTATTTCGAAGGGAAGTTACCTAGCTATATGTGAAACAGCAAGAATAAACTCATATTTTTTGCACAATTTTACGACGAAGTGCTACTCACTGATTGCCTATTAAGTGGAACGTTACTTAGCAAACGGTGAACTCTCCTGAAAATGCTGAATTAAGTAATCACAAATACTTTGTAATTTAGGGGATGCCTGACGAACTTTTGGATAAACCAACCAAACACCGCTGTATGGGTATTGATACTGAGGTAGTAAGGCAATGAGCTTTCCACTGGCTAAATCTTCTTGCACGTAATAATCGGGTAATTGTGCGATCCCCATCCCTTTTTTTACTGCATCTAATAGCGCTTTTCCAGAATTACTGCGCCATTGGCTACTCACTTTTACTTCTTTGCGTAACCCCTCCTGCTGAAATAACCAATGATGATTAGAGCCGATTAAGCATTTGTGTTTACTCAGTTCTGCCAAGGTATGTGGCATACCGTGTTGATCGATGTATTCGCGGGACGCGCAAAGATACTCCACTCGATTGCATAATCGTCTCGATAAAAGGTTGGATTCTTTCATAGAACCCATGCGAATAGCGAGGTCATAGCCTTCTTCGATTAGATCTACCGAGCGGTTAGTTAGGTGAAAATCCAGTTCTATTTTTGGATGGTCTAATAAAAAATCATTCATTAAAGGGGCTATATAACGTTCGCCAAAAGTCGTGGCGCAGGTCAGGGTAAATTTCCCTACGAGTGCTTGATTTAATGATGAAATTGCTTCTTCTGCGCTGCTGAGTACTTCAGGTAGACCGCGACAGTGTTGGTAGTAGAGTTCGCCAGCTTCGCTTAAACGAATGCGTCTGGTAGTACGAAATAATAAGGTTGTGCCGAGCTCGCTTTCTAGTTGCGTAATAAGGCGACTGATATGAGACGCGGAGACTTTTAACGCGATTGCTGCTGCTGAAAAGCTACCTTGTCGTACTACTTCAATAAAGGCTTCCATGGCTTCCCAGTTTTTCATCGACTTCTCATTTTGACTAATTAATGGATTGGGATTTTAGCGTGAATTGTCATAATAAAATATCGATTGTTGCTGTATGGCAATAATCCTTTTCTAAAATAGCTATTATCGTCTTAATCATTTAACGATAGAGTAAGGGAAGTTAATTTATCTTACTCTTTTTGTTTAAACCTACTTTGGAGAACGCAATGAAATGTAAAGCCGCAGTTGCTTGGGGTCCAGGCCAGCCACTTAAAATCGAAGAAGTGGATGTACAAGACCCGCAAGCGGGTGAAGTCTTAGTTCGTATGGTAGCCACGGGTGTTTGTCATACTGATGCCTTTACTTTATCTGGCGAAGACCCAGAAGGTGTGTTTCCTGCCATCTTAGGTCATGAAGGTGCGGGCGTTGTGGAAGCCATTGGTGAAGGGGTAACTAGCCTAAAGCCGGGTGATCATGTGATTCCGCTTTACACGGCAGAATGTGGCGAGTGTAAATTCTGTACCTCTGGCAAAACTAACTTGTGTAGTGCTGTTCGTGAAACACAAGGTAAAGGCTTGATGCCAGATGGTACCAGTCGTTTTAGCATTAATGGCGAACCCATTTTTCATTATATGGGGACATCAACGTTTTCTGAATACAGTGTCGTGCCTGAAATCGCCTTGGCGAAAATCCAAGTGGATGCACCGTTGGAAAAAGTTTGCTTACTAGGCTGTGGTATTACCACGGGTATTGGTGCGGTATTGAACACGGCGAAAGTAGAGAAAGGCGATACCGTTGCTGTGTTTGGTTTGGGTGGTATCGGCTTGTCTGTGATTCAGGGAGCGCGCATGGCGGGTGCTGGTCGTATTATTGCGATCGACATTAATGAATCAAAATTTGAAATGGCGAAACAATTTGGTGCGACAGATTGTATTAACCCGAAAAAATTCGATGCACCGATTCAGCAAGTCGTTGTGGATATGACCGACGGCGGTGTGGATTACTCTTTCGAGTGTATCGGTAACGTTGATCTAATGCGTTCAGCGCTTGAGTGTTGTCATAAAGGTTGGGGTGAATCCATCATCATTGGTGTTGCAGGCGCTGGCCAAGAAATTTCTACTCGTCCATTCCAATTGGTAACAGGGCGAGTCTGGAAAGGTTCTGCTTTTGGCGGTGTTAAAGGTCGCAGCCAATTACCAGGTTATGTGGAAGATTATATGAATGGAAAAATCGAAATTGACCCATTTGTAACTCATACCATGCCGCTTGAAGACATCAATAAAGCGTTCGATTTGATGCACGAAGGCAAGAGTATTCGTACGGTTATTCTTTTCGATAAGTAAATTTTCTCATTCGTGTGCATGGCTGATGTTGTGCACACATAAAGGAATATCAAGATGGAATTACTCTCTAACACAAAAAGCTTCGGCGGCTGGTTAAAGCGTTATCGACATGACAGCTTATCAGTTCGCGGAGAAATGACATTTGCGATTTATTTGCCTCCGCAAGCTGAAACGCAAAAAGTCCCTGTTTTGTATTGGTTGTCGGGTTTGACCTGTACTGATGAGAACTTCATGCAAAAAGCCGGGGCTTTTCGCAAAGCCGCTGAACTTGGGTTGGCCATTGTGTGTCCGGATACTAGCCCCCGAGGTACTGATTATCCTGCCGAGCATGAAAGCTATGATTTTGGCTCGGGCGCTGGGTTTTACGTCAATGCGACGGTAGAGCCTTATTCAAATACTTACCACATGTACGATTATGTGGTGCAAGAGTTGCCTCATGTCATTGAGACACATTTTCCTGTAACCGATCAGCGTTCTATTTCTGGTCATTCTATGGGAGGGCATGGCGCTTTAATTTGTGCGTTGAAGAACCCTGGACGCTATCAGTCGGTTTCTGCGTTTGCGCCGATTGTAAATCCAACTCAATGCCCTTGGGGCAAAAAAGCCTTTACCGGTTATTTAGGTGAAGATAGTGGCACTTGGAAAGAATGGGACGCGACTTATCTTGTTGAGCACGCTACTGAAAGTATGACAGAGCATTTACCTCTGTTTATCGATCAAGGTGAAGCGGATAACTTTTTGGTCGAGCAGCTAAAGCCAGAGGCTTTGGAAGCCGCTTGTGAAAAAACGGGATACCCAATCACATTACGTCGTCAACCGGGTTATGATCATAGTTACTTTTTTATTGCCAGTTTCATTGATGAGCACTTAGAGTTTCACTCAAAAGCATTGAGTTAGTGGTGTAGAAAAACGGTTAGCATAATAGTTAAAAACGAGCTTCGGCTCGTTTTTTTATGTGTTTTTTCTAGAAAATGAATCAAGGCGTGTTTCGCTTTTTGAGGAGGGTGGTAGATTAGTCTAAAATCGCGGTGCACTTATGTCGTATATTACTTATGCCTAAATTCAGGTGTGTAATGACAATATCGACTATGTCGCGTCTTTGATTTACCAAGAGAAGCTTATGAAAAAAGTATGGCTATTTATTCTATTTAATACAGGGCTTGTAGTTCATGCAGCGGAAACTATCTTTCCGGAAGATGTTGCCACTTTTGTTGAAAAACGCGACAGCTGTGATCATTTTCGTGGCGAGCCTATGTACGATGAGGAACGTGCGGCTTTCTTGGTTGAAGCGATGAACAAAGCGTGCTTAGGTACGGATGCTGAACTGGCTAAGCTAATAGCCAAATACCAAGAAGATAGTAAGATAATGGCAATATTATTAGATTACGAAACCTCAATAGAGATACATTAATTGTCTAAAAAGCGCTTAATCGTCAATCGATAAAAGCAAACAGTCCTTAGCTCATATTTTGTCTGGGATAAAATATGCATATAATAGTATATGAAATCATCTATCATTGAGGGATGAAACATAAAATTTATGGACAGTTAGTTATTATAGGTCACATTAAACCGGCATTTTTGCAATGTTATAGTGTTTAAAAGCTAGGATAGCTAATCGATAATAGGGTAAGGAAACGATATGCAGCCTCCTAGAAAACCGATAAATGAAGCGGAACGTTTACACGCGTTAAAGGCCCTTCAGATTCTCGATACTTCTAATGAAGAAAGGTTCGATCGTATCACCCGCATGGCGGCGCAAATGTTTGATGTGCCGATTGCTTTGGTCAGTTTGGTTGATGCAGATCGACAGTGGTTCAAATCGACTCAAGGTCTGGATATAACGGAACTGCCAAGAGAGTTTTCTTTTTGTGGCCACACTATTAATCAAGACAATGTGTATGTTGTTCCTGATACGTTGGACGACATTCGTTTTTTTGATAACCCGTTGGTTGTTGGCGCTCCTTATGTGCGTTTCTATGCTGGCTACTCCCTTAAGCTCCGTCCTGGTATTAACTTAGGTACCTTGTGTATTGTTGATATGAAACCTAGAGTATTCAGCAAAGAGGATAAGCAACTGCTGCGAGACTTTGGCGCTATGATAGAGCAAGAAATTAAGTCTATTCAGTGGGCAACCTTTGATGATCTAACGGAAGTATCTAGTCGACGAGGCTTTTTTTCTTTAGCAGAGCATGCCAAGAAACTGTGTATGAGAAAGCATCTTCCTATGGCGCTTATTTTATTTGATCTTGATAAGTTTAAGCTGATCAATGACCTTTATGGACATCATGAAGGGGACTTTGCCTTAATTAAATTCGCCGAAACCATGCGCAAGACTTTTAGAGACAGTGACATCATTGGCCGCTTAGGAGGCGATGAGTTTATTGTCATGTTTTTAGATACGGATAAAGCAGAAATTGAGTTGTTATTAACGCGCTTCCAAGTAGCAATTAACACAATGAATACCTTCCTAAATAAACCGTATAAAATAGAATTTAGTGCAGGAATGCGTTTTTTTGCTAGCGATATGATAAAGCCGCTTGATGAAATGATAGAAGATGCAGATACCGCTATGTACCAGAAAAAATACCTAAGGCAGCATCAGCAAGTCTAGATAATTGTTGGTTCAATGTATTGCTGGAAATGGTTCGATTTTATTGGGTACATTTTTCTTAGGATAATCAGTTAATCAAACGAGGCCCAAATGATTGCGATGACAGTCAGCGGGCAGACAAATCGCACATACTAAGGCCAGATTTTACCAAGCACATTGTTTTTAAATCACTGAAGTCATTTTCTAAATTTAGGCTTAAATTTTGTATTCCTATTCCATAGCTAATTACCCCTAAATTCAGGCTAAACAAGCATTATCGATCGCTTCGGGGCGATGAATTTATTGTGATGGATACATGACAGAAGAGAAAATTTCTACAGTATTAGAGCGTTTTGAAAAAGCGATAGCTGTGATGAATATATGCATGAATAAAGCCTATTATATTCGTTTTAGTACAGGCGTTGCTTATTTTTCAGGTAAGGTCAATAAGTCACTGGAGGAAATGATTAAAGTCGCGGATTTTGATGTGTATAAACAGAAAAACCCCCCAATAATTCTCTTCCTAAAATACATACTCGCTAATGGCAACACCTAGATTTAGCGGCCATTAGCGAGTATTAGCGGGTATTTATAAACCCAAATATCAGTTGTTTTACTTTGCTAGCGAGTGAGATGACCCTCTTTTCGCTTTGGCTCTGATGCTGAGAATACTTAATAAGGCAATCACAGACAGGCAACCTATCATTGATGTCATTGGCGTGGCATTGTCGTTATATAAGATACTGACAATGTAGCCGCATAATGCGCCTAATGCGGTTTGGCAACAGCCGATTAAGGCTGCCGCTGATCCTGCCATTTTAGGAAAGGGCATAATCGCCAATGACATGGCGGTGGGCATGACAATACCATTGCCAAAGGCATACACAAACATCGGCCCGACTATGGAGAAGACAGATAAGACTCCGAACCAAGGAAAGATCGCCATACTTATTCCCGCACACACTAGACATATCACACCAAACCACATGGTTGAGGCACTGCCGACTTTCGCGTTTAGCCTAGCCGCTACCATACTGCCTAAAAACATCCCAAAGGCACTGATACTAAAGAGTAAACCATAATACCCTGCGGGTACTTTTAGTAATTCAATAAGAATAAAGCTGGATGCTGAGGTATACGTTAAGGTGCCTGCTACCGAGGTACAAATGATTAGAAGATAACGCAGGAAGTTATTGGATTTTAACAAGTACCAATAGTTTCCAAATAGGTGTGATACCTTCATCGCATCTGGGTTGCGTTGCTTGTTTGATTCCTTAAAGCTAAGGGTTGTCCATAGAATAATCATGACCCCAAAGCCTGCTAATACAAAAAATAAGCTGCGCCAACCGAAACTCACTCCGATGAAACCGCCGATAGCTGGTGCTAATAAAGGCGCCATTGAAAAGCCTGTTGTCATATAAGACATGACTTTGCCCATTTCTTCTGGTGGATAGACGTCTTTAACAATGACTCGGCTAAGCAATACGCCGGCACAGCCACCTAAAGATTGCACGAAACGCGCGGTAATCAGTAGTCCCGCATCTGTGGCTAAAGCACAGGCTAAGGATGCGATGACAAAAATGCTGTAGCACACAAGCAGAACCGGTTTGCGTCCGAAACGGTCTGATAAGGGGCCAACAATAAGTTGAGCGCAAGCAAAACCGATCAGATAGACACTGACTGTTTGTTGGATTTTAGCGGCGCTTGTTCCTAGCTCTGTCGCCATGTTGGGTAATAAAGCCAAATAAAAATTAATTGCCAATGGGCCTGAGATACTGAGTATCAAGAGGAAACCCAAAAAAGCGACAGAGTTGCGTGAGTTCATAGTGCTCCCTTATAGAGACTCGAGTAAGGCTGATAAGGCGTTAACAAATTGTTGATTCGCTTCCTCAGAGCCAATGGTAATACGAATATAATTCGGGAATGATGGGTGATTCCATTGGCTACATAGCACTTTAGATTCTTTCAAAATAGCCAAGGCTTGTGGCGCAGGAATAGGTAACTTAACTGAGATAAAGTTGGTGTCTGAAGGAATCGGATTAAGCCCCATCACTTCAAGTTGCTGATGCATCCAAGCACGTCGTTGGGTGATACAAGTTACCATGTTGGTTAAAAATTTAGGGTCGGTATACACCGCATGGGCGGCTGAAAAAGACAGGCTAGAGACTGGGAAGTTTAAGCCTGACTCAATAAGTCGATTGGCGACGTCTTCGCTGCTGCACAGAGCATAGCCAATACGGGCAGAGGCCAATGCATAGGCTTTAGAGAAACTGCGAATTACCGCCCAATGCCCAGTACGATGCTTACGCAACAGTTCTATGGCATTTAGGCTTTCTTTAGCAAACTCAAAATACACTTCATCGATCAAAAATAACACGTCATCAGGAATGCCTTTCGCCAATGCGAGAAGGTCACCTTCTGTCATCGAAATACCCGTTGGGCTGCCAGGTGTTACCACACTGACTAGAGCGGTATTCTCGTCGACTGCAGCCAAAATATCAGCGGCGTGCATTTGTAGGTCAGAGCGTATTTCAACACGACGAATATCAACTTGTGTTAGTCCATAAATTCGCTCATAACCCCAAAAGGTGGGTGTCGGCGCAATGGCATTTTTTCCAGCATTTTTCACTGCGCAGAAGGCACGATACAAGAGGTCACTGGCACCTGAGCCCCAGGCCTGACATTTTGGTTCCACACCTGTGTTGTCGGCAACGGCGCGACTCAATGCGGCACGCTTAATATCTGGGTAGCGATTCAATGAGTCAAAGCTGTGTGCGACACCGGCTTTGACTAGGTCTGCGGGGGCCTCAAACGCTTCGTTGAGGTGTAACATGCTGATGTTACTAAACTGCTCTGGGTTTTCACTTATATGATCATTTGTGAGCGGAGTTTTTAGAGTGAAATCTTTGTCCATTAACCAAACCATGTTCTATTCCTTAAAATAAAGTTATCGCGTTACGCTGCGTTATGAGACTGAGCGGATGTGTCCGTTGTTGTGGTATTTCGCCCTTTACTGAGTCGCCAAACAGAGAACAAGGCTGCACAGAAGAAGAAAATACCAATCGGGTAATGCAAAAAGTTAGTCATGTCGCCATCGATCAGAGTGATGGTCTGGCCTAACGAAGCTTCAAAGCGAGGCCCAAGAAAAAAGGCGATGATAAAGATGATGGTTGAGTAACCGAGCATCATCATAAAATAGCCCAGCACTGCGAAAATAAGCATCACAGTAACGCCAAACAGTCCACCTGTTGCGAGTCCAACGCCGACGAAAC
Source organism: Marinomonas sp. (assembly GCA_052107635.1). Lineage (GTDB taxonomy): Bacteria > Pseudomonadota > Gammaproteobacteria > Pseudomonadales > Marinomonadaceae > Marinomonas. The sequence continues at coordinate 7,043 of JBQEFB010000007.1, read as the reverse complement.
ACAATAAAATAGAAGCGCTGTAGATGAAGGATTCAGGAGCCACCAAAATACGAGACCATAAGCGTAAGCCGAATTGGCCAACAATAAAGTTCAATAGATTGGCGATTAACATGGCACCAAATAAGCCATAGACAAGGTGACCTTGGTTTTCAAATAACAAAGGACCAGGTTCTAAGCCTTGAATCATTAAGGCGGAGATAATAAGCGCTGCGTTAATACTGCCAGGGATACCTAACGTAAATAATGGAATCATGCTGGCACCAGTGACCGCAGAGTTGGCAGACTCGGATGCCGCAATACCTTGAATGTTCCCCTTACCAAAGCTTTCTGGTTCTGATGACGCTTTTTTCGTCATGCCATAGGATAAGAAGGCCGCAGCAGTAGAGCCTACACCTGGAATAATACCAATGAGAGTCCCGACAATAGCACCGCGCAAATTAACAAAGCGACAGCTCCAATACTCTTGCCAACTGATATTTTTGTCTTCGCTAGGCTGGTTTTCAGGAATGCTAATAACGGCTTTGGATACTTCAAATTTCTTTGATAACTTATTTAGAATTTCTGAGATAGCCAACATACCAATGGCCACAGAAGTCAGTGATAAACCATCGTAAAGATCAAACCATTGGAACACAAAACGTGGTGTGAAATGTTGTGGGTCTGAGCCAACAGTGGCAAACAATAACCCCAGCAAGGCGGAAATAAGGCCCTTAGTGATGGAGTTACCAATCAAGCCAGCAATCACGGCAAAGGCACCAATCATCAAGCCAAGTATTTCAACTGGGCCCATTTGTAGCGCAATGATGGATAACGGGGCGGCAATGGTAATTAATAAAATGTCGGCAAAAACATCTCCGGTAACAGAGGCGTATAGAGCCATTTTCATCGCCTTAAGTGGCTTACCTTTTTGTGATAAAGGAAAGCCATCTTGTGCTGTAGCTGCGGCATCTGGGGTACCAGGGGTGTTCATTAACACTGCGGGAATCGCACCGCCAACCAGGCCGCCTTTGTTGATACCAATGAGTAAGCCAATGGCCGCCAAAGGGCTAAGTGCGAAAGAAAAAGGAATGGCAATGGCCATTGCCATAACGGGGCCAATGCCTGGAATAGCACCGACAAATTGACCAATCACCACACCTAATAATACATAGAGAATTGTGGTGATGGTGAAGGCGTCAGATAAGCCTGATAATATCGTTGTTAAATCCATTATTAGATGACTCCAACTAGCAAAATAAACATCAAATCAACTCTCTGCCCAGCAGTACATGGATACATAGCCAGATAGTAAGTGGCACTGCTAAAGAGCCAAGCGCCAGCCAAAATGGACGCCTCTCATTCATAAACCGCATTAAAATCAGTGCCAATATAGGCGACACAAAAATAAATCCGATTAGGGATGCGCAATAGAGTGACAGGGCAAAACACAGGCAAAGAAAGCCAATACGTAATAGGCCTGATGGGGTTTGTACCTCGGACTTTTTAGACAGCAATACTTGAAAGGCACCGACCACAACCAATGACCATGAAATCAGCACAGGAAAAGTGCGAGGTGTTAAACCTGTGGCGTCGACCGTTTCGACCCCTATCGGGATGACGATATAGAGCAACACAAGCCCTACGAGCATAATAAATGCGCCACTCAATCTATCTGGGTTCATAATTAATCTCTTTAACCAAGTGAGGCGTTAACAACCCTCTTTAAGAGGATTGTTAACGGCTTATAAACAGTGAATAGGCTTATTTAAGAAGTACCTGAACCCCTTCAAAACCATCGTCTAGCATTTTTCTAGTACCTGCAGGCCCTAGATTGTTCGTCTGTGTGGCCAGTACGTTCTGCACAATGGTTTTTACTTCAGGGGAGTTAACCGCGTTATCAATGGCTGTTGCTAATGCCGCTTTTGCTTCTGCTGATAAACCTTTAGGTGCAGCGAAGAAGAAGCTTGGATCAACAAACAGATTAAAGCCCTGTTCGATAAGCGTTGGAGTATCTGGTGCATAGCTGTGTCGCGTAGAGTTCGCGCTGGCAAGTAGCTTTAATTGGCCAGTTTTAAGATAAGGAATGTGTTTGCCAGAAGGTAACCCGACCATGGCTTTACCGCCTAGTAGGAGCTGTAATTGTGCCGCAGTACTTTTGGTAACCAAAATTTTGAAGTTAGCGCCGGTTTTCTCAGCAATACGTTTCATAATAAGTTCTTGAGGTTTTGCATCAGTGGCAATGGCAACTCCATCATGGGTTTTAGAGTAGGCAACAAGCTCTTCAATGTTGTTGAACGGCGCATCTCCTAGGGTCACTATGTCCAAACCAGAAGAGGCAATCGTTCCCAAGTAGTCGAAGCTATCTAGATTGAAGGGCAAGAACTTTCCACGTAGTGCTAGGTTTACTAGGACAGGAAGGTTGACCGCCAAACCAATTGTTTTGCCATCTGGTCGCTTGTTGCGCATGGAGGACAACATAGCAATACCAGCACCGCCTGGTTTATTTTGTGTAACCACTTTCCAGCCGGTTTGTTCTTCTAACACTTTGGCAAAGGTTCGACCAATGGCGTCGGTTTCACCACCGGCTCCAACACCAATATCAAACATGATTTGACCTGAAGGTTTCCAGTCAGAAGCCATGGAGACTGTAGAAAAAGCCAGAGAGGCCGCCAGTGTGGCGTATTTCATAAAATGGGCGAGTTTCATCTTGAGTTCCTTTTATGTCGTCTTAATTATTCGTTTTTATCGAGTTAAATGTGCTTTTAGATCATGATTTCGGACTAACGATAGCGGCAATCTTAGCGCTGGCGGTTAAGAAGCTTTCAAGTTCTTCGTCTGTGAGTGCCTGATTTAATTTCTGGTGAAAGCCATCGATAATAGGACTGAGTTTTTCTCGGTAAGACTCGCCCTGAGTCGTAATTGAAAAAATACGGATACGTCGATCTCGTTCTGAAGGCTGAGCAGAAACAAAGCCTTTTTTCTCTAAGTCGTTTAGAGCTCGGCTAATTTGCCCTTGATCTATGTTGGCGAATTTGACTAATTCTTTTTGTGAGGAGCTGCCGATTTCGGAGAGACCTCTTAATGCTCGCCAGCTAGCAAGATTTAAGCAGGAGTTGTCTTTCAAAAGGCGCTCGATTTCTACTACTAATAAATAAGACAAACGATTACTAACGTGTAAGACAAGACTGGTGCCTGGGGTATGGCTGTCTCTGATAAAAGGTGTTTGACTAAATAACTCTTGGATAGATTTCATTGTTGCGTGCCCGAAAAAATGTATGTTTTGACATATATGTCTAAACATCTATTACAGAATCATGCCAACTTTTAAAAATTCAAAGAAATCAGTATCTTGTGGCTTTGAGGGGGGATATGAAGGAAGGCGTGACCATGTTCTGCTTTATTCTGATGCGCAAGCTTGGGGACATTGCACTATCAAGAGCAGTGTATTCTGCATGGCGATGTTAGGTGTGTCGCCTTGATAACTCATTGGAGGGTGGGGGGTTAAACAAGAAGGCGCTCCATAAATGCGTTATCTAAGCATTTATGGAGCATTGTTTATCCGCCATATTGGTAGGATGAGTGCGATTAGGCGAACGATGCCCAAATGATTGCAATGACGGTCAGCGGGCAGACAAATCGCACATACCAAGGCCAGATTTTTCCGAATAGGCTGTTTTGAAACTCACTAAAGCCGCTTTCTAGTTCTTTTATTTTTGCATTACGCTGCCATACCCAGCCACCAAATAAGCAGAACATAAGTGCCGCAAAAGGTTGTAGATACTGGGTAGCTAGGGTCACAACCAAGCCGAACATAGCACCAAAGTTATACACAATCACCATACTGAAGAGGGCGATAAGGCTGCCTAATAGCCAGCTTGTGGGTGTACGTTTGGTGTTAAAACGCTCGGAAACTAACGCTACTGGGCACTCTAGCATAGAGATAGAGGAGGTGAGGGCGGCAATGGTTAGCAGCAAAAAGAAGACCACAGCAAACAGTTGCCCAAGTATTCCTAGGCTATTAAACATCAAGGGTAGAACAGTAAAGACTAAGGTATCCGAACTGAGTAAAGTTCCATCGTCAGCGTAAATTTGTACCCCATTGTGCATAGCAACGAACATGGCGGGTAACACGACTAAGCCTGAAATAAACGCCACCGAAGTGTCTATTAAGGTGACACTAAACGCCATTTTTGGCAGATTCTCTTTTTTGCTCAAATAGGAACCATAAATAAGCATGGAGCAGCCACCAATGGTGAGTGAGAAAAAGCCTTGTCCCATGGCAGCTAAGATCAGATGCTTATCCCAAATCTTATCAAAGTCAGGAATCAAATAATGTTTGAGGCCTTCTACTGCCCCTTGTTGCATCATGATGTAGATAAATAACAGCAGGAAGAGCGCAAACAAAGCAGGCATTAAACGAGTTGACCACTTTTCGATACCGCGTTTTACACCGCCTTGTACGATTAAAATGGTCAGTATGTAAAATAAAATGGTACCGAATAAATTGCGCTCTGGACTAAAGCCTTTTAGCCACGCAGCTTGCTCTGTAAATCCAAGTAATCCCGCTACCGCAGCGAATAAAAAGCAAATAATCCAGCCGCCGACGATACTATAAAATGCCAGAACCACGCTGGGTACACTGAGTCCAAGCCATCCGACAAAAGCACCAATGTGCTTAGCAATAGGCCTTGTGTTAAGCGATTTCATGCTGTCTACAGGGTTTGCTTGTCCGTATCGACCAATGGCCATTTCCACCACTAACATGGGAAAAGCTACGATAAAAATCAATACTAAATAGACCAATAAAAAGGCACCACCGCCATTACTCGCGGCTTGTGTTGGGAAGCCCCAAATGTTTCCTAATCCTACAGCGGCGCCCGCCGCCGCTAAAATAAACCCGATGCGGGAGCCAAAGGTTTCCCTTGTACTTTCGTTTTTCACGGTATCTTCCATTAGAATCACTTTAGACAGACAAAAAATTGCGAGTAAGCTAAGTGAAAAGACACCAAATAACAAGGGTATTTCATTGGCAGCTAGACGAGATGCCAGCGAACTCGTGATACCTTGCTAGTAAAGTGAAGGCCTTTATCGCCAATTATTCAGTCAAAAGAGGATCGGCTATGCAGTATTCGGTATTAATAACAGGTTGTTCCAGTGGTATTGGCTTAGAGGCTGCGAAAATGCTGCAACAACGTGGTTTTTTAGTCGTCGCGAGTTGTCGTCGTCTAGAGGATGTTGAGGCATTAAAGGTAGCAGGAATTCAGCATGTGGTGCAATTGGATTTAGCGGATTCTGTGTCCATTGAAAGAGGTCTGCAAGAAACCTTATCTATTACTGGCGGGAATTTATACGCACTTTTTAATAATGGCGCCTATGGTCAGCCTGGTGCTGTTGAAGACTTATCAGTAGAGGTGCTTAGAGCGCAGTTTAATATTAATTTTTTTGGTACCCATGAGTTAACGTGCAAGGTCTTGAAGTGCATGTTGGCGCAAGGCTATGGACGCATTGTTAATAATAGCTCAGTGCTTGGATTGGTCGCCTTACCATTTCGAGGCGCTTATAATTCAAGTAAGTTTGCCTTAGAAGGCTTAACTGATACGTTGCGCTTAGAGCTTGCTGATACGCCAATTCACGTGAGTTTGATTGAGCCAGGTCCGATTGAAAGTCGCTTTCGTGCTAATGCATTGACGGCACTAAAGGATAATATCGATATAGCGCAAAGTCGCCACCAACAAGGTTATGAAGAAGCGATTAAGCGCTTGGCGAAAGAAGGACCAACGTCATCACAAACATTGCCTTCAAGCGCGGTGGTCAAAAAACTGATACACGCCTTAGAGTCACAACGTCCGAAACCGCGTTATTACGTGACTACACCGACTTATATAGCTGGTTTTTTAAAGCGAATTCTTCCGACACGTTTATTGGATTGGGTAGTGAGCAAACAAAGTAATTAACTAGGCTGCTGGGAAAGCCAATTGTCTATGATTGCTAGATATTTTTGTCTCGCAGGCAAGCGAGAAAGGTATAGGTCGTGAAAGCCTTGCTCTATCGCAACTTTAGACAATTGGTTAAAGCATTTTTCGGCGGCGTTTTGCATGCTATGAATATCCAACACACCATCGCCACATTGCATTTCAGAAATGGTTTTTTTATGAATGGTACTAATTTCAGAGTGGCATAAGAGTGTGGGCGTGTCGATACACTGATGGGATAATTGCTGTTGAGCTAACATGATTTGTTTTAGCCAATAAAAAGACAGCGGAAAGCCTGTTAGGGGTTTCCAGTCCAAACGATAGTCCCAATCACCGCCAAACTTGGTGTGTAATGATTGTGCGTAGAGTGAAGGTTTTTTGGCTTGAATAGCAACAGACGAACATACTGATACGATCATTTTCATTACCCCACTAAGGCGATCAAGCACTTTGGGCGAAAAAGGCATGGCTAAGAAGGGGCTGTTTAAAATTAGGCCAGTGATGTCTGGAAAGGCTCGTTGGTAGTATTGTTCTCGTTCCAATGGCGAATAGGGTTGAGCTACATAGCCAGAGGCGATAAGCCCCCCCGTAGAATGAGCGAGCAGAGTGACTTGATTAATACCATCTTGTTTCATTGTAGCTAAGGCAATGTCTAAATCTTGCCAGTACTGGTCAATAGAGTCACACCAATTGGGTAAAAAATTTGGTCGGATAGAGCGACCATAGCCTTGTAGGTCTATGGCATAGAAGCGGTACCCTAATGCAATAAAATGTTCTGCTAAGCCCGTTTGGAAGAAATAATCGGTATAACCATGAATATAGAGAATACCGCGAGTCGCTTTTTGCTCCCCTAGGTGATCAACTAAGGTGGTATCGACGGTGCCTTGATAGGAGCGAAAAGAGTAAGTTCGTGCGCGGTACTTTGCGCCCAATAGGTCTTCACATTCATTTACTTGTTGCCAGTGTTGTCCTATTAGTGCTGTCATACTGCTCTTCTTTTTATCATGATATTTATTATTAGCCGAATATTTTATCACCTAGGGAAGATGCGAATAAGTCCTTTCCATGAGACAATTCATTTTTAACCTTCGA
>JBQEFB010000006.1:0-123966 GCA_052107635.1 Marinomonas sp. | reverse complement strand
AAAACAGGCCTTGATAACCGCTTAGAAAAGAGTCCAACTTTATGGGGTCACTTCAGATTATCTGTTTGGCTTTTTTATACCTGAAAAAACGCCTCTATCAAATCAACAATTCCACTAAGTCATCGATAACAACATCCGCACCAAGAGTCGCTAAATCGACTCCTTGATTATAACCATATGTCACCAAGGCACATTTAAAGCCAGCATTATTTGCCGCTCTAAAATCTGTGATCGAATCCCCTATCATCAAACATTTTTCTGGCGCTGCTTCAATTGCATCGCAACAATGTAATAAGGGCAACCCTGAAGGTTTTCTTTCTACCAGAGTATCACCCCCCAGAAACCAACCAAAATGCTCTGTAATATCAAAGTGATCCAATATGGGTTTAATAAAAACACCGGGCTTATTCGTTACCAATGCAACAGGGACACCCTGATGTTTTAATGCCTTCAACAACGCTTTCACATTAGGATAAAGCGTCGTATTGTCTGTAAGATGTGTAAAGTAATGCTTTAAAAAAATGCTATAGCATTCTTCATGCTTATTCGGGTCAATATCTGCCCACGCCATAGCCTGCTCTATCAACTTAGCGGAACCAAAACCAACCCAAGTCCGCACACGTTCTTCACCGGCTAATGGTGCATTATGCGCGACTAAAAAAGCATCTACAGCACCCGCAATATCAGGAACACTGTCGACTAAAGTGCCATCTAAATCAAAGCAAACCAGCTCCGGCCAGCCATCAAACAATTGCTTTAAATGTCTTGGGGTTTTCATTAGCGTACGCTCGCCAATTCTGTACGCATCTTATCAATTACTGCTTTATAATCCGCTTTACCAAAAATCGCAGAACCTGCGACAAAAGTATCTGCACCAGCTTGGGCAATCTCAGCAATGTTTTTTTCGCTAACACCACCATCAACTTCTAAACGGATATTACGACCACTTTTTTCAATCAAGGCTTTCGCTTCACGTAATTTATCTAATGTCTCTGGAATAAACGATTGCCCACCAAAACCTGGGTTAACGGACATCAGTAGTACCATGTCTATTTTATCCATTACATGTTTTAAGTGATGTAATGTTGTTGCAGGATTAAAAACCAACCCTGCACGACAACCACCGTTTTTTATCATTTGTAATGATCGATCAATATGTTCACTAGCTTCTGGGTGAAACGTGATACTTGTCGCCCCAGCGGCAATAAATTCACTTATCATACGATCAACTGGCTTAACCATAAGATGAACATCAATATCGGCCGTTACACCATGATTACGCAATGCTTTACAGACCATTGGCCCTATTGTTAAATTCGGCACGTAGTGATTATCCATCACATCGAAGTGAATCATGTCGGCTCCCGCTTCCAACACCTTATCGACTTCTTCCCCTAAACGAGCAAAATCGGCAGCAAGGATCGAAGGGGCGATAATAAAATTATTCATATCTGACTCCAGCAGTGACAAAATAGAAAATATCTTAGTCTTTTTGGCATTTTAACAAGGCCCACTTAATAAGTATTGATAACAATGAAGAAAAATAATGTGCGATTCATACCAACGCTTTTAATAGGGCTAATGCTTAATGCATCATCGCTTACCTACGCCGCAGAAGACACGCCAGCAGCCGGTACCCAGACAAATAAAAGTCAGACAACATCAGCCACCAACACGTCCTCAAAATCGACGACAAAAAGAATACAGCCAAACCCAGAGAAATCGCGCATAGAAGCCCTAAAAGACACACTAAAACAAAACCATCTTGCACATCAGATCAACACACTGCAGGCCGCAGGAAGCTCGTTCCTTACGCTTTATAGAAATGCGTTAAGCGGTGACACCCAAGGCTGCGCCATATTGCTGCAATCTGACAATGAACACCCTAACTGGCCTACGGTGATCTCACCGTTGAGAAACACTCTACCCAAATACAGCTGGTGCACTCTTTCTATTGAACTTCCAGACATTACAAAACGCGCAGAAGCCGTGAAAACAACGCCTGTCATTGCCAACAACACCATAGAACTCCCCAATCAAGACATGGTATTTGCCCGCATTCAAGCGACTATTGAGGATGTAAAAAACAAAGGAAACGACAAACAAATTATACTGATTGGTTACGGCACGGGCGCTTCGTATGCATTGCACTTTCTTGCTCAAAACAAAACACTGGGAGACGCTCTGATATTAATTAATATTATCGCCCCCGACACTATTCCTGATTATGACCTAGCTCAAGACCTGAGCTTGATCGAGCAACCTGTGCTCGATTATTACCTAAATGATTCCCCGCAATCTTTAAGGTTTGCGACTTGGCGAAAACAAGCATCAAACCAAAAGAAAGGAGATACCGGCGTCTTTACCCAGCTCGCGGCCACTGACATAGCAAATAGCCCAACCGAAGACACTCAGCAAGTCATTCAACGGGTTCGCGGTTTTTTGAAACAGAACACCACTCAAGTCGAGCAATTGAAACCCTTTCCTGAATACAAAAAAGGGCTTTTCTATGAAAGCCCTTAATCGGTAACCTATTCAGCGCTGATTAACAAACCGCTTATTTACGAGATTTTTTAATCATTTCGTACGCGGATTGTATTTCTTGAGTGCGCTCTTTGGCGTGCTCAATCATTTCATCAGGCAGCCCTTTGGCACTAAGTTTATCAGGGTGATGTTGACTCATTAACTTACGGTATGCTTTCTTAATATCACTATCATTCATTTCAGAATTCACACCAAGTGCATCATAAGCGGCTTTTAATAAGTCTTTTGATTCTTCTCCATTAGGCGAGGATTGATAGCCTTGGCGAAAATGTGCTTGCTGTTTAATTTGTATATGCAAGCTCTCAAATTCAGCAACAGATACCCCAAGATAGGCACATACTTGAGAAACTAAGGATTTCTCCTCAACGCTAAAATGTCCGTCAGCATAAGCAGAAACTAATAAAATTTCTAATAACGTACGCGTTAAATCACCTGGCCCAACAATCTCTTTAAACTGAGTTAATACAGTCACAAGATCAAAATTCGCAGATTTTCCTTCATTGAATAATTGTCGTGCTTGCTGCTGCGCGGTGGGAGAAAGGCGTAAACGCTGCATCACTGCTTCAGCTAATTGAATCTCTTCTGCTGAGACTTGACCATCAGACTTAGCCAATCGTCCCATTAATAGAAACAATGTACGAAAAAAAGTTTCTTGCTGCTGACTCACATTAATGCGTTCACGCAAACCAACAAATGCACCGCCACGCCTTGACCTGTCTAGCATAGCGCCGATAATTAGCCCAAACACACCACCCCAAAAACCCATAAAAATCGTGCCGAAAATCGCACCAATCAACTTCCACATAAAGATATTTCTCCAGAATCGGTAGCCCCTAGAGGCCTGCTTAGATTATCATTTGTCACGTACAAGGACCCAGTTAGGGGCAGAGTCCGATTTAGGACAATCAACATTTGGCGACAAGTATACCCTGCATGGTTAAGCATTCTCGTATTTACGCTTTATTTTTTCAAAGTCTTTTCATCTTGCCATTGGCTCATGCTGATCAATGGGGTTGGGTTCCAAGAGAATCTTTGCCCGCTACTCAGCAAGCTCAGCTTAGCCGATATTGCCAAGGTACTTATATAGACAACTGGAAAAGCACTAATACCCTTAATACTGACCTTAAGGCTGATTTAATTTATCGCGATAAGGAAGGAGTTGTCCATTTAGATGGTAATGCTGAAATAGTGCAACCTGAGTCCACATTACAGGCAGACAAAATAGAAGGTGTTCCGGATAAATATTACAAAACAAACGGCAATGTCGTTTTACGCCAAAAAGGCCAATTAATTCGAGGGACTAGCGCTTATTTATCAGATACTGACGATGCTCCGACCGAATTCATTGGCGCAAAATTTGTTAATATAGAAGGTGGACAGCGAGTTCAGGCGAAATCACTACTGCGCAGTAAAAATGGCGTGATTTTTATTCATCAAGGCTATTTCACTACCTGTGAACCAACGGAAGAAAGTTGGCAGCTTTACGGTAGCGCTATTGAGCTGGATACCAAAGAAGGTTTTGGTACTGCTAAAAACGTACAGATTCGCGTTCATGATATTCCTATATTTTATTTTCCATGGTTACGCTTTCCACTGAACAATAATCGCCAATCTGGTTTATTGTTTCCAAGCTTTGGTTTTTCAGGTAGCAAAGGTCTAAAACTTTCAGCGCCTGTTTATTGGAATATTGCACCCGACTTCGACCTCACTTTCACACCGCATTATGTACAAAAACAAGGTGAAGGGTTTGATCTAGAAGTACGCTATTTAAACGAATATGGCCAAACCAGCTATGAACAATCTACATTCGAAGACGTGGACGAAGGCAACCAAACTGTCTTGAAGTTTCAAACAGACCAAAAGATTAATCGCTACTTTTCCACAGGATTATTGCTAGAAGACAACCCGACCGAAGACCAATACCCTGAAGAGAATACGACCTCACTCGGCGAACAAGACGATTACGAACGAAGCGGTTATGTCTCTTTTAATAATGGTAATTTTAGCAGTACCGCAAAAATTCGCCGTTATCTCACACCCGATCCTGATGAAGACAAACCTTTTGACTGGTTGCCACGCCTTTCCGCCTCTTACCGGTACGCGAATACACTGGTAGATTACAGTATTAGTGCTGAATACACGGACTTTTATGATCCAGATGAAGATGACTTTGATGGCGAACGAACCGTACTTAATCAGGACATCAGTTTAAATTTCAGTAATTCGTGGGGAACGTTAACGCCTGGGGTATTAATACAGAATCGCGACTATTCTATACACGATTATACAACTGACTCTGATTACGACGCTAGCCTTAACCATGTGTCTACCTACATTGACTCTCGCGCCGTCTTTGAACGTAATATATTTAAAGAAGGTGATAATAGTTGGCGCCAAACCTTAGAACCAAGATTAAACTTCTTAAACTCTCCCTATGAAGATCAAACGGACATAGAGGATTTTGACGCCAGCACCACAGTTTTGAGCTACGAGCAAGCTTTTAGCCATCAAAGATTTAGTGGTAATGACCGTATTGGTGATACGCAACAATTCACATTAGGGGTAGAAAGCCACTTATATGATGAAACCAATAACGAGCGCTGGGCGTTTAAACTCGGACAAGTCCATTATTTAAAAGATCGTTATGTTTCTACTAGCGGCGATACCGACAGCAACACACCTATTGCCGACTCTAGTACCAGCCCACTATTAGGCTCTGTTACTTATACTGGGAGTGATCGTTTTAGCCTTACTGCTAACGGTAACTATGACATAGGTGACGGCGATACCACGCTGGCACAAATAATTGTAAATCTAAAACCAGTTGACGAAGTTAAAGTTGATTTAAGTTATCTTTATACCATTGATAATGATGATTCCGACGATGACTCTAATGAAGCGAATGTCGCAACGATATTTCCTATTAATCAAAATTGGTCAATGTTCGTACAATACACTTATGACTTTTTTGAGCATCGAGGCACCAAAGAAGTCGCTGGCGTAGGGTATGAAAACTGCTGTTTAAAAGTGTCTGCAAGCTATCAAAACTGGCTTAATGATGACAGCGAATTTGAAAGTGGCGTCTTCCTGAAATTTAGTTTACGTGGTTTAAGTACAGCAGGTGCTGATGATAACAGCGTGACTAGCATCGCTGACGAATATTGGAACGAAGGAAAATCTGGATACTAATGATGAAATTGTTTTCTTTTATACTGAGCATAATGTTAATAACTATGCCTTTTCAAAATCTACAAGCTGCCCCTCAAAAACTTGATGGAATTGCTGCTATTGTAGATTCTCAACCTATTTTAGACAGTGATGTCAAAGCTCGGTTTAACGTCGTACGAAGTCGAATTCCTGGTGGTCAAATGACCCCAGACATTCATCGGCAAATAATGAACCAATTGATAGATGAGGCATTAGAAGCAAACTATGCACGTAGTCTAGGAATGAAAATATCGAGTGGGAATATTGATAAAGCCATTTTAGGGGTCGCGCAACGAATGGACCTTAATCTCGATGGGCTTAAGCAAGTTCTGAGTAAACAAGGTATTAATTACAGTCGATATCGAGACCAAATAGAAAGAGAAATATTAATCACTAATATCAAAAAAGAAATCATCCATAAACGAATTTCTATTAGTGAACAGGAAATCAATGATTATCTCAGCTCAGACACCAGCTTAAGCAAAGATAAAGATGAAGTGCACTTGAGACATCTCATTATTCGTTCTAGCAACCCTGAAGCTGCAAAGCAAAAAATCACCGAAATTGCTAACAACATTCATAGTGAAGATGATTTTATCAATCAAGCAATCGCTAATTCAGATGGTCAATTTGCTATTGAAGGTGGTGATTTAGGCTGGCGTCCTCTTAATCAACTGCCACCACTGTTTGTGAGAGCCTTTACCGGGGTTGACTCTGGAAAATTAATTGGTCCCATCCAAAGTAATGCTGGCTTCCATTTACTTTGGTTAATCGATAAACGCTCGCCTTCTACTACTATTCAACAGCAAACTAAAACACGACATATTTTAGTTCGTCAAAATGAACTTCGTGATATGGCACAAACCAAGATGCTGTCTGAAGATATTTATCAACAATTACAAAAAGGCGCTAATTTCGATCAACTCGCCAAGAAATACAGCGAAGATGAAGGCTCCACATTACAAGGTGGTGAACTTGGATGGGTATCTCCTGGAACCATGGTGCCTGAATTTGAAAAAGTAATGGCCAATACCGATGTCGGTCACTTTAGTAAACCTTTTCAAACCAAATTTGGCTGGCACATACTAGAAGTTGAAGGTCGTAGAAAAGCAGACATTAGTGAGAAAGTCTTACGAATAAAAGCAGAGCAGGCCTTAGTAGCACAGAAAAAAGATGTTGTATTAAGCAATTGGTTAGCAGAATTAAAAGCAGACGCTTTTATTGATATTAAGGGGCAATAGATAGATGACACAACAAGACGAGAACAAGGAACTTCCCATTATCGCCATCACCTCTGGTGAACCTGCGGGAATAGGCCCTGACATTATTCTCAGCGCATCTATGACTCAAACTTTTGATGCTCGTCTTGTTGTCCTTGCTGATCCGCGACTACTTCAAGAAAGGGCTGAGCGCTTAGACCTCCACCCTACTTGGATAATAATCGCATCTGCTCATGAAGCTCCCCCTCATCAACAAGGATCAATTTGCATATTACCTATTGATCTTGCGCAACCAAGCCTAGCAGGCCATCTTGATGTTGCTAATGCACCTTATGTTTTGAACACCTTACAAATGGCTGGTCAAGGCTGCCTAGAAGGCAAATTTGATGCACTAGTAACACCGCCGGTACACAAGGGTATTTTATGTGAAACGGGAACTCACTTTTCTGGTCACACTGAATTTTTCCAAAAGCTGTGCCATTCAGATCATGTAGTGATGATGCTTGCTACTGATGCAATGAAAGTTGCGTTAGCCACCACGCACTTACCTCTACATCAAGTCCCGCAAGCCATTACCGATGACACCCTCACCCTAGTCATTAATGCTCTTAATCGAGATCTACAGCAGAAATTTGGCATTTCTTCTCCAAAGATCCTTGTCTGTGGATTAAATCCACATGCGGGTGAAGGAGGTCATCTTGGTATGGAAGAAATTAATGTCATTATTCCTACGTTAGAACGATTAAGACATGAAGGTCTTGATCTAATTGGCCCATTACCAGCCGATACCCTTTTTACGCCTAAATATTTAGACCATGCTGATTGCGTATTAGCCATGTATCACGATCAGGGCTTACCTGTGTTAAAATATTCAGGATTTGGTAATGCCGTTAATATTACGTTAGGCTTACCTATTATTCGAACCTCGGTAGATCATGGCACAGCCATTGATTTAGCAGGAACAGGCGCAGCCAATGACGGCAGTTTAAAAGTCGCCATTCAACACGCCATTAATATGGCCAATAACGCGAAAAAACATTCCTAATGAGCAAACCACAATCCCATAAAGCACGTAAACGATTCGGCCAGAACTTTCTACATGACCATGGTGTTATCCGCCGTATTGTGGCCTGCATCGGCCCAAGAAAAGGTCAACGAATTGTTGAGATAGGTCCAGGTAAAGGCGCGTTAACTGAAGGCATTATTAGCGTTACCGAACGCATGGATGTCGTAGAGTTAGACCGAGATCTAATCCCTCTTTTAAAAGTTAACTTATTTCGCTACCCTGAGCTGACGGTTCATGAAGCCGATGCGATGAAATTTGATTTCACGTCTCTTGCGACAGAACAGAACATACGTGTCGTTGGTAATTTGCCTTACAACATTTCTACTCCTCTTATCTTTCATCTACTAAGCCAAGCGAATGTGATTGAAGATATGCATTTCATGCTACAAAAAGAAGTGGTCGACCGTCTGGCCGCTCGCCCAGGAGATAGTTTATACGGCCGATTAAGTGTTATGGCGCAATACTACTGTAGCGTAGAATCATTATTTATCGTTGGTCCTGAGTCCTTTGATCCTGCACCAAAAGTTGACTCTGCTATTGTTCGTATGACGCCGCACAAAATACTCCCTTTCCCTGTGGTAGATATTAAAACACTAGAAGATACAGTAAGAATTGGTTTTCATCAGCGTCGAAAAACCTTAAGAAACAATTATAAAGGCATATTAGACAACGATGCTTTCGAAGTGTTAGAAATAGATCCAGGTCTGCGCCCAGAGAGATTGGATGTCGCTGATTTTGTACGTATTGCTAATTTCATCCATAACAAGGAAGACTGATGCTAAAGCATGACATTGCCGTCTCTGTTCAAGCAGAATACCTAGCTCAGCAATCCACGCCTGCTGAATCTCGGTTTGTTTTTGCTTATCACATTACTATTACCAATTGCGGTAGTGAGCCTGCTAAGCTTCAATCTAGACATTGGATAATAACCAATGGCAATGAAAAGGTTCAAGAAGTAAAAGGCAATGGCGTGGTCGGCGAATACCCTCGTCTTGCCTCTGGAGAGTCTTTTCAATATACCAGTGGGACTGTAATGGATACGGTTGTTGGCAGCATGTACGGTAGCTATTTATTCATCGCAGATGATGGCACCGAGTTTAATGCAACAATTCGCCCTTTCACCCTGTCCGTCCCACACCAAGTACATTAAGGCTTACTATGGCAACCTATGTCATTGGCGACTTACAAGGCTGTTTAACGCCTCTGATAACGCTACTTGAACACATTAACTACCAACAAGATCAAGATCAACTTTGGTTTGCCGGTGATTTAGTTAATCGTGGTCCAGAGTCACTGGAAACCCTGCGTTTTATCAAGTCGCTTGGCGACAAAGCTAATGTCGTTCTTGGTAACCACGACCTTCATCTCATTGCTATCGCTCATGGCCATAGCACATTAAAACGCCACGACACATTATTGGAAATATTAACGGCAAACGATAGAGATGAGTTGATTAACTGGCTAAGACAGCAACCCCTATGTCACTATGATGCCGCCTTAAACACCATTATGACTCATGCTGGCGTGCCGCCCTGCTGGACTCTCAACCAAACACTGTCTTTAGCTAATGAAGTAGAATCACAACTTAAAGGCGATAAAGTCGATGATTTCCTCGCTGTTATGTATGGCAATAAACCCAAACTCTGGGATGACACACTAACAGGTATGGATAGATTAAGAGCGATTACCAATTATCTAACTCGTATGCGCTTTTGTGATATGAATAGCCAATTAGACTTAAAAAGCAAAGAAGGCCCATCGACGGCACAAAAAGATTATGCCCCCTGGTTTACTTATCCGACTCAATTACCCCAGGATTGCAACATAGTATTCGGCCACTGGGCAGCATTAGAAGGTATCACTAATATAGAAAACATACATGCTTTAGACACTGGTTGTGTCTGGGGAGGAAGCCTAACGGCTCTTCGCCTAGAAGATAAGCAAAGCTTTAGCACTCCTTGTTCAACGAATCGGAAAACACTATGACTTATACTTGTATCGACGTCTCTGACGCACTTCCAATTATTGAAAATGACGCTCTTATTGTTGATATCCGAGATACAACAAGCTATCAAAATAGCCATATTATTAATGCGATCAACCTAGATAATGATAGCGTCCAAACCTTCATTGAAAATAACGCAAAATCCCGCCCTCTCATCGTCTGTTGCTATCATGGTAACAGCAGTAAAGGTGCTGCAGAATATTTGGCCGCCCAAGGATTTAGTGAAGTCTATTCATTAAATGGTGGCTATAGCCAATGGAGCGCGATGTTCCCTGAGCAATGCGAGTTAGGTGCCTAGCTCGCCATGACAGATTATCAGGTGTATTTAGTCGGTGGCGCGGTGCGAGATAAACTCCTTAACCTAGACATAAAAGACCGTGACTGGCTTGTCACTGGCGCAACACCTGAGCAACTCGAAAAACAAGGTTATCAACAAGTTGGGAAACAGTTTCCTGTCTTCCTTCACCCAAAAACTAAAGAAGAATACGCACTCGCCCGTAAAGAAAAAAAGCAAGGGCAAGGCTATACAGGTTTTATCTGTGATTTCTCACCGGATATTTCTCTAGAAGAAGATTTAGAACGTCGTGATCTTACTATTAATGCGATTGCTCAAGATATCAATGGCCAACTAATTGATCCATTTAATGGCGCCCAAGACGTAGAAAAGCGCCTCTTTCGCCACGTTTCTTTAGCTTTCACAGAAGATCCGCTTCGAGTATTACGCGTTGCACGGTTTGCCGCCCGCTTCCATGATTTTAAGTTTAGTATCGCTCCAGAAACACTTAATCTTATGCAAGAGATTAGTCAATCGGGAGAGTTGGCGAGCTTAAGCTCTGAACGCATTTGGAAAGAGCTAGAAAAATCTTTGTTAACACCTAACACCTATGTCTTTTTTGATGTTCTTCAACAAGCCAAAGCACTAAATATTTTATTCCCACACTTTGTTTGGAACCCAAATCCGCATATTAAAGCACAACTAAAGCAAGCTGGATTAACCGCTGTACAACGCTGGGCGCTACTATGTCAGCACACTCCAATGACAGATCTAATAAATTTACAAAAACAATTAAAATGCCCAAACCAATTTAAAGAACTGGCAGAACAAACCCGGTCATTCTTAGAGCAAAACACAATCCCTATGCCTGCTATACAATGGGAAAGTTGGCTGACTCAAGTTAGTGCTATAAAAAAACCTCAACCATACCAACGCCTGATTGAGGTTTTATGCCTTCTTTCCGACACACAGCAAAACCAATGGCTGAGCCTACGTAACAGTATCGCCAAAATAAATGCAGCCAACCTAATGAAACAAGGCTTTAGTGGTGCTGAGCTAGGCCAAGCCTTAAAAAAGGCCCGTATCGAAATATTAAAAACATTAGATCACCCTTTTATAAAGCAAAGTTCTTTAGATTAGTAAGCGCTTACTTTTCTTCTAGTGATTTTCACCCCTACAGATTTTGCCGCTTTTACTGCTCCGGGTTTTCTTAGTGTCATAATCAGCGCATGGATATTAAATGTGGTTATCAGCTCATCGCATAAATGCTCAGCCAACGTTTCAATTAATTCGAACTGACGTTCGATACAAAAAGCAATAATGAAATTAGAAATCGCTTCATAATCGAGTGTTTTTGCTAAATCATCATTTTTAGCAGGCTCACGATTGTCATGCTCCATTTCGAGATCAAACACGAGATCCTGCTTAATCTTTTTTTCCCATTCATATACGCCAATAACCGCTTTAACACTCAAGCCTTCAATAAAAACAATATCATTCATAACTTATGATCCCTTAACTGAGGGTAATTCGGACAGAGGCCACCTAGCTCTTATAGCAAGATTAAGTGGCGAAGATTGGCCATTTACTAAACGCTGAGCCCCTGCATAAGCAATCATGGCGCCATTATCGGTACAAAACTCAGGGCGCGCATAAAAAACATTCGCGTTCACTTTTTTTAATTGTAATTCAAGCTGCTCTCGTAAACGCTGATTAGCACTTACGCCGCCAGCAATAATGAGTTGTTTGAGCCCTTCCGCCTCAAGCGCACGGCGACATTTAATAACCAATGTATCAACAACAGCCGTCTCAAAAGCCAAAGCCGCATCAGCTTTAAACTGTTCGTCACAACGGTTTTCATCTAGCGCACTGTGCACAGACGTTAAAAAAGCCGTTTTTAAACCACTAAAACTAAAATCTAGACCTGGACGATCGGTCATTGGGCGAGGGTACTTTAAACCACTCTGGCTATTACCTTGTTTCGCTAATGCTGCAATTTGAGGTCCTCCTGGATAAGGTAAACCTATCATTTTTGCAGCTTTATCAAAGGCTTCACCTGCCGCATCATCTAATGACTGCCCCAATAGACGATATTCACCAATACCATCTACTCGTACTAACTGCGTATGTCCGCCAGAAACAAGTAATGCAATGAATGGCATAGCTGGCTGACTTTCTTCTAACATAGGCGCTAACAAATGCCCTTCCATATGATGCACACCCAGTGCTGGGATATTCAACGAATACGCTAAAGAACGGCCTATCGTTGCTCCAGCCATTAACGCACCAACCAATCCTGGACCACTGGTATAAGCAATTGCATCTAACTCGTTTTTAGAGATGCCAGCTTCAAGCAAGACCTCATCGATCAAAGGTAGTGTTTTACGAACATGATCTCGCGATGCCAATTCAGGAACAACACCACCATATTCTGCATGTTGAGCAATTTGAGAATAAATTTTATGAGCTAATAAACCATTTTCTGTATCGTAAATAGCAATGCCCGTCTCATCACAAGATGTTTCCAAACCCAATACTTTCATTCTCACCATCTCATTAATTTATTTACCAGCATTGTAACTCATCTATCGAAAGGGAGGCAGACTACAAAACAGATTAGACAGGTCTTGTAAAAACATTTATAATATGCGCGTTTTCAATGTTTAAATTAAAAGGCAGGTGATTTTTCTCGTTTGGCACATAGCTTAAAAGTAAGCGATATGGCGGACCAAACACAACTCTTGGTAAAATATTAACAGTTACAGACGCGACATCAGTCTGTTCAGAGTTAGAAAAATCGATCGTCTTGATAGATGATCTACTCTGTTCAACAAAAGCGCGCTTTGAAAGCCCACTAAATACGGGTATGATTCACGCCGTTTTTGTGAATACTTAAACTTAAAAAAACATTATTAAAGGTAATAACATGCCAGCTGTAAAAGTAAAAGATAACGAACCATTCGACATCGCTCTACGTCGCTTCAAACGCTCTTGTGAAAAAGCAGGTGTTTTGGCAGAAGTTCGTCGTCGTGAATGCTACGAAAAACCAACAACTCTTCGCAAACGTGCCGCTGCTGCTGCCGTAAAACGCCATGCTAAGAAAGTTTCTCGTGAGCAGAAAAAATTCCAACGCTTGTACTAGGTCAATCTGCCGCTTGGCAATTTACTTACGTATGAATGTTTACCTAGACGCTTCTTGCTTTTAGGCTTATAAAAAACGGCTAGTTAATAAACTAGCCGTTTTTTTTGTTTATAATTTAGAGAGGACCTCATGTCAGAATTGAAAAAGTTTATTTCAGAAACTATTAAAGACGCTATGCGTGCAAAAGATAAGCTACGCGTTACAACTATTCGAACTATTCTTTCAGAATGTAAAAAAATCGAAATTGATGAGCGAATAGAACTCGACGATACTCGTGTCTTAGCTGTTCTAGATAAAATGAACAAGCAACGCAAAGACTCACACCAACAATTTATTGCTGCTGGTCGTGAAGACCTAGCAGAAATAGAACACAACGAAATGAAAATCATCAGTGAATTTTTACCTACACCACTAACCGATGATGAAGTAGGTGCGATAGTCAAAGCTGCGATTGAAGAAACCGGCGCTAGCTCCATGCAACAAATGGGTGCAGTAATGGCCATTGTTAAACCGCAAGTACAGGGTCGCGCGGACATGGCAACCATCAGTAAACAAGTTAAAGCACAACTAGGCTAACGTTATGGCGGGACGCATTCCAGATCAGTTTATTGACGAGCTACTTGCTCGAACCGACTTAACCGATGTTGTTTCGTCCCGCATTAGCCTAAAGAAAACAGGACAGAATTACAGTGCACTTTGTCCTTTTCATAACGAAAAAAGCCCTTCCTTTAGCCTCAATCCAAATAAACAATTCTATTATTGTTTTGGCTGTGGCGCAGGTGGTAACGCAATTTCCTTCGTTATGGAACACGATCATTTAGACTTTGTCGATGCCATTGAAATGCTCGCTAAAGACGCGGGCATGGAAGTACCACGAGATCAAAGCGCCCCCGATCGCTACGAGCAAAATGCTGAACTTCTTAAGCGACTTTCTGAAAGCTCACAGTTTTACCAAGAACAACTCACCCAGCATGCCGAAAAGAAAAAAGCGACTGACTACTTATCGAAAGATCGAGGTTTGTCAGGACAAATAGCTAAAATTTTTGGCTTAGGATTTGCTCCACCAGGCTGGGACAACCTGCTAAAACGCATCGGCACTCGAGCCGAAAGCCAAGAACAACTGCTTCATGGCGGCATGTTAATCGAGAAAAAAGATCAACCAGGTCATTATTACGATCGTTTTCGTGATCGCATCATCTTTCCTATCCGCGACTCTCGTGGTCGCGTTATTGCTTTTGGTGGACGCGCCTTTGGCGATGAAAAACCCAAGTATTTAAACTCCCCAGAGACACCGGTTTTTCAAAAAAGCCAAGAACTGTACGGGCTTTTTGAAGCTAAACAAAATACACCTGTACTTGATCAAATAATTGTTGTTGAAGGCTATATGGATGTCATCGTTCTAGCCCAACACGGCATCACGAATGCGGTAGCCACATTGGGTACCTCTGTTAACAGCCAGCACATTCGTAAACTATTTAAACTGGTTAGCAAAGTCATACTTTGTTTTGATGGCGATAAAGCTGGCCGATCAGCCGCCATTCGTGGCCTTGAAGCCGCACTACCCGTCATGCAGGACGAGAAACAAATACGCTTTCTCTTTTTACCCGAAGGCGAAGATCCCGATTCATTAGTAAGGAAAGAAGGTAAAGAAGCCTTTAATAATCGACTAACTGACGCATCCTCTCTTTCTCATGTACTATTTGATCACGCCAGAAATCAAGTCACGCTAGGCGACGAAGAAGGTGAAGCGCAATTTACTCGCAACGCAATGGGGCTTATCCAACAAATTCCTAAAGAACTAACATTCCGATCAGTACTCATCCGTCAACTCAGTGAGCAATCCGGCATTGATAGCGAAACACTAAGCAATACAAATATCAAAACACGCAACAACGCCGCACAGCCGCATACAACGAACGTCAACACACAAAACACATCCAGTGCATCAACCCCTTACAACCAAGACAATACGACAGACTTAAGTCATTATGAAATGGCACCGTCTTATGGCGAATACGATGACTATCAACCCGCCGAACCTCAAATAGACTATAGTCCACAAAAAAAATCATCATTTAAAAAGCCATTTAAAAAAGGCATGTTTAAATATGACGAACCTAATCTTCCCCCAGCCCCACCAAGCCTAAATAGCCTATGCAAAGCATGCTTATGCCTTTTGCTACACCCTCAAATAGCCAAAGACATAGACATTCCCGACCCTATCGTGAACAAAGCCGAAGGCGACCTACAGGTCCTATGCAAAGTGTGGCGCTATTTTTATAAACAGCCCTCTAAAAATATTGGACATCTACTTATTGATCTAAATGATCCAGCAATTGCCTCAGCAATTTATCGCCTACTTAATCATAAAGATGCCCCTATTCAGCTAAAATTACCTCACCCACAACAAGAGGTAATCGACGTAATCGCTAAGCTAGAAAAAAATCTTGGTATGGAGTCCTTGAAAAACACCACAAGTGAATCCATAAATACAGAACAAGAAAAGCAAGATTGGCGAAATCGAATAGAACAAATACGACGAAAAAAGTTGTGATTATTACCTAACATTCGTTCAAAAAAAAGACGAATATATGGATAAAAGCGATTGATTTTGTTATAATCCGCTGCTTGTAAACTCCCAAACGAATTTCTAACGATAGGTTGTCGAATGCCAGACACTCAACAGTCGCGTCTCAAAGAGCTGATCGCTAAAGGTAAAGAACAAGGTTACTTAACCTACGCAGAAGTAAATGATCACCTTCCTGATGACCTTTCTGACCCAGAGCAAGTAGAAGAAATCATCGCCATGATCAATGACATGGGGATTACGGTTTCAGAGGTTGCTCCAGATAAAGATAGCCTTCTGATGGAAGAAGGTGATTCGACCGATGAAGCTGCCGCTGAAGAAGCCGCTGCCGCATTGGCCGCTGTAGAAGGCGATGTAACTCGTACTACAGATCCTGTCCGTATGTATATGCGCGAAATGGGAACAGTCGAACTACTGACCCGCGCAGGTGAAATAGCCATCGCGAAACGTATCGAAGAAGGTACACGAGAAGTCATGGCCGCCGTTTCTTATTTCCCTGGCGCCGTTGACGTATTACTAGATACTTACGCTAGAGTAAAAGAAGAAGAAGGTCGCCTAAGCGATATCTTTAGTGGCTTCATTGATGGTGATGGCGAAGAACCTATTTTCGAAGAACTATTAGAAGAAACGCCTGCTGAAGAAGAAAACACTGATTCTGATAACGATTCTGATGATTCCGATGATGACGAAGAAGAAGAAGAGACAGATAACGGCCCAGATCCAGAAGAAACAGCTCTACGCTTCAAAGAAATTTCTCGAATTTACGAAGAGCTTAAAGTATTGCTAGAGACTCGAGACAGACAAGACCCTGTTGTTAAGAGTAAGCAAGAAGAACTCAGCATTAGTTTCGCTCCTATTAAGCTTGTGCCAAAAATATTTGATGAACTCGTTTATCGAGTTCGCTCACGTATGGATAAAGTTCGTGAACAAGAACGTTTAATTATGCAAGTGTGTGTTCGCAAAGCGGGTATGCCTAGAACTGAGTTCTTGAAACGCTTCCCTAGTAATGAGACAAATGCAACTTGGCTACAAGAAGAAATTGCTTCTGGCGCTAGCTATGCAGCAGGCCTAGAAGAAAATGAAGCTGAGTTTATGCGCAGTCAGCGTAAACTACGAACGGTTGCCAAAGAAACTAGCTTAACGATTGCTCAACTAAAAGAAATCAATCGACGTATTTCTATTGGGGAAACGCGCTCTCGTCGTGCTAAGAAAGAAATGGTAGAAGCCAACTTACGCTTAGTTATCTCGATTGCGAAAAAATATACAAACCGTGGTCTACAATTCTTGGATTTGATCCAAGAAGGCAATATTGGTCTAATGAAAGCCGTTGATAAGTTTGAATACCGTCGTGGTTATAAGTTCTCGACTTATGCTACTTGGTGGATTCGACAAGCAATCACTCGCTCAATTGCCGACCAAGCTCGCACTATTCGTATTCCTGTACACATGATCGAAACCATTAATAAACTGAATCGTATCTCTCGTCAGATGCTTCAAGAAATGGGTCGTGAAGCAACTCCTGAAGAGCTTGCTGCTCGAATGGATATGCCGGAAGACAAGATTCGAAAAGTACTAAAAATTGCCAAAGAACCTATTTCAATGGAAACACCTATTGGTGATGATGAAGACTCTCATCTAGGTGATTTCATTCAAGACGATGGTGCTGAATCGCCGATTGATACCGCAACGATTGAAGGGTTACGTGAGTCAACGACTACCGTACTTGCAGGCCTAACAGCACGTGAAGCCAAAGTACTACGTATGCGATTTGGTATCGACATGAACACTGACCACACTCTTGAAGAGGTTGGTAAACAATTTGACGTTACTCGCGAGCGTATTCGTCAAATTGAAGCAAAAGCATTACGCAAACTTCGCCATCCAAGCCGCTCAGAGCACTTGAGAAGCTTCCTAGATGAATAAGTAATTGTCTTAGCAAACTATTAAAAGGCTGTTGAATAGACTCAACGGCCTTTTTTTTCAATTAAATTAACCATAAATAAAGAAAGCATCTTCGATAAAACTGTCATACACTGAAAATACAATCTAGCAACCAGCAGTGGTATTCAGTTTGCAAAGATTTTCTCGTGATAATAGACACGACATTTTACTGATCGTTTTTCACTTAGGAAAACGCTCAACAACATACCTTAAAGGGTACTTTTCTATAAAGTATCTATCTCTATTTTTACCTCAGTACTTCCCGATTTTTTCTATTACATCCACACAACTTCAGCTAACAATACATCTTAAAAAATATTTTTTTGTTCCAAAGGAGTAATGCTGTATGAAAAAAATTTACGTCCTAGACACAAATGTACTACTTCATGATCCTTTAGCTATATATGCTTTTGCTGAGCACAAAGTCGTTATTCCTATGACAGTGCTAGAGGAATTAGACGTTATTAAAGATAGGAGAGACAAAGATGTCAGTAGAGAGGCGCGTCTTGCAATCAATACTATAGATAAAATAGTCGATGACGCATCACCAAAAGAACTCCAAAGTGGCGTCCCTATAAGCACACCACATACACTAGATAATAATGAATCACCTATAGAGATTGAAGGCTCACTAGCAATCTTTCCTGATCAGAAAATAACCAACACTAATAACATACCTTTTCTTAATGGCAATCACGACCACGCAAATGACAATAGAATTATTAATGTCGCTCTTAGCTTACAAGCCACCAACCCTGCTGCTGCAGTATGCTTAGTAACGAAAGACATTAATATGCGCATAAAAGCCAAAGGCTCCGGCTTAGAGAGAGTTGAAGACTATAGAAAAGACAGAGTCTTAGATGACGTAGATCTTATGAGTAAAGGCTACCTACAGTTTCCTAATAGCTTTTGGTTAACTGTAGACAGTGTACGTACTGAATCCCATGGTCGACACACAGTTCACCTGATAGAAAAAAATAAACTCCCTACCTTATATCTAAATATGTTTATCATTGATGATGAAGAATTTGTCGGATTTGTCGTTAATATTGATAGCGAATATATTTATTTACTCGATATCAACAGACAAAATATCATGCATCAAAGTTTCTGGGGAATTAAACCTCGCAACCTAGAACAAGCAATGGCTTTTTATCTACTACGTCATGACAATTCAGATCTAATGATTATGACAGGGCCTGCGGGTTCCGGTAAGACCTTACTCGCTCTTGCATACGGTCTACAAGTCACTATGGAAGAAAAACGCTTCAATAAAATTATCGTTGCTCGATCCACACCACTAATGGCAGAGGATATTGGCTTTTTACCCGGTACAGAAGAAGAAAAAATGGCTCCTTGGCTAGCAGCATTTGATGATAATTTAGAAATATTACACGGAGCCGATGAGCATGCCTACAGCAGTATTGATTACGTCAAACAAAAAGCCAACATCCAATTCAAGTCTCTTAATTTCATGCGTGGACGCTCATTTAATAACGCATTAATTATTATTGATGAAGCACAAGGACTAACACAGTTTCAACTAAAATCTATTGTCACTAGAGTTGGTAGTAATTCTAAAATCATTGTGCTTGGCAACCTTGCACAAATCGATAACAAATACATTACACCGCTCACATCAGGATTAACCTATCTCGTTGAAAAATGTAAATCCTTTAAATACGCCAGCGTTATGCACGTAAATGGAATAGAACGCAGCCGTTTAGCGGAGTTTGCTGAAGAAAACCTTTAAATCTCAAAGACACAATACAAAAAGGGAAAGCTATTTGCCTTCCCTTTTTTATTCTCTATTACTGAGGCTTCTCACTTATTGACTAACTGATTTTGCCAACTCAGTAATATCAGCCCATTTACCTGCTTTGACTAAATCAGTAGGCACAATCCAAGAACCACCAACACACAGTACGTTTGGCAAGGCCAGATATTCACGAAAATTATTTGCGCCAATACCACCTGTTGGACAAAATTTAATATGCGGTAAAGGGCCACCAAATGCTTTCAATGCCTTCACACCGCCATTCACTTCTGCTGGAAAGAACTTAAAATGGTCATAGCCATACTCCATCCCTAATAAAATATCTGAGATAGTAGCCACTGCAGGTAAATAGGGAATGTCATATTCTTTTCCGACTGCCAGTAAATCAGTCGTCATACCCGGACTAATAATAAACTGAGAACCAGCCTCTACAGCTTGAATATATTGCGCACGAGAGCACACGGTACCAGCGCCAACAATTGCATCCGGAACCGCTTTACGCAACGCTGAGATAGCCTCAAGCGCAGCAGTTGTTCGTAAAGTCACCTCAAGAACAGGCACACCACCAGCCACTAAAGCTTTACCAAGAGCAACAGCCTGCTCCACATTATCTACGACAATAACAGGAACAACAGGTGTTGCTGCCATTACTTCTGCAGCAGTTAATGAAGTTGTCATGATTTATTCCTTTTAAACTTAATAATCGTGCCAGTTACGGCCATCTTTAATTGGTAACGCCATTGAGGCCGCAGGGCCCCAAGAACCCGATGCATATTCTTTCGGACGCTCACTTGTCTGATTCCAAGCTGACATAATGCCATCAACCCATTTCCAAGCAGCCTCTACTTCGTCATAACGCATAAATAAAGTGGCATCATTATGCATAACATCCAGTAATAAACGCTCATAAGCTTCTGGGCTACGCTTGTTATGAAATGCCTCAGTCAAACTTAAATTCAAATCTACCGGCTGTAGGTTCATTCCCTCACTCGCACCAGGCACTTTATTCATTACAGTCAAAGAGATTTTTTCTTCAGGCTGAAGTCGAATAACCAACTGGTTACGCTGTAGCTGTCGATTACTTTCATCACTAAAAATACTATGTGGCACTGCTTTATATTGAATGACAATCTCTGAATAACGCTGGCCAAGACGCTTACCCGTTCTTAGATAAAAAGGTACGCCAGCCCAGCGCCAGTTATCAATATCTGCTCGTAAAGCGACAAACGTTTCGGTACGAGACTCAGGATTACTATCTTCTTCATCAAAATAACCGGTTACCGCTTTTCCTTTGATAACCCCTTTGGCGTATTGTCCACGTACTGTTTTCGTGTAGGCATTCGCACCTTCTATAGGGCGTAAGGCTTTCAATACTTTAATTTTTTCATCACGTACAGAATCTGCGTCCATTCGACCTGGAGGTTCCATAGCAACAAGGCATAATAATTGAATAATATGATTTTGCACCATGTCACGCATCGCACCGGCATCATCGTAATAACCCCAACGACCCTCAACGCCAACAGTTTCAGATACGGTAATCTGCACATTATCAATATGTGCACTGTCCCAGAGAGGCTCAAACAAAGTATTACCAAAGCGAATGGCCAACAGGTTTTGAACCGTCTCTTTACCAAGATAATGATCAATACGAAAAACTTGCTGCTCAGTAAAGTTTTCCATTACCTCATTGTTTATTGCACGAGAAGAGGCGAGGTCACGCCCTAAAGGCTTCTCTAACACAACACGCATACGCTCTTTATTTAACCCATGCTCTGCCAACGAAGAACAAATAAAACCAAATAAGCTAGGCGATGTTGCTAGATAAAAAACAACATCTCTCTCCTCCCCACCTACCTTGTCGTCATTTAAACGGGAGAAGTCTGACTCTTTCTGTGCGTCAACAGAAACATAACTTAATCGCTGCTTAAATTGAGTCCAAGTTTTATCATCACCAATACTAGCGGGAACAAACTCATCTAATGCTGATCGAACTTTCTGCTGGTAATCTGCCGCACTCATCTCACGGCGAGAAGCGCCAATAATTCGTGTTGTTGATGCCAATAACCCATCCATTTCAAGATGATACAACGCAGGTAATAGCTTGCGCATAGCAAGATCACCACCACCACCGAAAATCACTACATCACAGGCTTTCAAACTTGCCTTCATACTCTTTATTCTCCCACTAATCTAGGCTTTTGAAATAAGGTGAGATGCGTAACAAGCGCACCCCATAAGCCCAGGAAATTCCGACATAACAATAAAGGTCGGAATTGGCGAAACAAACTCTTTCATACGACCTTTTTCTTGCATTGCATCGCGAAAGCCACTTTTTAGAATTTCATTTAAATAACGCGGAACAATTCCACCGGCAATATACACCCCACCTCGGGACTCCACCGATAACACAAGATCGCCAATCACTCGGCCCAAAAACACAAAAAACTGTTCCAATGCAGCTATTGCAATAGGATCATCACCGGATAATAAAGCATCGCCAATGTCAGGAGCATTTAAACGGCGCTTAATACCACGTTGAAAAGCAAGTGCTTCATAAATATTTTCCAACCCTGCGCCAGACAATACACGCTCTGCCGAGACTCGTTTATAGCGAACTCGTAAAAAATGCAAAATAGCATCTTCTTGCTGATTGCAAGTCGCCAAATCAACATGCCCTCCCTCTCCTGACAAAACAATGTTAGGACCTACATCTTGAGGGACGACACACGCTACACCAAGACCAGTACCAGCACCAATAACCCACGCAACCCCTTTCGGTTCTATGTCAGATTTATCACCAACAACAATGACATCATCAGGCGTAAGAACCTTTAAACAATGGCCAACTGCATCAAAATCATTCAAGAGCGCAATGACTTTATCTTCGCCGAAGTAAGCTTGCACATCATCACGTGTAAACTGCCATGAATTATTAGAAAAACGTATAACAGGAAGATCTACAGGTCCCGCAATAGCCAGCACTATGGCATCAATATTTTTCATATCGACACTACAGTGATTGATGTAATCCGATACAGTATCAAAAAAACAGCCATAGTCTTTACAAGCAAATACACGCACTTCTTGAGGAATGTATTCGTGTATTGGGACCAGAGCAAATCGAGCATTGGTGCCACCTAAATCGGCGATCAAAGCGTGGGACATAAAAGCACCCTATCGTATTTGTGAAATTTTATAACAAAATAACCTTGAAAAACACTGATATATAGAATTTACACGGAATGGAATGTAATAAAATTACACTCATTTCATTCGATTTAAAAATTTAAACACTTTTGTTGGAATTGATCTTTTTCGATTATTCTTATAATCATAAAGACGTTCATCTGCTAACTTTAGCAGATGCTTGTAACTCGTAGGTGTATCACTAATAACACTCGCTCCCCCATAACTAATCGTAATAGGAACCAAGTTAGATTTGTATTTTAATGGGTTTGATTGTAGGTAATCATGAATGGATTCCGCTATCAAAAGCGCTTCATCATAGCTTTTACCCGGCGCCACAAAAACAAATTCATCGCCCGCAAAACGAAAAGCTAAACCTTGCTTATGCACATATTTTAATAAGCGCTTAGCTATATACTCTAACACTTCATCACCGCAATTGTGACCAAGCGTGTCATTGATAGACTTGAATGCATCACAATCAATAAACACAACAGTTAAATCACGCCCCTGCTGTTTAGAACGAGCAAACTCTCGATCTAACATAAGCTCTAATTGTCGACGGTTTAGTAAACCAGTTAAAGGATCTCGGGTGGCTAAATATTCTAACTTTTCACGTGCAGTTACATTGCTCAAACAAATCGAGATTTTTATCGCCAATTGATCCAACAAAAAAGTGTCTTTCGTGACAGGGTCATAGCGACTACTATTGGAATCTGCCTGACAAAACAAGCCAACTAATTCACCGTCGATGGTTAATGGGGATATAGCCACTGACGAGATGATATTTCGATACACAGTAGGAATAACACTCTTACACTTCACAAGATCGTTATTCATCAGTACTGTTTTATGACTAGATTTAATAAGGTCAATCATGACGTGACGAGCAGTGAAAAGAACACGATCCTTCAAGTCTGATTTTTTTTCAAGCGTGTCTATAAGATGAGACAAAGGCGCTTCATTTATAAGGTTTACCCAAACATAGGGAACACTAAACTGCTTTTGAACTTCCTTAGTTAAAGTAGAAACAAATTGATCACAACGGCCGATAGACAAGATACAGCGTTCAATTTCAAAAAACTTAAGCGCTATTTTCTCATTATGTCTCACATTTTCTATCAGTTCGTTAATATCATGCATGCATCAAATGTCCCAACCGCCCTGTGGCGACATATAAAAAGCTATAATTATCGTAAAAAAGTGATTTATCTATAGTACGATGCTTCCATCGTTTGAGCTATAAATAACATTAAGCTGAACTAAAGCATTGTCATAATCTACTATTTTCTTATACCTAAAAAATCCTGAGGCTTACCTCAATTACATAAACCTAGCCAAGAACAATAAAAAGATACCTTTTTATCTAATCTATTTGCGCCACTAGCCGATAAATATATTATCGATAATAGTGAGTATCTAGAATGAACATTAGAGACGTCGTCCAGACACAGCTTACCCAAAGTACAACTGCAGGAAAGCCGGTTTCTGGTAATGCGCAATTCGCCTTATTAATGAGTCTATTCAGCCAACCTGGTCCAGCTATTATAGATATGCCTGACACTCGTGTTCAACATGAGCCACACGCACTAATAAGGCCAATACAGTTCTCTAATAGCATAGTAGAAAATCCAACGGCCAATATCGCTCTATTAAAGGCACTAAACGAAGAACCTCTTGCTCAAGGTATGCCATTTCACTATAACGCTGTAGAAGCACTAGAAAGCCAAATTAGTATACATGCTTAATCTATCTATCATTAAGAATGCTCTATTAATGGCATTCCACAACGCTTAAATAACTGGCTCCACGCCTTCGCATGACGTTGCGATGCATCTTGATAAAGGTTCCATAAGCCGCCACGCTGACTCAACGATAAACTACTCAAATATTCTCTTAATACCTCAGATAGCGGTGCACTAGAAACGGAGATATCCTCAATTATCGGTAATACTTGATACGCACTACTATTAATTTTTGCCATATAAGGCTGAATAATTTTAACGTAATGCTGTTTAAACTGTTGCTGTAGAAAAATAGCAGAAGGCCCGCAAATATCGGCCTTAAGACTTTCTATACTGACTGATACGGCATTTAAGTAGCGCGTCAATTGCGCTAGACTATAAAGCAATTGACCGGCGTACTCACTATCCGCAAGAGCCTTAAGATTATTTTCAAAGGTCTCTCCTTTAAGGTGCGGCAATAGTGTTAAATTCTGCCCTATATTTTTTAAACTACGTAAAGAAGCCAATAATGGCTGATAATTTTCTATGCTATTCTCCATTGGAAGAAAGCCATTAGAAAGACTAAAAAACTCACTCGCTTCATTACCATTAAATACAGCATTAGCAAATGCGATCGACAGCTCACGCCGCTTAACAGCTGCAACATGAGACAAAGCCTCTACCAATTCTTTATCCGCGATATGACAATTTTCAATGGCACGAACAATCTCTATTTCATAAAGAAAGCGCTGACTATTTGGCATAACACGACCTAGAACACTATTTTTTTTACCTACCAAAAACCCTACATCACACTGCTGTAACGACAAAAAATCAAGCAGACTAATATCGTAAACTGATAAGGCTTTTTGCCTCTGTTGTAAAGGTGGATATAATGCTGGAGAGACAAATTTAGGCACCTCGACTGATACAAATCGTGATCGAGACAAACCTTCGGTATAATCGGATAACACTTGCTCTGGCTGATACAAAGAAGTACAACTAGTAAGTATTGCAAGGCTGATTACACCCCCTATTATCTTAGGAAAAAAACGAATCAACATGAATAAACTACTTATCCAAAAACGAGAAGATATTTCCGAGACACGTGTTGCCAAAATGGTGTTCCCTGCCACGACCAACCACTATGACACGTTATTTGGCGGTATCGCATTAAAATGGATGGATGAAATTGCCTATATTGCCGCAACTCGATTTGCCAGAAAACCATTAGTCACTATTTCTACCGAACAAATAAATTTCACTCATCCTATTCCTTGTGGCATTTTGATTGAACTGGTTGCTCGTGTTGTAAAAGTTGGTAGAACATCGTTAAAAGTAGAAGTGAATATTTTTCTAGAAGAGTTAGATTGCGATAAACGCGCCAAAGCCATTACAGGTCACTTTAACTTTGTGGCGGTAGATGAAAATAAAAAGCCAACCCCAATTTTTTCTGAAGATTCCCAGTAAATAATACCCAATAGTGATTCAGTACATAATAAAGGGAAAGTACAAATTACTTTCCCTTTATCTATTACCTATTGAGCTTTTTGCTTGGCAATCTCAGCCGCTAGCTCATCAAAACTTTTTTTCGACTCTAGCTTCTGATAGATCGCCTGATTATTCTTCATTGAGGTTCGCAAGATATCCTCTGAAATACTTTCTGTTTGCTTTGGATCTAAACCAACCAAAACAACCAAACCACCATTCGGTGTTGGTAACTGACGTAATACGCGTGAACCTACTAATGTTTGTTCGGTTACTTGCTTAGTTACCACACTATTCACACGATCAACACTTTCAGCATCTCCAGCACCCGTTGTTTCTACGTATTGCTTAACCATATTTTGTAGGTTTAAGCTAAGCACTTGCGCTAATTCGACTCGTGCTGCTGTCGCTGCCATTTGTTTCATATAGTTTGGACCCGCTGCTGATTTTTCACTGTAACCAACAGCAGAAAGCTCAACCCCTTCAACAGGAGAACCACAAACCCACTGAGGAGCTTCTTTATTTGATCCATCTGCAAACATACAGTCCGGAACAGGTTCAGCTTGGGTAAGAATTTCTTTTGAACTACAGGCAGCTAGTAGTAACGCGGCAGCCGCAACACCAAGTAATTTAAATTTCATCGTAACCTCACTCTCAACTAAAATAATTAAAACTAATTTTATAGTAGCCGAATTCATACTATAAAAACAAAAAAGGTACCCTGAGGTACCTTTTTAAAAGATTATTAAAACGCTTACTTATTCAGTAAAGTTCGCTTTATCTTCTTCTGTTACATCTTTCATAGACAGTTTAATACGGCCACGCGCATCGACGTCTAGTACCTTAACGATCACATCCTGACCTTCAGACAAGAAGTCTGAAACAGCACGGATGCGTTCTTCAGCGATCTGAGAGATATGAACCAAACCATCTTTGCCTGGTAGAATATTAACAAACGCACCGAACTCAGCAAGACGAACTACTTTACCTTTGTAAAGCTTTTCGATTTCTGCTTCTGCAGTGATTTCATGAATTTTCAACAAAGCCGCATCGGAAGCCGCTTTATCTGCAGCATAAATACGAACAGTACCGTCATCATCTAGATCAATAGAAGCACCAGTTTGCTCAGTAATGGAACGAATCATCGCACCACCTTTACCGATTACATCACGGATTTTCTCAGGATCGATTTTGATCGTTGCCATAGATGGCGCATTTGGAGAAACTTCAGGACGTGCATAACCAATAACAACAGCCATTTCACGCAAAATATGTTTACGCGCTTCCATTGCTTGAGTTAATGCGATATCCATGATTTCTTCATTGATACCTTCGATCTTGATGTCCATTTGAAGCGCTGTGATACCTTCTTCAGTACCTGCTACTTTAAAGTCCATATCACCAAGATGATCTTCGTCACCCAAGATATCAGTCAATACAGCAAAACCGTCGTCTTCTTTGATAAGGCCCATGGCAATACCAGCAACCGGTGCTTTAAGAGGAACACCTGCATCCATCATAGACAAAGACGCACCACAAACAGAAGCCATTGAGCTTGAACCGTTTGATTCAGTGATCTCAGACACGATACGAATTGTATATGGGAATTCATCTTCAGAAGGCAATACCGCTTGAACACCACGACGCGCTAGACGACCGTGACCGATTTCACGACGACCAACGCCGCCCATACGACCACATTCACCTACAGAGTATGGAGGGAAGTTGTAATGTAGCATGAAGCTGTCTTTACTTTCACCAGCCAGACCATCAGACATTTGCGCATCACGGCTTGTACCCAGAGTACAAGTTGCGATAGCTTGAGTCTCACCACGTGTAAACAAAGCAGAACCGTGAGTTTTGCTCAATAAGCCAACTTCAACGTTGATTGGACGAACTGTTTTGTTGTCACGACCATCGATACGTGGCTGGCCATCGATAACACGACGGCGAACAGTGCGTTTTTCAAGTTTAGAGAAAGCGCCTGTCACATCAGCTTCAGAGAACTCACCTTCTTCAGTAACCAATGCAGCGACTGCAGCGGCACGTACTTCACCAAGTTTAGCGTAGCGCGCCATTTTCTCACTGATACCATATGCTTCTTCAACTTGAGCAGCATAACCAGTTGCTAGAGCGTCAGTTAAAGTAGCACTTACTGCTTCAGCTTCCCAATCCCAGCGAGGTTTAGCACACTCAGCTGCGAATTCAGTGATAGCAGAAATAGCAGATTGCATTTCTTTATGAGCATAAAGGACCGCACCTAGCATTTCGTCTTCTGTAAGCTCCTGCGCTTCAGACTCAACCATTAGCACGGCGTCTTTAGTACCAGCAACAACCATGTCTAACAAAGAGCCATCTAGATCAGAGTAGCTAGGATTTAGAATGTAACCAGACTCGTCGTTAAAACCAACACGAGCAGCACCAATTGGACCATTAAATGGAATACCAGAAATAGTCAATGCAGCAGAAGTTGCTAACATAGCCGCAATATCAGCGTCTAAGTTAGTGTTTGTAGACATAACCATACAAACGACCTGAACTTCATTCATGTAACCTTTAGGAAACAATGGACGAATAGGACGGTCAATTAGACGAGAAGTCAGTGTTTCTTTTTCAGAAGGACGACCTTCACGTTTTAGGAAGCCACCTGGGATTTTACCAACCGCGTAAGCACGCTCTTGGTAATGAACAGACAATGGAAAAAAGTCTTGACCTGGTTTAGCAGATTTTGAACCAACAACAGTGGCTAAAACTTGTGCATCACCAATCGTACAAAGAACCGCACCGGTTGCTTGACGAGCAATGCGGCCTGTTTCTAGTGTTACGGTATCGTTACCGAACTGGAAAGTTTTTGTCGTAATACTCACACGTATTCCTTTTCATTAAAAAAATTACTCTCTCCCAAAGATCTTCTTTTAAAGCCAGTACTCATATGCACTCTTGTCATCTTGTTTTCTTATTACAAGAAAAACACATATGAAGTACAGGCTGTCCCTTGGGAGACCAATAAAAAAAGGGCCATAATAACTTATGGCCCTTCCTCAGTCTTAGCGACGCAGACCTAGTTTTTTGATCAAACTAGTGTAACGTGCAGCGTCTTTACGCTTAAGGTAATCCAACAATTTACGACGTTGGTTTACCATGCGAATTAGACCGCGACGAGAATGGTGGTCATGGATATGAGTTTTAAAATGACCTTGAAGACTTTCGATGTTCTTAGTCAACAATGCTACTTGAACTTCAGGAGAACCAGTGTCGCCTTCCGCTACTTGAAACTCTTTAACCAATGCTGCTTTTGATACTGCAGTTAATGCCATAATCTATAACTCCAAATTAATATGCTATAAAAAATAAAGGGAAGCCGAGCATATTTTCAGTTACCCTATAGCCAGCAAGTTTAACACTCTTTTTAGCAGAACTCACTGCTATTTATTCGCGCTCTCGCTGGTATTTAATAGACGCTGTGGGCGAATATTTGTCTCTTTGATTTTACCCAATCCAAGGAAATCTTGACTGTCCTGATCGTAGAGTCTCACCAGGCTACCTTCCTCTAATGAGATAGGGCTAGAAACAGTACGGCCGAACAACATGTCCTTCGTATCAAGGGTAGGTAGCTCTATGCGTTCTAAGTACTCAACTGCCGAATCCATTGGCATCAAGCAAGCATCAAGCGCGGCTTCACCCTGCTCTGCAATCGCCTCAAACTCTTCAAGGGTTAACATTCCTTCTGGGGAATATCCCGCCGTTGAAATGCGATGCAAAGACTTCAAGTGCGCGCCACAACCTAACGCTTCACCAATGTCTTCGCCAATCGTTCTAATATAGGTCCCTTTAGAACACTGAATATCCAAGGTCAGCGAATCCTCTGTTCTTGACACTAAGGTCAGATCAGAGATAGTCACTTGCCTACGTTTGCGTTCGATGACAATGCCTTTGCGAGCGTATTCATACAAAGGTTTGCCTTCGTGCTTTAGCGCAGAATACATTGGGGGAATTTGTTCTATATCACCACGAAAACGATCCAGTACAGACTCAATCGCCTCTTCCGTTAAATCCGGAATCGGCTCATCGGTCAGAACATCGCCTTCACGATCTCCCGTTGTGGTTCTTTTACCAAGCTGGATGCAAGTTAGATAACGCTTATCAGCGTCTAAAAGGAACTGCGAAAATTTCGTCGCCTCTCCCAGACACAAAGGCAACATTCCTGTTGCCAATGGATCTAAAGCGCCGGTATGGCCTGCTTTAGCTGCCCGGTACAAACGACGAACTCGCTGTAACGCCTGATTTGAACTTAAACCGATGGGCTTGTTCAGTAGTACAATACCGTCTACTGAACGCCATTTTGTTTTAGACATACCGACCAATTACTCGCTTTCATTACCGTTTTTTGCTTCATCATCACGAATTACTTCGTCAATCAGAGCAGACATTCGTGAACCATTGACCACACTCTGGTCATAATGGAAGCGCAAATGTGGCATCACTCGAAGTTTTACTTCTTTTGCCAAACGGCCTCGTAAGAAACCTTTTGCACTGTCTAGCGCTTCTTGATTTTCAGCCAATACTTCTGGCTGATCGCCTTTGCCCAAAACAGTGTAATAAATGTCCGCATAGCCCAAATCTTTGGCTACACGCACTTCGTTGATAGTAACCAACCCTAAACGTGGGTCTTTTACTTCAAACTGGATCAAGGACGCCAGCTCCTTTTGGAGCTGGTCACCAATCCGACTAGTACGACTAAATTCGCCTGCCATGATTTTGCCCTATTAAAGAGTACGCGCAACTTCGACGGTTTCAAAAACCTCGATTTTATCGCCTACCTTAACATCGTTGTAGTTCTTCACACCGATACCACATTCCATGCCTTTGCTGACTTCATTAACCACATCTTTGAAGCGGCGAAGAGACTCAAGTTCCCCTTCGTAAATAACAACATCATCACGCAATACACGAATTTGCTTGTTACGGTATACCGTACCTTCAATAACCATACAGCCGGCGATCAAGCCGAACTTAGGCGAGCGGAATACATCACGTACTTCTGCTGTACCCTGGATATCTTCACGAAGATCAGGTGACAACATACCAGACAAGGCTGATTTCACATCATCAATGATGTTGTAAATAATGCTGTAGTAACGAAGATCAATGCTTTCACGTTCAATGAACTGTTTAGCAGATGTATCTGCACGAACATTGAAACCAAAGATAACCGCATCAGAAGCAAGCGCTAATGTTGCATCTGTTTCAGTAATACCACCAACGCCGCTAGAAACAACGTTTACTTGCACTTCATCTGTATTCAAATCAGTTAATGATTTGATCAAGGCTTCCAAAGAACCACGCACATCGGCTTTAAGTACAACGTTAAGCGTACGAACTTCGTCTTTACCCATTTCAGAGAACAAGTTCTCTAGTTTCGCAGAATACTGACGAGCAAAGCGAACTTCGCGGTATTTGCCTTGACGGAAGTTAGCGACTTCACGCGCTTTACGCTCATCCGCAACAACGATGAATTCTTCACCGGCTTCTGGCGTGCCGTCTAGACCCAATATCTCAACAGGAATAGAAGGACCAGCACTTTCAATAGCTTTACCGTTTTCGTCTAATAAGGCACGAACACGTCCCATTTGTAGACCGGCTAAAACAACATCACCTTTGCGTAAAGTACCGTTCTGAACCAACAAAGTAGCAACAGAACCGCGACCGCGATCAAGACGAGACTCAACCACAACACCCTTACCTGGAGAACTAGGTACGGCTTGAAGTTCAAGCACTTCAGCTTGCAATAGAACCGCTTCTAAAAGCGCTTCGATACCTTCACCAGATTTAGCAGAAACACCGATAAATTGAGTATCGCCACCCCACTCTTCAGGCACTACTTCTTGAGCAACTAATTCGTTTTTAACACGGTCTATGTCCGCGCCTTCTTTATCGATCTTAGTCATGGCAACAACCATAGGAACGTTAGCAGCACGAGCATGCTGAATCGCTTCTATTGTTTGAGGCATAACACCATCATCAGCAGCACAAACTAGAATAACGATATCCGTAGATTTCGCACCACGAGCACGCATAGAAGTAAATGCTGCGTGTCCAGGTGTATCTAAGAAGCTGACCATGCCATGTGGTGTTTCAACATGATAAGCACCTATGTGCTGTGTAATACCACCTGATTCGCCTGCAGCAACACGCGTTGTACGAATGTAATCAAGTAGCGATGTTTTACCGTGATCTACGTGACCCATTACCGTTACAACAGGCGCACGTTTGATTGCTTCACCTTCGTAATCGATCGCTTCAATCATGTCGTTTTCAACGGCATTTTCATCGATGTACTTAACGGTGTGACCCATTTCTTCAACGATCAATGTTGCTGTATCGCGGTCAATAGTTTGATTTATAGTCGCCATGGCGCCCATTTTAAACAAAACCTTGATCACTTCAGCCGCTTTAACCGTCATTTTTTCAGCAAGCTCAGCTACCGTGATGCTTTCTGGTAACCCAACTTCATGAATTTTAGCAACTGTCGGTCGCTGAAATCCGTGCTCTTGTTTAGTAGGTTTCTTTCCCTTACGACCAAGCTTTCCGCGACGAGCATAATCATCATCGCCATTCACATTAACGCGTGAACGCTTATTGTCTGAAGTGTTACGACCTCGAGGTTTATTTTCACCCTCTTGTCTAGGTGCTCCTTTCTTACCTTTCGGTGCAACAGGAGATTTTTTATCCATCGCTGGTTGAGACGTTTTTTTCGTCACTTTAGGCTGTTTTGGTGCTTCCACGGGTTCTGCCGCTCCTATACCGGAGTCATTCTGCTCCGTATCGTTTTGCACATCAGCGTTTGAAGGTGTGTTTTTCACAGCCTCCTGACGTGCTTTTTCTTCGGCTTCAGCATTAGCTTTTGCCGCCTTTTCTGCTTCAAGCTTACGCTCAGCTTCAAGACGAGCCTGCTCTTCAGCCTCTATACGTACTTGTTCTTCGGCCTGACTTTGTGCAAGAGCTTCTTGTTGCTTTTGAAGCTCTTCATCGCCATCAGTACGTTTTACATAAGTACGTTTTTTCTTTACAGCAACATTTACTGCTTTGCCACCGTCATTTCGGGACAAGGTGCTGGTTTTCTTACGCTGTAATGTAATGCGCTGAGCCCCATCATCTTCTTCACCATGCTGGCGCTTCAGATAGTTTAACAGTATTTGCTTTTCAATATCAGAGACTTCTTGACTTTCACTCTTATGAGCAAGTCCAGCATCTTTCATCTGAGCCAGTAGCTTATCGACTGGCGTATTAACCAATTCGGATAGTATCTTTACGGTTTGAACTGTCATTAAGTTCCCCCTTATGTACTCAGATTTTATTCAGATTCAGCAAACCAAGGTGCTCGCGCTGTTAGGATCAATGTTCCTGCGCGCTCTTCTGTCATATCTTCGATATCAAGTAACTCGTCAACAGATTGCTCAGCAAGATCTTCCATTGTGATAACACCTTTCGATGCAAGCACACGAGCAAGATGATTATCCATGCCTTCCATTTCCAGCAAGTCTGCTGCAGGTTTGGCACCGTCTAATTGCTCTTCAGCTTGAAGCGCTTGATTTAATAACGCTTCTTTTGCACGAGAACGTAATTCGTTCACTAAATCTTCATCA
This sequence comes from Marinomonas sp., assembly GCA_052107635.1. GTDB lineage: Bacteria > Pseudomonadota > Gammaproteobacteria > Pseudomonadales > Marinomonadaceae > Marinomonas. Next base: position 90,156 of record JBQEFB010000006.1, on the reverse strand, counting down.
AATCCGTCGATATCTAGCATTTCTTCCATTGGGACGTAAGCGACTTCTTCCAAAGAAGCAAATCCCTCATCGACCATTTGAATAGCCAAATCATCATCAATACCTAGGCCTTCAACAAACAAGTCGATCAGTTTTTGTGACTCTTCTTGCTGTTTGGCTTCAGCATCTTCGCTCGTCATTACATTCAAAGACCAGCCGGTCAATGTTGACGCTAGACGAACATTCTGTCCATTTCGGCCAATAGCTTGCGCTAGATTGTCACTTTTAACAGCAACATCCATAGAATGCGCATCTTCATCAATAACAATAGAGTCAACTTCAGCAGGTGACATTGCATTGATAACGAGTTGAGCTGGATTATCATCCCAAAGAACGATGTCCACTCTTTCGCCGTTCATTTCATTTGAAACCGCTTGTACTCGTGCACCACGCATACCAACACAAGCACCGATTGGATCAATACGGCGATCATTTGTTTTTACCGCAATTTTAGCACGCAATCCTGGATCACGAGCAGCACCACGAATTTCAATCATTTCTTCAGAAATTTCTGGCACTTCCAAACGGAATAACTCGATCATAAAGTCAGGTGAATTACGTGACAATATTAGCTGTGGTCCACGACTATCATCACGAATTTCTAACAATAAAGCACGAATTCGATCGTTCATGCGGAATGTTTCACGAGAAATCAACTGATCTTTTGGTAATGCGGCTTCTGCATTTTCACCAAGGTCAACAATCAAACTTTCACGCGTAACTTTCTTCACTTGACCGTGAACAAGTTTGCCTACTTTTTCAGCGTAGCGAGCGACCACTTTCGCACGTTCAGCTTCGCGTACTTTTTGTACAATAACTTGTTTTGCTGTTTGCGCAGCAATTCGGCCAAACTCTTCTGACTCGACCTCTTCTTCGTACACTTCACCAATTCCGACACCAAGATCTTGCTCTTCAGAATCGTCTATTGTTAATTCAGAAGCCGGTGCCGAGTAATCTTCATCAGCAACAATATCCCATTGACGGTATGTTTTATAATCACCAGTACGTTGGTCAATAGAAACACGAATAACAGCGTCTTCTTCAAAACGACGCTTGGCAGCACTAGCTAAAGCAATTTCGACAGCTTCGAAAATAACTTGTTTCGGAACGTCTTTTTCGTTGGAAACAGCTTCTACTACCAAAAGAATCTCTTTGCTCATCCTTTTAGCCTCTCTTCAAGGTTAATTTTAAAATTGTGGAACAACATTCGCCTTTTCAATCAAGTCGATAGGCAATAGGTATTCTTCTTGGTCAACACGGATAACGATATCTTCGTTTTCGATACCAACTAACTGCCCTTTAAATTTACGACGCCCGTCAAAAGGGACACGCAAACGCAGAGAAACAATAGATCCAACATAAGCCTGATATTGAATGAGATCAAACAATGGTCGATCCAAACCTGGGGAAGACACTTCTAGGTTATATTCCCCTGTAATTGGGTCTTCAACGTCTAGGATAGAGCTAACTTGTCGGCTTACTTGAGCACAATCTTCGACACCTATCCCTTTTTCAGCTTCAGTTTCAATATAAATTCGAAGTACAGAATCTTTACCTTGAGATAAATACTCCATTCCCCAAAACTGAAACCCCAAACCTTCTACGACAGGTCGGATTAGTTCTTCTAAAATCGTATATTTCGCTGACAATCGCTCTCTCCGAAACGGTAATTTTTTAATTACGCAGAAACAAAAAACGGGCTCAAGGCCCATTTATACAGTGCAGATAACAAAAAACCCCATAAAGGGGTTCTTAACGCTCAACTTAATGGATCTTTAAGAGAGCAACCACTCGAAAGTGGTCTGTTATTGCTAAACTCAACATTGAGTGAAAATTGGTTGCGGAGGCTGGATTCGAACCAACGACCTTCGGGTTATGAGCCCGACGAGCTACCAGACTGCTCCACTCCGCGACAAACTAACGACACTATACAGCAAATATAGCATCAACTCAATATTGGTACCGATGGCCGGACTCGAACCGGCACAGCCTAGGCCACCACCCCCTCAAGGTGGCGTGTCTACCAATTCCACCACATCGGCATAAACAATTTACTTCTTAAACAAATTATTAATTTGTTGTTGGTAAATCAGAAGTAGTAGGAGCTTTTTTCGTTTCTCCCAATTTAGGCATATCCACGGTATCATCTACATGAGAAGCGACCGGCGCTAAATCTAGCGCTCCCGAAACACCACTTGCTTTTTCGCTAGCGAAATAAGCCAAGCCAAAGCTTGTTAAGAAAAAAACGAGAGCAAATACAGCAGTCATACGACCAAAGAAACTACTATTACCTTGGCTACCAAATACGGTTTGAGAAGCGCCACCACCAAAAGAGGCTCCAGCATCCGCACCTTTACCTTGTTGCAACAATACTAGGGCGATTATTACAATCGCTGCCAATACATGCAAAACTAAAATAAGTGCTTCCATTAATTAACCTGCCGCTTTTACTATTTCTAAAAATTCTTCTGCATCAAGCGATGCACCTCCAACCAACGCACCATCTATATCTGGCATAGCGAACAAAGCACTACTTGTAGATGCTTTTACACTGCCACCATATAAAATCTGAACACGCTGAGAGATAAGCTCCGAGGATTTAGCAATAAAAGCTCTAATTCCACAATGAACGTCTTGCGCCTGCTCTGATGTCGCTGATAAACCCGTACCAATTGCCCACACAGGCTCATAGGCAATGACAATATTATTAAACGCTTCTATACCGACCAACTCCAACACTGTTTCAATCTGCTTTTCACAAACTAACAATGTTTGGCCAGCCTCACGCTGTTCCAATGTTTCGCCTACGCATAACATCGGGATAAAATTTTGAGCTAATAATGCTTGTACTTTTTTAGCGATGAGGTCATTTTTTTCTCCATAAATGGATCGACGTTCAGAATGACCAACAAGCACATATTTGACATTAAAATCTTCCAACATCAAAGCTGACACTTCACCGGTAAAAGCCCCTTTTTCTTTTTCATTAACATCTTGCGCGGCGAGTTTAATTGAACAACCTGCGCACAATTCAGACACTAAGTGTAAATAAGGAAATGAAGGCGCTACAACCACTTCAGAATTAGCTTGATCCGCCTCTAGCAGACTGTTCACGAGATCTGTAATTGACTCTTTTGAGCCATTCATTTTCCAGTTACCAGCGACTATTTTTTGACGAGTCATAATCTAACCCTTAAATTCGAGGCGCCCATTCTATGAAATGAAGCGTATTGTTTCAAGCATTTATTTTGGCTCTAGACAAAAACTCAAAGTAAATCATAGTGATTAACTTTTAACTACAGCGTTAACCTCACTCACTAAATAATCAATAAGCTCATCTACTGTGGCATCATCTCGCCCTTCAACCATAACGCGAATTAACGGCTCTGTACCAGAGGCCCTGAGAAGCACACGCCCTAGACCATTCAGACGCTCATTAGCAACTGCTACAGCTTTCTGCAAAGAAGGTATTTCAGTCGGCACAAAACGCTTCTCAACGCGAATATTCTTAAGCTTTTGTGGAAATTTGACCAACCCTTTCAACAGCTCTTCCAGCGTTTTTTCTTCCTCAACCATTGCCCGTAACACTTGAAGCGCAGCAATAATACCATCACCTGTCGTCGTAATAGAGCGACAAACAATATGACCAGAAGGCTCTCCGCCTAACACCCAACCATGCTGAACTAATTTCTCATTAACATAACGATCACCGACAGCAGCTCGACTAAAGCCAATACCACTTTCCGAAAATGCCAATTCGAGTCCAAAGTTACTCATTAAAGTACCAACAACACCACCACTGAAACGACCAGTCTGCATCAAATGATTAGCGATAACATACAATACATCATCACCATCTCGCACCACGCCGTTATGATCAACCAAAATAAGTCGATCACCATCACCATCTAACGCGATACCAATATCTGCTTTTTCAGACAATACCGTCTGACGTAATAGCTCAGGCTTAGTTGCACCACTGTTTTCATTTATATTAAGCCCATCAGGGCTTACACCGATAGGGATCACTTCTGCACCCAATTCAGAAAAAACACGAGGCGCCACATGATAAGTTGCACCATCTGCGCAATCCACGACAATTTTTAAGCCACTAAGCTGAAGTCCTATTGGAAAAGTCCCCTTACAATATTCTATATAACGCCCAGCAGCATCCACTATACGTTTGGCACGACCAATTGAACCCGATTCAACGACCTCCATAGGTTGCTCTAAAAAGTACTCTATGCGCTCTTCAATCTCATCGGAGATTTTTCCACCCTCGGCAGAAAAAAACTTAATGCCGTTATCGGTATAAGGATTATGAGAGGCACTAATAACAATCCCTGCACTAGCCCGAAATGTTCGAGTCAAATAGGCGATAGCTGGGGTTGGCATTGGGCCCACTAAACGAACGTCTGCTCCCGCCGCTACGATACCTGCCTCTAAAGCAGATTCAAACATATAGCCTGATACACGAGTGTCTTTGCCGATTAGAATTTTTTTATCTTTCTCTTTAAAAACCTGACCAGCAGCCCATCCAAGCTTCAACATAAACTCTGGTGTAATTGGCGATTTACCCACTTTCCCTCGAATACCATCTGTACCAAAATACTTACGCATTAGCTTTCTCTCTCAATCCTGTACATTAATTCCAACATTTCTACATGAGGCTTCACATCATGCACTCTAAAAATTCGAGCACCTTGCGCATACGTCGCTGCATTGGCTCCCATCGAACCATAAAGGCGATTATCAACAGACACATCCAGCACATCACCTATCATGCTTTTTCGGGATAATCCCATCAATACAGGAAACCCTTTTTTTATAAAATCGGCAGTATGATTTAACAAGGCGAGGTTGTGCTCTAAAGACTTTCCAAATCCAATACCTGGGTCTAAAATCAATTTATCTCGCTGGATACCTGACAACTCACAATCCCCAACACGCGCCATCAAATACGCCACTACTTCATCCACTACAGAAGCGTATGCCGTATTATCTTGCATTGTCTCTGGACTACCTTTCATGTGCATAAGACAAACTGGCAATCCAGTTTTAGCCGCCGCATCAATCGCACCCTCACGCCCTAATGCACGAACATCATTAATCAGACCCGCACCCAAAATAGCAGATTCAGTCATAACACTTGGTGTACTAGTATCGACCGACACAATAGTATCAAATCGCTGCTTTATCGCCTCAACAATAGGCAATACACGGTCCATTTCCTCTTGTATCGAAACAGCTGCCGCCCCAGGACGAGTAGACTCACCACCGACATCAATAAAAGCAGCGCCTTCTGATATCATTTTATCTACTTGTTGCAATGCTAAATCTAAGGAACGGTAAGAACCACCGTCAGAGAAAGAATCGGGAGTAACATTAAGTATTCCCATAACATGAGGAAGAGACAGGTCGAGAGACCTGCCTCCAAAGTTCATAACAGACATGAGTTATCCGTAAGAAATAACAGGTAAGTTAAGACTCACCTGTTGTTTTAGGAGACGCTTCATTTTCTTGATCCGCAGAAGCGTTTAAATCATCATCCTTTTCAGAGGCAGTTGATTCTGGCTTTGCATTCGCTTCGTTTTTATTCGAATCGTCAGAAGAATTACCTGCTGCATCAGACCAACCTTCTGGTGGTGAAGGCTTTTTACCATCCATAATTTCTTTAATCTGCTTCGCATCAATTGTTTCATAATGCATTAACGCTTCTGCCATCACCTCTAACTTATCACGGTTATCGTGAAGTATTTGAGTCGATTTAGCGTAACAACGACTAATAATGTCCTGAACTTCAGCGTCAATTATCTTTCCAGTCTCAGGCGAAAAGTAATTCGCTTTACTGCCTGTTGGCCCAGAAATATAACCACCGGTATTATTATCATCTTCTTCATAGGCAAATGGACCCAGTTTTGCGGACAAGCCCCATTTCGTTACCATATTACGAGCAATGCTAGTGGCACGTTCAATATCATTAGATGCACCAGTAGACACGCCATCAAAGCCATGAATGATTTCTTCGGCTATACGGCCACCATAAAGGCTGCATACCTGACTTTCTAATCCAGTCTTACTGACACTGTATTTGTCCTCTTCTGGCAAATACATGGTCACACCCAAAGCTCGACCACGAGGTATAATGGACACTTTATACACAGGATCATGTTCTGGCATCAAATAACCAATAATAGTATGGCCAGATTCATGGTAAGCCGTATTTAGTTTTTCTCTTTCACTCATCACCATGGTTTTACGCTCAGCGCCCATGAGGATTTTATCTTTCGCTAACTCAAGTTGCTCCATATTTACTAAGCGACGATTAGAACGCGCCGCAAACAAAGCCGCTTCATTAATCAGGTTTGCTAAATCAGCACCAGAAAAACCAGGAGTACCACGAGCAATATTTTTTGGCTCCACATCATCATCGCAAGGTACTTTACGCAAATGCACTTTAAGAATTTGCTCACGACCACGAATATCTGGCAGACCTACCTGTACTTGACGATCAAAACGTCCAGGACGCAACAATGCCGGATCCAAAACATCTGGTCGGTTCGTTGCAGCGATAACGATGATACCTTCATTACCTTCAAAACCATCCATTTCAACCAATAACTGGTTTAATGTCTGCTCGCGCTCATCATTACCGCCGCCCATACCGGAACCACGATTTCGACCAACCGCATCGATTTCATCAATAAATATGATACAAGGTGCGTGTTTTTTCGCTTGTTCAAACATATCACGAACACGAGAAGCACCAACACCTACAAACATCTCTACAAAATCAGAACCAGAAATGGTAAAGAATGGCACTTTCGCTTCACCAGCAATCGCTTTAGCAAGCAATGTTTTACCTGTACCAGGAGGGCCACTCATCAAAATACCACGAGGTATTTTACCGCCTAAGCGCTGAAATTTACTTGGCTCTCTTAAAAAATCCACCAACTCTTCGGTATCTTCTTTTGCTTCATCACAACCTGCAACATCAGCAAACGTAGTTTTGATTTGATCTTCTGGTAATAAGCGCGCCTTTGATTTACCAAAGGACATTGGACCGCCTTTACCGCCACCACCGCCTTGCATCTGACGCATGAAGAACATGAAAATAGCTAGAATTAATAGAATCGGGAAGCTGGCTACAAGCAGTTGCGTCCAAATACTTTGGCTATCTGGCATTTTACCTTCAACAACAACTTTATTATTCAACAAGTCATCCATGATCTTAGGATCCGATGCCGCTGGGCGGACCGTCTCATAAGTATCACCACTCGTTCGTGTACCGCTAATGGTATAACCATCAATCACAGCTTTAGCAATACTCCCATCCTGAACTTCTTTGACGAATTCAGAATAAGAAATTCGGTTTGTATCAGATGTCGTATTAAAATTGTTAAACACGGTCAGTAGCACAGCCGCAATAACCAACCACAACAGTATATTTTTTAGCATATCGTTCAAGAGCACACCTCTAAACGGTTATATTTAATGTTTCCAGTATATAGTACCAGAACACGCTTAATTAACCTTTGTATTGTCTTCCTAGTAAATAAACTTCGCGGCTACGCGCACGCGATGCTTCCGGTTTTCGTGTTACAACGCTCGCAAACTGCGTACGCATAGCCTTGAGATATTCATCAAAACCCTCTCCTTGAAACACTTTTACCAAGAAGTTCCCGCCGGGACGCAACACCTGCCCTGCCATATCTAAAGCCAGTTCAACAAGATACATGGCTTGAGGTTGATCAGACGCACTATTACCACTCATATTGGGGGCCATATCTGAAATTACAAGATCTGCTTTTGCATCTCCCATTTCAGCTAAAATCGCTTCATACACTTCTTGCTCAGTAAAATCTCCCTGAACAAAGGTGACTCCTGCCAACGGCGCCATTTCTAAAATATCAGAAGCGACTATAGTACCTTTATCCCCTACTAACTTTGCCGCAATTTGAGACCAGCCTCCTGGTGCCGCGCCTAAGTCGACCACTCGAATAGCTGGCCGAAATAATTTATCTTTATCGTTAATCTCTATCAGCTTGTAACTGGCTCTAGAGCGATAACCATCTTGTTGGGATTTTTTGACATACGGATCGTCAAAATGTTCCTTCATCCAACTATTACTACTTTTTGACCTTGCCATGTTTTCATCGTACCTAAATCAGTCTATATTCCGCTATAATATCGCTTAACCTCTAAAGCCTCCAATAAAGAGGGTTAACTAAGATGAGAAAAATTTATTATGAGTCTGACAAACGCACAAAAAAAGCAATATCGCTTAATTGGTCACGCCCTTAACCCTGTCGTTATGATCGCAGGCAATGGTTTAACTGAATCCGTATTAACGGAAGTTGACCGAGCTCTAGAAGATCACGAGTTAATCAAGGTACGCATTAGCGTGCTAGACCGTGAAGTAAGAACCGCTCTGATTGCTGAAATCAGTAAAATAATGAAATGCGAAGTCGTACAAACAATCGGTAAAGTGGCACTTTTTTACCGAGCAGCCTTAGAAGCAAATCCGAAACTGTCTAATTTGTTACGCTAGAATCATTAGTGAAATAGTCAAACGATCAAAAAATAGACTATTTCACTAAACTCTTACTAATTAATGCCGATATCCTTTATATCTATATAGAGGATACATTCAATGCTATTTATCGAAGCCTTAAGTAGAGCCGGAGCTAAACCGAATACAAAAAAATACCCTCAAAAATCAAGAACACAACCTATTATCACCTCTGAAGATTCTGTCGCCTTAAGTCCAGCGGCCCATGAAGTAAAAGAAATTCATTTAGACAGCCAGCACAAATCGCCACTTTCAGTATCATCTAGTATTTTTGCCAACCTTATAGAACATACTTTAAGCTACTTATTTAATAAAAAACTGCTTATTATCTCTCCAGAAGAAGTTAATTTAGACCAAAAAGAATGGCAACTTTTATTACAAGTTCCTCCTCATAAAGCACAGCCTGATGACGATACAAAAAACAATAGCTACCAAGAACCTGAAATAAAGAAACCACAGTCATCAAAGCAATTAAAATTTCACATTCCAGTAAAGCCAGCATATGGCAATACTATCGAAATGACGGTCATTCTCTCATTACATCAAGGCTCCCCAGAAATCCCATACTTTTTCTCATCCTTACCAAAAGAAAATACGTTACCGCTATTAAAAACGCCCTATACACCGGAACTTATCAAACAACAGGTTACCTACTACCATTTATTATTCGACAAAGATGGCGAACCAGATCAACTCTCTGCCCTCTACCCTCTATTAATACCATCACCAGAAAAAGACCAAACAACATCTTCTACTTTTGGCTTAAGACTTTGGAGGGTCCAAGGTACAGTATTACGCCCAGTCGTCCTTGGCGACCGTAAAGTAGGTCTGCTATATATTGGTCACTATCAACCAATTGAGGGACATTCATCTGGGTCAAAAAACACAATAAACACCAACTACCTTTACACCCAGGCTTAACGGCTTAACGGCTTAAGCTTATAAAAAACATAGTCGTTAATGGCGACAATAACACTTGTAGATAACTTAGGAATAAACGACATTTTGAAGAGAACATTGCTTTCGGGATGAGGAAGTCAAAAAAAAGGCCCTTCGCGAGAAGAGCCTTTTATACGACATATAAATTAAATACTAAAACTCGCACCACAACCACAAGTAGATGTCGCATTAGGGTTCTGCACTGTAAAACGAGACCCCTCCAAGTTTTCTTTATAATCCACTTCTGAGCCTACAAGATACTGAAAACTTAATGGGTCAACGACTAGCGTCACTCCATCACGCTTCACTTCCGTATCATCTTCTTGATGCTCTTCATCAAAAGTAAAACCATATTGGAACCCAGAACAACCACCACCAGTCACATATACTCGCAACATAAGTCGATCATTTTCTTCTTCTTCAATCAGAGCTTGCAACTTAGCCGCCGCCGCCGAAGTAAACTCGATGGGATTTGCCGATTCAACAACACTCATTTTGATACCACTAAACCTAATTTAAGAATTATCAAATTATCCTCTTATCCTAGTAAAGCAGTCAAGTATTGATCAGTGTTCTCGTGTCGAACGAAATGTAACATCAGGCCACTTTTCTTCCGCCATCATCAAGTTAACTCTTGTTGGCGCCAAATAGGTAAGATGACCACCGCCATCTATAGCGAGATTATCTCGGCATTTATTCTTAAACTCTTCAAATTTTTTCGGGTCTTCACAATCCACCCAACGCGCACTATTTACGTTAACCGCTTCATAAATACATTCCACTTTGTATTCATCTTTCAAGCGATAAGCAACGACCTCATATTGCAATTGACCTACCGCTCCCACAATTAGTTCATTATTACGCTGTGGCATAAATAGCTGAGTAGACCCTTCTTCTGAAAGCTGCTGCAAACCTTTTTGTAAGGCCTTCATTTTCATCGGATCTTTTAAACGAACCCGGCGAAATAACTCAGGGGCAAAATGTGGAATACCGGTAAACTTAAGATCTTCACCTTCAGTAAAAGTATCCCCTATCTGAATTGTTCCATGGTTATGCAAACCAATAATGTCGCCAGAAAACGCCTCTTCAACACCTTCTCGATCTCCTGCAGTAAAAGAAACAGCATCGGTAATTTTAATATCTTTACCTAGACGACAATGCCTCATTTTCATGCCACGACTATAGGTGCCAGAACAAACCCGCATAAATGCAATACGGTCACGATGTTTTGGATCCATATTCGCTTGGATTTTAAAAATAAAACCTGAGAATTTTTCATCCAATGCATCTACATGTCGAGTATTAGTATCTCGCCCAATTGGAGAGGGAGCCCACTCAACAAAGCCATCTAACATTTCACGAACACCAAAATTCGACAATGCTGTACCAAAAAATACCGGAGTCAATTCACCCGCTAAATAAGCTTCTTTATTAAATTCATGACTTGCACCACGAACTAACTCGACCTCGTCAACATACGCTTCCCATTCATCACCAAGCAACTCTTTCGCTTCATCAGAATGTAAGCCGTTAATTTGAATATCGTCAGTTAAAGTATGACCACGACCACGAACAAAGACATGAATAGTATCGGTATAAAGGTTATATACCCCTTTAAAGAAAGTACTCATCCCAATCGGCCACGTAATCGGTGCAGCCGCAATTTTCAACACTTCTTCTACTTCATCTAATAAATCAATTGGATCACGAATATCACGGTCCATTTTATTGATAAAGGTAAGAATAGGCGTATCTCGCAGACGACAAACATCCATTAACTTAATCGTTCGATCCTCGACACCTTTTGCCCCATCGATGATCATCAATACAGAGTCAACAGCCGTTAACGTACGGTAAGTATCTTCCGAAAAGTCTTCATGCCCCGGAGTGTCGAGTAAGTTAACCATGCGCTCCTTATATGGAAACTGCATTACAGAAGAGGTAATGGAAATACCACGTTGCTGCTCCATCGCCATCCAATCGGAGGTCGCATGCTTATCACCTTTTCGGCCTTTTACCGAGCCCGCAGTTTGAATAAGTTGTCCAAGTAGCAACAACTTTTCTGTGATTGTTGTTTTACCAGCATCAGGGTGCGAGATGATAGCAAAGGTCCTTCGCTTATTGATTTCATTGAGAAAATCTTGGTTTGCCATGTATAAATTCTTTTAGTTTGTACACGGATTTGTACACACTTTTGGAAGTACTCTCTTTTCAGTTCTTCGCTTGTCAAATCCGTCGTGTTAATCGTAATTGGCTGCTATTTTCGCTGATCTTGACTTTATAAACAATCAATGGTTATCTAATCAGTTACCGTTTACTCTCAGCGTGCGCCAATGCTCTGTTGTAGCTGTTTGCAATCGTTGCTTCTTCAGCTCATGAACAACAGTGGTTAAACCACAAATTCCTTCGCTACCAAAAATCGATGATAGCTTGTTTAACAACGCCAATAATTGAGCAGTTGCCGTTGATCGGTATTGCTGGATATTGTGGATTGAGAGGCTTCAAATATTTTTGCTCACCATCCAAGACTAATTGTTTAAAGGTTGCTTCTCTTGAATCATCAAGCCGCGCTACAACCAATGAACCAGATGAGTAAGGAGCATCAGGATCTACAACTATAACTGCACCTTCTGGTATTGATTTTTTGCCGCTTGGATTTTCCATACTGTCGCCTTTTACGCGAAGCGCGAAACAACCTTCATGTGCTTTCCCTGTGACTTCACGCCACTCCTCTGCATCTTCAAAGGCAAATCCCTCCGCTATTTCAGTCCAATCCCCAGCCTGAACCCAATTAATAAGAGGAATACACCCTTTAATGTCAGGCCCTACTTCTACATTACCGACCCCCAAGCCAATCTCGCCATCACCTGTAGCGAGCCAATGAGCATTTACGCGAAGCGCCTCCGCGATCTGCATCGTGTAACGAGACCTAGCCGATTTACCAGAACAAATCTGGCTGATCGACTGCTGTTTGATACCAATGCGACGAGCTAACTCAGACTGAGTCACCCCAGTAAGCTGCAAGGCATGGTTTAATCGTTCGGATAAAGTTTTCATAAGCCTGTATTCTACAAATAAAACTGTAGCCTTTCAACAATTTTAACTGTTGACTTATCTACAGTTTAAACTGTAACATTCAATCTTGTAACAGTTATTATTGTAAGAGGAGACGGTATGGAAGTGTTCAACACGACACAAAAACATCTCCGCCGTGCCATTGACTTGGTCGGCGGGCAATCAGCATTAGCACGAGCCATCAACTCAAAACAGCAAAACGTCTGGTTTTGGTTGAATAAATCAGGGCGTGTTCCCGCTGAATTCGTTTTACCCATCGAACAAGCTACGCAAGGACAGGTAACCCGTTCCCAGTTAAGACCGGACATCTATCCCGAATACCCAAGCGAGCAAAAAGCCAGTAACCAGTAGGATTAAGGGCAAGTAATGGTCAGCATTTTACGTAAACACAAAAGCGAGTTCCTCCATGCGTGATTATGGCAAGGTCTATACCCGCTTTTGGCTAAAGCAAAACGTTTTGTCCTGGAGTGACTCAGCGAAGTTGCTAGGACTGTATTTGCTTACATGCCCACATTGTAATTTGCTTGGATGCTTTCGATTGCCGATTGGTTACGTTGCTTCTGACTTGAACTGGGATGAGCAACAGGTTGCCAAGACTCTAAATGAGTTAGAACAAGATCAGTTTCTCATTCGTTGCGAGGAATCCGGTTGGACTTTGATTCGGAGCTTTCTGAAGCACAACCCAATCGAAAACCCAAACCAAGGTAAAGCAGCCTTTCGGTTGCTTAAAGATGTACCTGCCGACTTCATTGGTATGGCATCGCTTTTGAAATCTCTTGCCGCTTTTCAAGCTCGGCTACCAGAAGAATTTTCATCATTGTTTATGCCTGATGGCAACCCGGTAAGGGACTCTCAACGGTCGGATGACTCTGAGAGAAGTAATAAATCAACAGTTAGAACTGTTGACCACATACAGTTTGAAGACTTCTGGGATGTACAAATACGCAAAGAAAAAAAAGCGAAAGCCAAAGAAGAATGGCTACGCATGGGCCTCAATGAAGACCATGAACTCGCCTTGGAAGTGCTAACACGCTGGAAAGAGCAACGAGACAACCGATTACAGTATCAAGATCGGACTAAGACCCCTATGCCACATAATTGGCTTTTAAACCGGCAATGGGAAGACGAGTACGTTCGCATTGATGAAGTACAGCAATCATCGACGAGCCTAAAGGGCAGCAATCACCAATTGAATATTGAAGAAAGCAATCGCCGCATTGCTGAAAGCTGGGCCAGACTAGGAGTTCGGGAGGTTCGTTCAAGTGCTGGAGGTTGATAAACGCGAGTTTGCTGAAGTTTGGGGAGCTGCTTGGGCCATGTATGGCAAAAGCGTATCACCACAATTGCTATCCATCGCATTTGAAGCCCTTCGTGCTTATAGCATTGAAGAAGTGCGAATCGGTCTGACTCGGCATATTCAATCACCGGATACTGGGCAATTTTTTCCAAAGCCCGCTGACGTCATCAAGCATATCGATGGCAACTCGGGTTCAAGAGCCATGGTTGCTTGGAACAAAGTTGACAAGGCTGTTCGTCAGGTTGGCGCTTGGACATCCGTGATGTTTGACGATGCGCTTATTCACCGCGTTATTTCAGACATGGGGGGATGGGTTGAACTCTGCAAGGTAGATGACAGGGAATACCCCTTTAAACAAAAAGAGTTTTTAACACGCTACCAGGCTTACTTGTTGCGGGACGAAGTGGGTGAATACCCAAGGCTATTACAGGGTATTGCAGACCATCTGAACCAGCAAAAAGGATTTGATATGCAAGCGCCGGTTGCCGTGGGCGACTGGTCAAAAGCAGCACAAGTTTATACAAGAGGTATCGCTGACTTTAGCGCAGTGCCTTTGAAAAGAATAAGCCCGAAAGCCATTCAGGCGCTTCTCGGAAATCAATTAGAGGACAAAAATGAAAACGATTAAAGCAAAAACCATTGCCCTAGTGATAGCCATGTCTGCAAGCACTTCAGTCTATGCGTTTCCGGGCTATCAGTGGGAAAAAGCAGCACAAAGCGTTGGTATTGATCCAGTCATGCTCTACGCCGTTGCCTTGGCTGAGTCGGCCTCACATCGTGGTCTCAACATGACCAGTCCATGGCCATACGCAATTCGCAATGGTTCAAACGCAACCTACGCGAAATCTAAGACAGAAGCTGAGCAACTGTTAAACCAGGCACTGCAAGAGACTGAAAAATACCAGCTCGATATTGGCCTTATGCAAATCAATTTGCATTGGCATGGGCATCGGGTGAGCTCAGCAGCGGAACTGCTAGACCCCATCACCAACCTTACGGTCGGCTCAAGTATTTTGGCCGAAGCAATCAAGTCTTCACCAAATGATTTAGAGCTTGGCATAGGCCGCTATCACAGTTGGAACGAAGAGCGTGCACGCTGGTATGGGCAAAGAGTGCTTTCTATCTATCGCAATATTTTACATGAACTGGAGGTCCGTCAATGACAACCAATCAACAAGACTTCTATCAATTAAATTTGGCGTACCTACACGCAGCACGAGAATTAGCGCGCATTGATCCGCAAGAGGCGGTCTTGCGCTTTGGACTTACACGCGACGTGGTGGATGCACTGATTAATGCCGGTGTTGACGACCTGCAACGAGTGGCGACCTCATCATTCATGCTGTTTCAACCAAGGGGTAACCAAAGCCAACTGATTGAGATGGTTAAGAGCAAAGGCACAGGTATCCCAAGAATCGCTTATTTATTATCAACCCTAAACAACAAGGGGGATGTATGATTGATAACCTGTCCAAAAGTGAGCTGTTTACCCGAGCCTCGCTGCTTATTAAATACGGATTTCGAACAACCATTATCGCGCTCGATACAGGTTTGCCAATACACATTATCAGAAGGCTCCACAAAGAAGTGACTGGCAAGTCACCTTGTCCTGGTCAACTGCCAGAATCTGATGCCATAGTCAAAAGCAGAAGAGCATTAGTTGAAGGCTCCCTGCTTATGGCGCTTTATGTCAATATTGGTGGTGATAATGTCTACAAGCAATTAAATATCGATGCTTTGATGAAGGCTTACGATGCGTATTTGGTTGCAAGAGAAGAAGCAGATCTTCCAGCTGAGATCCCCTGGAAAAAACTGACCATCAATGAAGGTTGGGTTCTAGCTCGTGATTTAAGATCACAGCTTGCATCCTTACACCGGTGTCGATGCGGCAGTCTGTATTTGACGGTATCACAACAGCGCATTCAGCTTAAATGCCCTGTGTGTGAGATTATGGCCGAGCAAACCACTAGAGCACTTTTTGAGAACTAACATGCTGATGCATGATTTTATTGTGAACCGTCTGTGCACTTTGAGAGTACTAAGATGACAAACTTACTTAAATCTTTACCAGCACGCTGCTGGTTTATATCACTGGGGCTTTTTCTGGCGACTTTGGCTGCGGCTCATTTCTTTCCATCAGAAATATTAACGACATCTGCCAAGTTAGCGGCTTTGCCATTTCTGATTTGCACCATCGTTTTTTTCAGCTACTTGGGATTCAAAGCAACTGCTAGTCCTACCGGCCTTATAACCATCACCACTATGTTTTTAGCAATCGCATATTGGCAAGCGAGTTGGACAATTGTTGGCTTGGGACTCTTTTTCTTAGCTATTTGCACTGGAATTAGATTCTTGAGTAGCCAAGTTAAAGATTCGGGTAGAACTTTGAGCATTGAAGAAAAATGGTATTGGTATAAGCTCCATTCGTTTTTTGATGGCTTTTATCCAAGGTATCCCAAAAAGCCAAAAAAATAGCCAGCCAACCACAAGCTGGCTACCTTCTATTTTCAGTTCCTTCCTGATGCCTGGTTATAAGCCCTAATATCGATCAAGTTGTTCTGAGCATAATCTCCCGCAAGGGATGCATTTGAGATCACCGCTATCTGCTTATCCACAAATGCTTTATCTTCTTCGGACACACTGTCAGGAATGTAAGCGCCACTCTCATCCTTTTGACGATACTCATTTAGCATTTGCTCCCTTAGACCTAGCATTTCAGGCGACCAACTCGATGAGTCTTCAGAGTTGAATACGCGCCCCGCCAAACCTTCATTGAAAGCTTGAGCGAACACTTGGCTTTGAATCGGGGTCAATCCCATTCTCTGCCCTTCGCTGTATGCTTCCTGTTTAAAATCATCGGCGTACTGTTCTAAGAACTCACCGTATCGATTGTTAACTGCCGCACCGAATGCCCCAGCCAACATGGCTTCAGACTTAGTGCCCCAGTTAACTTCGGAGGCATACTGCGAACTCGATCCACTGTATGCATCATTAAACGCCGTCAAAGGATTTTCCAAAGAGGTTCCGGCATCAACGGCTGCTTTTAAGCCATCCCAGGTTGATTTACTGGCCACCGTTGCATTGTGCAAGAAACCTCGTGAGCTAGGGTCTTCAAGTGCTTGCTCCTTGTAACTCTCATAGTCTTCGCCAAAGTGATTCAAGGTATGCAGTGCTGCATCAGTATGCTTGCCACTGAAGTCACCAATAGCACTGGCGCTGTTGAAGAACATTTCAGCACCAGAAACTCCGCTTTCATCAGCCATAATGCGAGATCGCCACTGAGAGCCAGCTTCACTGTTTAGTCCAGATTGATAGGTACTTGTGTCAGAAACTACGGCCTGTTGGGCTTGTTGTTGATGCGCATTTAGTTGTCCATCAACACCAGACAAATTAGTTTGGTAAGCTGATTGAGCTGCGTTGAACTGAGTTTGAACAGTTGCAGCATCCTCGTAGCCGCCCAATACACCCGATTCCACTTGGCTTTGAGTGCCACCAAAAGTAGGTGCAGTTGATGACAAACCTTCATTAGAGCGTGGCTGAATAGATCGTAAATCGGCTCCGGTAGCCATGGCCATAACAGTCATTGCTGCTTGATAGTCATTGTCTCGTTCAGCGGGCGTCGAGGAGTTGCTATAGGTTAAAGACTCCATAGCTGCGGCCACATACGCCTGATTATCATCAGGTAGCAAGCGCTGATACATTGGAAGGTTTTCACGTAATCGGTTACCTGCTTCAACATGCTGGTTCATATAGCGACCTAAATAATCCATGACTTCAGGATTATCCGCTGCTAATCGAGTTAACGTCGCACCATCCGTGTTCCTTTGTCCTGATAGACTGTAGCTGGCCTGATCAAGCTCACTAAAGCGGTTTGATGCCGTGATAACGTCTTGTGCTGAACTCTGAAGTGACTGATAGTCTTGATTAGACAACGACATCTCAACGCCAGAGCGTCTTGAATCTGAAAGGTCCTTAACCATTGCATCGCGATACTCAGCACGTCGTGAATCACTCGATGCCAAGCTTTGCATCTCCCCAGTGAGCGTATTTGCGGTCGTAGATCGAGAACTGCCTTCTGACGACTCAACTTGGCCACTAAAGTTACCACCTAAATCCACCCCTGCTCGTACCCTTGATAGTTTTGGTACACGAGATGAGTCTGGCTTATCGACTCCTGGCAAGTTGCCCTGTGGAGAATCATTGCCGCCAGTACCAAGAAGCCTTCCAAGAAAGCCCTTATCAGCAACTTCTTTCTCACCGGGATTAGTAATAGTTCCATCTCCACCGACCCTAAGGCCTCCCGATAACACGCCCGATACCAAGCCACGTACAGCGTCTTTTTTATCGTCTCCGAAACCATACCGTGTTTGCAGGTCATCAGTAACCTGATTAACAACGGCGCTAGATGCGGAATTAGAAGAACCGATCTGACGTCCAACCGAAGAAAGGTTGTCGTAACTTAGCTTTTCACCAAAAGTTCGACTCATAGTATTTCCAACCTGACGGCTAAAGGCTTGAGTTGCCTGAGTCATGGATTCTTTTGCAGAGCCGACCATTGAACCCACTGCGCTTCCTACAGAGAAACTGCTTAGTAGGTTTGACGTTCCGGTCATAGCAGAACCCGTAAGGGCTGAATTCTGGAACATTGACTGTGATTGCATTACCGGGGCATTTTTCGCGACATCTGGACTTGCCATCTTTTCATCAATGGCATCACCGTTTTGAAGACGTCCAGCCAAGTGGGTAGCGGTTATTGCTGAGCCATACACGAGCATGAGCGAAATCGCCGGAACACTCGACGCCAACATGCCGCCAGTCACTATCCAGGTTTGCAGCACTGAATCCATCTGCATCATCCCAGCAAAAGATGGCACTTCTGTACCTGCAAAGGCATCAAGCGACGACATTTTCCCAGCAACGGTTAAATGAATATACAGGTTAATGATAGCCATGACAGGCATCCAAAGTTGTATCCAAAGCAGGATTAACAAGTACTTCCCGGCCATTCGCATCCCGATTTGACCAAGGGCAATCACAAAGGCCATCAATGGGGTGATGGCGTAAATGAAGCCCTCAAAAAACGTCATCATCGGACGAACAATACTTTGGAAAAGAGTCTGCTCCGCCGCCCATTGTGTATTGCGCTGCTCAATCGCCTGGTTAACCATAACGGCTGCGGTGAAAGCTTGATCATCCATATACTTGCCCGTCACGCTTTGCTCATAAATAGGCAAAAGCACTGACGCGGTCATGTACTCTTGTGTGTTAACCGAAGCCAAACCAAGGTTATTCAGTGCATTTCGGATCACGTCATCAGTGTCCGTTGCTGACGAAGTCCCCAATGAGGCTGACAGAACCTGTTTAAGCCTTGGAATGAAGGTTGATTCTGTCATGAGTTTCAGCTGGCTATAGGCATCGGTGCAGTCCAAATTGCTACTGCTACCACTGAGCATGATGCGCGTGCCATAAATGCGCGAATCAAACCTAATCGCAGTCATCGGGTTAGAATCACTCAGCACCTGATCGAGGTTCTTTTGGCCAATGTCGATACCAATCAAGGTGCACTCTTTGATGTAGTTAAACCACGATTGCTCGATGTCCGAACCGGCGACACGATTTGCATCACCCAAACCAGAGCGATCCATCACCTGTTTTCTCACTGTAATCAGTGACTGTAAACTGGATGCAAAGCCGTATTCCGTCATGGCGGGAGTTGAGAACGCCGTTTCAAACAATCGCGTGATTTGAAAGCCAACAGTCGAAATCGTACTGCCTGCGGCAGCAACACCGATGGGCACATTATCAACCACTCGAACTTGTCCCGTGTACGCATCCTCAATGCTCACTCGGGTACTGGGCCCAAACATGGTTGCAAAGACTAGCCATGAGACTAAAACGTGTTGAAAGTTAATCCCACGACCACCTTGCATTAAGGCCTGAACAGAGACCATCAATACCCCAATGAGCAAGCCAATCCGAACCATTGAAGTAAAGTCGCCTGTACCAGTGATCATCGCGACAGCGTTCAAGACCTGCTCTAAAAATGCCGAATCCCCGATGGAATAGATCTCCCACATGACCTATTCCCCCAGTGCCGTAGATTTAACGGTGTAATAACGCTGTTTGCGAATGGTCTGAATCACCTGATTAAAATGCGCCAGTAATTCTTGCTCTGAGCCGTATCTTCGCTGTAACGCGGCGTACTCCTCATTGATTTGGCGACGTGCACGTTCAAGGTCTTCGGTTAACAACTTCGCATAGGCATGATCTTCCACACCAGAGGTGCTTCTAGCTGCGTTGAGCATGTCTTCAACCAATGCCCGCGCCATTTCAACAGCAATAAATGGTGCTGCTCGTGAAGCAAACGACCTAGCGGCCCCTTCATTTAATGCGGAAAGTGTTCGAATCATGCCGCCAATGCTTGCAGGAGCCGAGGTCATAAAAGCCTGTTCGGTGGTGCTTGCAGCCCCAGTATTTCGAGCAAATTTAAAAATAATGCCGTTACTAGAACCTGTACCAAGAAGTAAATTTTCTACCTGGGTTGATAACCCGGTAAGGGTCACGTTAGTGATTGTTGGATTCAGACAGCCGTCTTGTGTCACTGTGTCACATCGATACATAGCGACGTTACCGCCATGAATTAGATGCTCAATAGTCACTTTATTGCCATTCAGTCTGGTCAGTTTTGGGGCTTTACCTTGGCCATCAGCGGCATTCGCTAAATCACCAACGATGATCGAGCCCGTCACTGACATAACCGCTTCAAGAAAACGATCATCCCCCGATGCAAACCAGCTTGATGCCGAGTGACGTTTCAATGCTCGCCAAACCAAATTACCTTTAATCGTTTTGTTCACATCAGATGCCGCGACACTCGAAGCGTTCTCATACGGGTTCTTACCATTGGATTCACTCCAACTGGTAAAAATGTCTCCAGCCCCTTTAAGTGAGCTCAACATGCTGGCCTCTGTTTGCCCCTTCTGACCAAAAGCAGCTAGGGTATCGTTCACGGCTCCCTGAGCCATTTGACAGGAATTGCCGAAATACTCGTTCAACTGCTGGATTTTCTTTTGCAGAGTCTCCATGTGCTGGGAGCATTTCTCACACATAGCACTGAGCGCCAATTGGAATGCGTATCCCTTGGCATTTGCCGCTACAGAGCGAAGTAATTGAACAAACTGATCAGCATTAACAAATGACAAACTTCCCGCGAACATATCAATGCCGCCACAACCTGCTTGGAATGATGGTGGCACCATAGAGACGATGTTCTCGTTCATGATTCTGTTACGGACAACAACGCTTCCGCCAGATATCACACCACGCCGCTGACTCTCGAATACACCAGGCGCAGTGGTGTTGGTCATTGAACCAAACAACTGGTTCATCTCCTGTTGCAAGCTTGCTTGGCTCATAGATGAAAAACCAATCGCACAGGCGATTAGCGATACTCGGATTACTTTTTTCATCGTTCTAACTCTCCTTG
Source organism: Marinomonas sp. (assembly GCA_052107635.1). Classification (GTDB taxonomy): domain Bacteria; phylum Pseudomonadota; class Gammaproteobacteria; order Pseudomonadales; family Marinomonadaceae; genus Marinomonas. The sequence continues at coordinate 68,748 of JBQEFB010000006.1, read as the reverse complement.
TGCACGCAGATAGCGAACAAGGAACTCAGGGTCCTGTAATATCTTTTCGTTAAGCTCTTGGGCTGACATCGCGAGTGACACGCCGGGTTGAACAGGTCTGGTTGCATAGTAAGTTTGATCGTCAATCCAACCGGCTTGATGGGCTGCGAGAATGATTCGATTATTGAGCTCATCAAGGCTCATTGCGCCTTGTCCAATCGGAGTAATAACGTTAGGCGGGTCAACTAAGAACACGGCAGGGACAGTCGTAACGGACAAGGATTGTGCTTGTCCTGAATCGACTTTGTAATTGGGAAACTCTCCACTAGGTAAAGGCATGCCATCGACAGCAATAGCAAACACCTCGAACCCATAGTTCAAGGCCATAGATTCGATGATAGGCGCTTGAGCATGGCAATAAGGGCAATCCGAACGATAGAAGAAGAACAAGCCAGCCCGTTTTGCTACTTCACCTAAAGCTACATCGCGTTGAGCGCCAGCTTCTCGATCCATCCGATTGGCAGCATAGGTCGCCAAGGGTCTGCGACTGATTTCATCCAAAACAGGATCGCCCATGACCACCTGCTGACTAACATCAGCAAACTGTGAACCCTTATCCATCATGACGCGCTGAAGATACAGATAAGCCCTGACGTTCTCACTCGTCGGCTCATCAATTGCCTTGTCCATGAACGGTTGCATATGCTCTCGGAACCATGCGGCACTGAAGGGCTTTAGTTCGCTCTGACTGGACTCCACGACACCAGTTTCCGGCTCTATCAGCTCATCAGGCTGTTCAGGTTCAGGAATGACCTGATACCAAAACCAGCCTTCCTGACCACGCTGATAGAATTGCCCATCACTAGCATGGGCGGGCAAGATGAATAGAAAGAAAATAATGATTGGGATGGTCACCCATAGGATGAACCAAGCGAACAAGGGGGTTCTCATTGTCAGCTCCAGAAAATTTCATAGAGCTAACATGCTAATGATCCCGGTAAGAGCGATTGGCCAGATAGATGAATGAATCGTGTGTTTTTCTGACTAGCTGTTGTGACCAGTAACAACAGCTAATTTTAACGAGCCAAATTTATGATTGGACCGCTTTAAGCGAAAAGCGGGCTTTCGGCTCATATCTACCAAAAATCAGCAGTACTCTGAAAGCAGACGTTAATAATTACTTTCTTATATTATTCATAAAAGCGGGGCGTAAAACGCTAATCATCGTCACACAATTGCATTGATGTAACACACTTATAATTTTAGCTCTTCAAGTCTGCATGGCTTTCCAAAAAGGTATCCCTGATAAGTATTGCAGCCCATGCTCTTTAACAATACTCGCTGATCCTCTGTCTCGACGCCTTCAGCGATTACTTGCAGATCCATTGAACTAGCTAAAGTTATAATAGCCTGAGCAATCGCCTTGTCATTACTACTGTTAATGATGTCCCGAACAAAACTCTGATCTATTTTTAACTGGTTTATAGGTAACTGTTTCAAATATGATAAAGATGAATAACCAGTACCAAAATCATCAATAGAAAACGTAACACCGCATTGCTGCAATTCTCGCATCTTAGCTTTTACATCTGGAATATTATTAGCCAAGAGTGATTCTGTTATTTCTAACTTTAGCAGTTGAGGATTAGCGCCTGAATTTCTCAATAAGTTGATTACTTTCTGAACAAAATCATCTTTACTAAATTGAACTACGCTAATATTAACCGCAACGCTCAGGTTCTTCATAGCAGGCTTAGAAGCCCAATCGACTAAGGTTTCACACGCCTGTTGTAAAATCCAATCCCCAATAGGCACAATAAGACCCGTTTCTTCCGTTAGTGGAATAAACTGCGCCGGTGAAATCATCCCTTTTTCTGGATGAAACCAGCGTAAGAGGGCCTCAACACCGATAACCTGTCCATGTTGGTCAATCTGCTTTTGATAGAAAAGAGTAAATTGTCTTTGCTGTATTGCGTTATATAAGTCGTGGATCAAGGTCGCTCTTGAGCTAACTGCAACCTGCATCTTGGGATCAAAAAACTGCACTCCATTGCGACCAGCCTCTTTAGCCTTATACATTGCCATGTCGGCTTGTTTTAATAAGTCCTCTTTTGAGACGCTTGTGCTATTAAACATTGTTACCCCGATGCTTGCGGAGCTATTGTACGTTAAACCCTCCAAGTCATATTCTTGCGTTAAGTGAGCCATGATTTTTTGCGCAAGTGATTCAGCCTGATTAGCAGCCGTTTCTTTATCATCACTTAAGTCTGATACTACGACAACAAACTCATCCCCCCCTAACCGTGACACCGTATCACCCTGCCTAACCGATTGAACCAAACGTGCGGCGACCTGGCATAACAATAAATCGCCTTTATTGTGACCAGCACTGTCGTTAAGATTTTTAAAATTATCTAAATCAAGAAACATTAAAGCCGCAAAATTGTTGGCGCGTGAGCAATGTGTTATGGCGCCTTGTAATCTATCCAATAACAACCGACGATTTGGTAGTAATGTGAGTGAGTCATAAAATGCTAACTGATGTATTTCTTGCTCACGACTTTTGCGCTGAGTAATGTCCCGCACAATGCCGATGAAATTGGTTTCACCAGCCATTTTTACTTCAACAACACCCAGCTCAATAGGAAATTTTGTACCATTTTTGTGCAATGCATCAAGTTCACGAATACGACCGGTAATGTCACTGATACCCCGGTTAATATAATTTGATAAGTAACTATCGTGATGTTCACGATGCGGTGAGCCCATAAGCATACTGATATTTTTGCCTATAATTTCTTCATCAGAATAACCAAAAATTTCATTTGCAGCCTGATTAAATGTAAGTACCTTACCCTTGCTATCAATGGTAATAATGCCATCAAGTAAGCTCTCGACAACAGCTTCCATCTGCTTTGATTTTTCGTTGAGTGAGCTTTCGGCCTGTATCTGGTCATTAATATCAAAGTGCGTACCCAGTAACCACTCAGCATTACCATCATTTGTTCTTGTGGACACTCGCCCCCTGGTATTAATCCAAATCCATTCGCCGTTTTTATGTTTCATTCGAATATTGGCTTCGTATATGGGAATAAGACCGGCTGCGTGTTTTTCGATTTGTACAGCACAATAGGCTAAATCATCAGGATGGGTCAGTCGTTCCCAGGTTTCTCTGGTAGTTGGCAGTAGTTCAGAAAATTCGTAGCCCAACAATGATGCCCATTTATCATTAATTACTAACTCGCCATTTTGTAAATTAAGACGCCATGTGCCAATAGTATTGGCATCAATCACCGCTTTGAGTAAATTCTCACTATTGCGAATGAGTTCTTCATCCCGCTTCTCTTTCGTGATATCGGTCTGGATTGCAATAAAGCCACTAAGCTCGCCTTCTTCATTGAGCAGCGGATTACAAGCTATTCTCGCCCAATATGGTTTCTGCTCTTTTGAGTAATTGAGTACGTCAACATTGAAACTCTGCTGTAAAGACAGGGCCTCTCTCATTTCGTCAACAATTTCGGGGTCAGTGTCGGCTCCCTGCAATAGTTCACTTGGCTTTTTACCCAGCATATCTTCGATGCTATAACCAGTGATGCTAGTAAACGCCTCATTTATCCAGACAACAAAACCACGTATATCGGTTATCACTACGCCATTCGTTGTTTGCCTGGCAACTTCCGAAAGACGTCTGATGGCAGAGTGTGCAGCGGTTTGCTCAGTAGTATTGCGAATAATAATCAGAACTTCATTTTCATCAATTTTCTTGTATCGCGCTTCAAATGATTTATTCAATTTTTTAAAGGTGTAGTTGTGATGAATGACATTGCCGTTCTCAAAAGCCTGTTTAACATTATCCATCAGTTGATGACCTAACTCATTAGGCAATACATCAAGGATTTTCTGCCCTAAAATTTCATGTTGAGGCTTAAGCAAATCAGGATGGTCGTTACACACTGAAAAACGAAAGTTTCGGTCAATGACAAAAACCATATCTGGCAACGTTGCCATTATTGATGCCGTTCTTGTCATGCCAGCTGACAGTTTTTGTTGGAGCGTTTCCTGATCTAGTCTGGCAATCTCATGCTCAACCATGTCAGCTAACTCACGTAATACTCGTTTTTCGCTTATCGTCAAGTCACGAGGCTGTGGATCTATAAGGCATAATGTGCCAATAGGTTGCCCACCTGGCTCGCAAACCGGCGCTCCTGCATAAAAACGTATACGCGGCTCCTCGGTCACAAGCGGGTTAGCAGAGAAGCGGTCATCCTTTGTTGCGTCAGTAACGATAAAAATATCCGGGTGCAATATTGCATGCCCGCAAAAAGAGATATCACGGTCAGTCTGACAAACATCAAGCCCTACCTTAGATTTAAACCACTGCCTGTCAGCATCGACCAGCGAAATTAAGCACGTTTGGACATTAAAAATGAAAGCCGCCAGTCGAGTGATACGATCAAAGCGCTCTTCAGCAGGCGAGTCCAGTAACGCTGTGCGTTTTAATGCGAGTAAACGAACGGCTTCATCAGCAGGATAATCAGGTGCACTCAAAAGTCTCTCCAGTAGTGTTTTACTCAGTCGTAAATTACCAATAGTGCTTTAGAAAGATATTCTTAAACACTATGACCGTATTTATAAATTTATCGTTTAAACCGAACAACCAGCTCATGTAGTTCATCAGCTATTTTATTAAGATAAATAATGGTTTCTGATAATTTCATCGAGCTTTCAGAGCTCATATCGGCAAGCGTTGAAATGTTCACTATCTGCCGGTTTATATCCTCAGCAACATGAGCTTGCTCTTCAACTGCGGCAGCCATTTGAATAGACATATATGCAATTTGACCAACAGACTCGCAAATGCCACTTAACATTTTACCACTCTCAATCACATGAGAAAGACCATCTTCTGCATCAGTCGCGCCAGCATCAGCGACGTTCACAGCATCACCTGCACGTTGCGTTAATTCGGTGACGATACCATAGATTTCTTTAGTGGATTCTTGAGTTCGCAGGGCAAGATTTCTTACCTCATCTGCAACCACTGCAAAGCCTCGCCCTTGCTCACCTGCACGAGCAGCCTCAATAGCAGCATTTAAGGCAAGTAAGTTAGTTTGATCTGCAATCTGTTCAATTATTTGCGCGGCACTGGCGATATGTGAAGTTTGTTCTGACACACCGCGCACAGAACTACCAATCTGCTCTACTGTATGTTTTAGCTTTTGAATAGAGTCGCGGGTAATATTCGCCACCTTAGTGCCTTTTACTGCAAGGTTGTTAGCAGTGTCTGCCTGCGTAGCGGTATCACTGACATGCTTAGATACTTCGGCAATAGTAGTCGACATTTCATTCATAGCAGTAGCCACCTGAATGGTTTCTGCTTGCTGACTTTCAATGTCTTTTCTGGTTTTATCTGTTAATTCTGCGCCTTTCTCCGACTCCTTGGCAACAACAAGAGCTGCACTTTCGATGCGGGTAATCACTGTTCCTAAATGCGCTAGCTGACTTAAAATAGCAACTTTAAGCTTGCCTAAATCATCAGTTTCATCGGTATAACTTTTTACCGCCAGTTCATCTGAAAATGCATGGTTGAGCATATCGTTCAGTGCATTGAGGATTTTCTTTCTGCTTAATGATACCCAAATAGCAAAAATAATTACTGAGGCTAGTAGTACACCCTCCGAAATTTCTTTGAAACCGAAGCCGAATAACCCCGCACACAGGGCTATCGATAATACCAAGAAAGCATATCTCGAGCGATATGGGTAAAGTAGAGCGACTACTTTTTCCTGCATTAATATCACGATAAAGTTTAGTCGCCCGCTCCACGTCTTGTCTTGAGGGGCAGGAGCGAACTGATTCATACCCTATTATTCTGCCGCTCTGTGTTACAGGCGTCACATACGCATCAACCCAGTAGTAATCGCCATTCTTACAGCGGTTTTTGACTAGGCCCATCCAAGGCTTTCCCGCTTTCAAATAGTGCCACATTTTTTTGTACGCCTCTGGCGGCATATCAGGGTGCCTGACCATATTATGAGGCTGGCCAATCAGCTCGTGCTTTTGAAAGCCACTCACTTCAACAAAGGCATCATTACACTCAAGAATAGTCCCTTCAGTATCAGTCACTGATATAAGTTTAGTTGTACTTCCGAAAGTTTTCTCTCTGTCAGTAACCGGCAAGTTTTTGCGCATGTAGTGCCTTATTTATCATCTATATAAAAAATAAAATTAATTAGCTGAGTATAAAAGTACAGTATTTTTTGTAAATAATGTCAAGATTTTCAGCAGACTCAAGCGCATCCTGCATATCGATACCAAGATAACGCACTGTGCTTTCGATTTTCTTATGACCGAGTAACAGCTGAATGGCGCGTAAGTTTTTGTCTCGCTTGTACAGAATAGAAACCTTAGTTCTGCGCATGGTGTTAGTGCCATACAAACCGCTTTCTAGACCGATGGATGACACCCATTTATGGACTTTGCGATCATAAGCGCGGGTGCCAAGATGAGGCACAGCGTGTTTTCGTGAAGGAAATAAATAATCATCATATTTTAAATTTGCGAGAGTAATCCATTCGAGCAATGACTGGCGGGTGTGAGCGATGATTTCAAACATTACTGGGGTGCCGGTTTTCTGCTGAACAATACTGGCTCTCGTTAAAATTTCACCAGCTCACATGACATCTAACACTTTTAAAGCGACTAAATCACAACCTCGAAGCTTTGAGTCAATGGCCAGATTGAACAATGCCAGCTCTTTAGTGTTATTGGCAATTTCAAGTCTGGCACGTATAGACCACACTTCTTGCTGACGAAGTGGTGCTTTTTGGCCGATGATTTTTCCTTTATTCCAAGGTATGCGACGAGCCATGATTTTTATCTCAAAAAGATTGGGCTTATGAGGTTATCGACCCGCTTGTATGAAATTTGACCGCAATTATTAAAGATAATTTACTGAAACGAAGATGAGCATGACGGCTATCCCTTGAAAGCCGTCATTAATGTTTGTTGAGAGGAGTGTCTGCAATTTGGCACATAAGTAATATTCATAAAGTGCGAATACTACATTAGCTCACTTTACTGCAAAAACCGTAACCAATGTCTTCATTGAGTCACCCGTAATCATAACAAAGTACATCTTGCTCTCCACGTGCTGCCAGAACTCGGCCTCTTGTGCATATTTTTTTGCTTTTTTAGTAGCGACGCTTTCTGGTAACTCGGCTTTAGTTAGCGCAGAACATAGCAGCTTTGTGCACAAAGCCTTCCAAGGATGCTTAGGTACACCGTCTGAAAGCCTTTCCACGAATCTTTCTAGTGCATGACGAGTCACCACGACAGGCCCAATATTTGGCACATTGATGAGTTCATCAATATCTCTCACCGTGACATTATCGCCGCTGTATTCTTCGAAGGGATATGAGAGCCAATCGTCACGCTTTTCTACCGAGATCTGTGCTTCCTGGTAACGAGTGAGCAAAAACCTAGTCAGGCTGTAAAGTGAATGCTGAGTTGAGCGTTGTTTCTGTAGCTTTTTGATGGCTCCTTTACTGACCCGGATTTGAAGGCCGTTGCCGCTTCGGTTACTCCCCATCACCTCTTTAACTGACAGTAGGTGATGAATCGCATAGAGCTCAGCTGCAATTGGCTTTTGCTGCTCAGGTAGCTTGTCGTATTGCTCACCTAAATCGACCTTTAGCTCACCACCTCTTCGAAGGCCGGTCTTCCAGTAAACCGTAAACTCACCATCAATCTGCTTTGTTAACAGGGTTAATACCATCATGTTTGTTTCTCCTATTGGTTATCTATTTTTCATTCTCCATGTTTTTTCAAATATGCAAGACGCAAAAAAAGGGGCCGAAGCCCCTTGGATCAGATATGAACTTTCGGAAAGCCCATGGCACCGTAAACATTCAGCACGTCATTCCAATCCCAACTTTTCACGCCAAGTGACGTTGGTATCGGAGGGATCAGGACTTGTGTCAGAATGCCTTTTTGCCAGGCTTTTTTCTTGAGTTCATTCGCTGCATTCAGGCCGGTCTCAGAGAGATCGTGATCTGCCCAGATGTACAGCATTTTCACATTACTTGGTGGTTCAAACCTAGCCAGTAGCGTTGCATTCACAACCGACCAACATGTTTGCCCCGTTGCTCTGGTTACCGCTAGGGCCGTTTCTATACCTTCAGAAACACCTAGTACCTCACCAGGCTCACCAATCGGAATGGCACCGCCAGTGATTGTTCTGTCACTTGGTATCGGCATCATCTTTTTAGGCTTTTCAACCGGCGCTTTGAAACCATCTTCACTTAGGTAGATCCGATGAAACGTGGCTGAACGCCCTTGTTGAGTAACGATTTTACCTAGCAGCGCTGGGTAGCTATCGATAAACAGACCATCTTCATCATGGTAAGGCAAGCTTGGATGAAACCTCAGCACCGAATCCCATTCAGGACGAAGCCGCGTCACAATGCCACGACGATGCAAGTAGTTCCAAACAGGTTGCGCACGAGTATCTGCAAGAGATAGCGTTTCTCCCCAGATTTGATTCAAGCGATGGATAATCGCTTTGTCCTCGTCCTGCTTTCTAGCCTTCCAATCAACAGCGTTACGCGTTATTGCCCGAGAAGGTGCTTGTATTTGTCCGGGTTGAATACCAAGAACTTGGCCAATTGCTTCAATAGACTGAGCAAAGTTCCACCCATTAATCCAAGACAACAGTTCAAAGCCATCATGAAAGATACCGCAGGTATTACAAACGCCACCACCGGTATATTCAGCATCTTTGAACAGCCTAAAGCCATCACGACCGCCATGAACAGGACAAGCCACATGACGGCCTTTTCGAGCAATAGCGGCATCAAGTTCTGGCACCAATGCCGCTAATACTTGAAGCCATTGGCCATTAAGATATGGCCTTACTGTTTCAATTTGTAAAGGTAACGCCATATAACCTCCTTAAGTAAAATGCCGACTCCTACCACAGGTGGTAAAAGTCAGCTTGGGTCCTGCATTAGCCGTTCGGTTAATACAGGAGCGTTAGTCAAGCTGGATACCATGTCGTCTTAATAGCCACATGATGGACTCACGAAGCACATCAGGATCGACAACCGCAGCCATCGCGCAAACACGAAAGCAAAATGGCGCAATTTCGTCATTTTGAATCCACGACAACACATCCTTGCGCAACCGAGTACTGACACGACCGTCCAGCAATACACGGATCGCATCCAATAGAATGCCTTCGCGTAACTGCCAGATTTCCGTGTCAGACCAAGTGACTGGGGCATCATCAAACTCAAATAGAAATTCGAGCTGTGATAACGTGTGTTGATGGGACTGCTTTTGTGATGAAGGTGAATGGGCAATGCCCCCATTCATTAAAGATAACCGCGTTCGGCAAGCGAAACGCAGCCCTCGTATGCGACCACGACATGGTCAAGCGTTCGAATATCAACAAGTGACAAGGCGTCACGGAGTCGATGAGTGATGCGTTTATCAGCTTCACTGGGTTCAGGATCACCCGATGGATGGTTATGAACCAGTATCACTGCTGCCGCATTAAGTTCTAGCGCTCGTTTTGTTACTTCCCTTGGATACACGCTCGCCGCATCTAAACTGCCTTTGAACAGCTCTTCAAATCGAATGACACGATGCTTTGTATCAAGAAACAGCACGCCAAAGACTTCGTGCTCATACTCGTGCATCAGTGTTTGCAGGTATGAGAACGCCGACGATGGCTGTTCAATTTTTCGACCTTTACTCAATCGACCACGGGCAAGCTTGAGCGCCATATCTAAGATATCCGCTTCAGTCACTTGCTCAGGAACGATATAAGTACCGGCTTCTTCGCCAGCTAAGAATTTTTTGTTTTTCATAGGAGTCTCCAAAAAAAGCGGAGACGAACCCATGCCCTGCGGGGACGGAATCGTCCCCGCAGGGTGGTAAAGTTGATGTGGTTACTGAATTAACAGTTGTTGTGTTACTTCGAATAACTCACGCTTTAGATCTTTGACGTCATTAATCACAATGCTTTGAGGAAAGAATTTCTCAACACTGCGTGTTTGAATCCCGATCCCCAGCAGCTCAAAGCCACTGCGTCTGCACCGGTCAACAATGTCATGCGTTGCAGCCCAATCATCTGGGTCACCATCCGTTAGCACTATCATTAGCTTTCGCTTCTGTTTTTGCGCTAACAAACTGTTTGCCGCAAACCACATCGCTTGTGCCATAGGCGTACAACCTCGTGGTTTTTGGTCAAAACAGGCAGCCCGATGTCGAACCGATTGCTTGGGCAATAACGCGATAGAAACTTCCTGATGAATACCAGGAAAATAACTGACCGCAGGTACAACACCCGGTATGCCTTCCAGTGCCATGGCTAAAGCCAAAGCGGCTTCATTGGCAACATGAAAGTACTTTCGATTACCCTCGCCAATGGGCTTACCCATTGAGCCCGATATATCGACAAGCAAGTGCACAGCAGCATTGGGCGCAATGCGAGGTTGCCTTTGAATAAACAATCTCGACTCACCTGCTTGTGAAGCGGCAAGACGATGGGTTGCAACTCGAAGACCGTGCCCTTTGGCATGATTCCGATTGTCCTGACTGGACTGAACCATACCTCTAAGTCGGGCTCGAATTTGAGCCGACTCAGACGCCGATAAGGTCAAGATGGCCTCATCACCCAACATAGCTTGCTCTGCTTGGGGCAAACTGAGTGGAGTGACGCCCTGATGTCCTTCAGCTTGTTCCGACAACACTTCTGCCACTTGTGCAAAGGTATCGGGTTCAAACTGAGCGGCACTGGCCTCTAAGGCTTGTCGCAAATTGTCAGCTTGATCAGAGTTATCTGAATCACCCGTTTCAGCAGCATCCCCTGTTGCAGACGAACCTGTTTCTGGGGTTTGACTGTCACTACTGCTATTGCTGTCATTACTCGCATCTTGTCCAATGTCATTACCGCTATCAGCATCCGACTCATCCTGTGGTGGACGAGATTCTTCTTCCAACATGGCAACGATGGCATCGACAAGTTTTAGCACTTCACCTGTAGACGCCAGGCTAGGCACTGCTGTCAGCATGGCGCTTAACCGGCTCATCGCTGCGGCAGGAAAGAGTTGTCTCACTCTTTCATCGACTGCTTGATACAAAGGCGTCAGCGCTTTCTGGCCCAGAAAATGGCATCTCAAGCGAAACAACAACCAGGCTTGCAAGTTAGATGCAGGCTCAAGCTGTTCAGGTACACACATTTGCTGTGTGTCCACCATGTACTCAATCACTTGCGAAATACTGCGCCGGGTTCCGGGGTAGTCCTTTGCCAATTCGTTTTCAATGCGAACATCCTCAATAATATTGAGAAGTGCCTTACGGATCGGCTTAGACGACGCCTTCTTCACCATGTCAAAATTGGTATGCCGAATATGCGCCGCTTCATGAGCCAGATAACCCCAAGCTATCTGTTGATAGTTTGGGTCGTCTGGGTTTGCTGTTGGGATCACAATCCGCTCACCATCTGTAAACGCATCTTGACCTTGAATAAGCACCTTCACACCAAACTTTTCGCCATAAGCTGCGGCGACGATTGGCAGTGCGTTTTTTAATGGATGATTCATGGGAGCCTCCTAATCATTAGGGGGAATACTCCCTCAGCGGGAGCGTTTCCCCGCTGGGAATGTAGGTGTTTAAACCTGTGCTTTTAGCTTATCCAGGTCATATTTTTGACCTAACCAAGCCACCAATTGAGCTGGACTTTCATGCTGCTCAAATGACGTTTTAAGCTGGTTTATGCTCAGGATGTCATCTAATGTCAGACCGTACTGGTCTTGTAACTGAGTAGACACCTCGTGTTGATATTGCAGCCAGGCCCGCTCAAAAGCGGTTTGCTGCAATGCCATGTTTGGAACAAATACCATGGCCGTTACCCAAGCTCCTTGTGCGTCCGCATCTGCGATCAAAACAGGACTCTTGGGGATCACGACACTATGTGTTGAGTACGACCGTTGTACTAACGTTCGACAACACGCCACTTCTGGTATCGATTCACTTTCAACCGCATCAGTCACACCACGAAAATGTGCTTCAAACTGGTTCAGTTGGCTGGGGTTATGGATGGTTGATTGCATAATTTCCTCTTGCATAGTTCAGAGGACATGCGCCCTTAAGGGCAACATGCCCTCAAGGACGTTAGAAATAAAATGAGTTTGGTACAGTCGAACCAAGATTTGGTCTGACGGTTGGTTGTGGTATTGCACGTAAGTTATCTGCCTGAGCAGATACTGGCTGTGCGGGTTTAGGTTCAGGTTTGGGCATCAGTTGTCTGATATCCAATTGACCTTCACCGTGCATTCTCATCTTGTCTGGATCAGACAAAATTAAAATGGTCGCCATCAGTTCGTGATAGAGATTGTCTGTCACAGGGCCGGTCTTCGGCAGACGAACAAATAAATTGTCCATCGCTTCAACCATCGGCTGAACTCGATGATCCAGGAAGGACAAACCATCCAACTTGTCTCTTAATCGCTTGAGCGGATTAAGGGCTCGCTGACTGATTTGATTCTTACCTGCAACGGAACGCTCAAACAGTTCATTGGCATCACGAGCCACCTCCCTAAAGAGGGTGTGTCCCATACCATTGACCTTGTCATCTAAGCCTCCAGCTTGTTCAGCCGGTTGCATTCGATAGATGGCATAATCGAACTGAAGCCGTTGTTCCACGTCTTCGACGGGTGATAATGCACGTCGGATTGCATCTGCAAATTCCGGGTGTTTCGCAACCCAGTCAAACGTCACCTGATCATAGTTGTCCAAGAACAACTGCTTACACTGCGCAAACTCCTGACCGATCCGGTCAAGCTCTGGAACAATCTGATCAATTCGGTCTTCAGGGACGGCATAGCCACCTAAAAACCGCACACCGACTTGCTCACACAAGCGCTGCGCTTCTTTCTTAAGCCTTTCAAAGTTCGCCAATGCCTCAGGGTCGCAAATTTTTTTACTCCCTAAGCTGGCAACATCCTTCGGTGGAAGTTGGCTGCCATTGGCTAGTCTGAAATCTTCAGGCCTTAGTTTTTTTCTACCGCTCCAGATGGAACAGTCGATGTGACAAATCAAAAGTTTGTCGAGGGTTTGAATACTCATAGTGCATCCTCATGCGAGATGGGGACACACCACTCCCAACAGGAGCAATGGCCCCCGTTTGGGTGGTAGTAGTTGACGCGCTAATGGCAATACCACTATCAGAAATAGTAATTTTGCGAATCAGGCGACGATTGGTTGAGATCGATTTTCACAGGCATTAAGTCCAGTGCTTCAGCTATCGGGCGAACCCGCTCTAAATCACTGCCTAGCAACCGCAATACATCTTTTTCCAACTTCAGTTGGTCGGATACTTCTATCCCTTCAGGACTCGCTACTGTGAGCGAACACAGTGGTGGTAATTTACGCTTAAAGGCCAGTAACAGCAACAATGGCCACGGGCCATCATCAGTGTTAACAATGCCAGCGCCTTCACCTGACACCATGCTGATTTGATTGGTACTAGGTAATCCGCTTTTGCAAAACCCTAATGACCATTCTCCAATCCTGACCTGGTTATCATCAATAACAGCCAAGCCATAGGCTTCAAGCAGCTTTGCCATATCGAATAACGCTTTTTGCGCCAGCGAAATTTGGCCATTGACGTCCTTGCGAGTACGAAACTCCCAACTGACGTTATTGGCGCACGCGACGCTATCTAGCGCATTTGAGAGTTCAAATGGCCGCCCTTGATGATCAATACCGACGTGTCCAACAAATCGATAACCCTTGTTGATTTTCTCATTGATTCGTCGGTCTGCTTCAGCGTTAGGATCAGTCGAGTCAATCAATCGCTGCTGCGACAATTGACCGGCTTTTCCAAACCGAACTTCAATCTCCTGGGTATCTGATCCAACGTAAATAGCCCATTCTTTGGCTGTCCCATCAGAATGACTGTAACGGTAAAGAGCAAAGCACTTATCCATCATCAATCCTCCCAATGGTCACCGAAGACATCAGCGGCAATACGGTGAATGGCTTCTCGTTGCTCCAACTCAGCACGAGCCGTCAAAGACCGAACCAGTGCATATTCCACTGCGTTAGGAGCGCCTTTAAAAGCAAGTGTTAACTTTGCCCAGCGCACCAAGGTCCGAGTGGACATGGTGATACTAAGCTCAGCACCGCCATCCGCGCCCCCAATAAAGAGACGACGAATGTCACCAGCCACTTTAACCATTTTTTGGCGAAAGACTTCTGGCAAACCCGGTGCAACGTTCTCAAGAATGGCCTCCTCTACAGATGGCTCTGCATAACTCGCTTCAATGATTCTAAAGCGATCAAGAAAAGCCAAATTCTGTTGAAGCACACCTTGATACAAGCCCGTCTGGTCACCGCTGCCCGCACTGTTGCCGGTAGCGATAAAACGAAACTTGTTATGTGGCATGATGATCTCTCCGCCATTTTGTGCGATGACCAACGGGGCACCTTCCAAAATGTCATTGAGTCCAGCCAGTTCAGCAGGCTCAGCAAGATCCATTTCATTAATGATCAGCAAATGGCCATGCTTTACAGCCAGTGCCAGCGGTCCATACACAAAGGTCATGTTGCCATTAACCAGTGTGTGGTGACCGATAAGATCGGACAATTCCAATCGACCGTGCGCAGTAATTTGCTGAACAGGCCAATTCAATCGAGAAGCAACTTGGCAAATTAGCGAGGTCTTCCCGCATCCAGTGGGGCCTGTAATATACAAACCGTCACCGTCTGGGTGAGACAAGAACGCCAATACGTCACGTAAGTCTTCTTTTCTAAAAACATACTCGTCCTTGCGAACGGGAATGTTTGGATGGGTAGTGTCGACACTAAATCCTTCCAGAACGAAAGCATCAGGAGCCGGGACATTAAACGCTTGATTCACTTGAACCAAAAATGGGGATTGTTCAGTCATGGTAAACCTCATCAGTTTTGACGAGGCTCCATGCCCCAGCAGGGAATGAAGTCCCCGTCGGGTGGTATGTTGATTGTGGTATGGCTGTGTATGTAAGAGTTCAGCTCGCTCTATCATTCGTACCCAGCATTGGCTACGAGTGAAACTGCTTTCTGATGCACTCCATATGAGCGCATGAGAAAGGAGCCGAAATCGGCTCCAAGTGAACGTTAAAAGTAAAATGAGCTCGGCGAGTCACCTGGCAGAACCAAGTTCTCTTGCTCAAGGCTGATTTTGATTGGTGTTTCAACGGGCTGCTCTGGCTTATTGGTGCTGATGCGCAACCGCTCTTGTGGCGCTTTTCTGTAAGCGGCTAAAACCTGTTCGTCCAGTTCGCCTAATTTATCGGTGGCCAATTGCTTATAGTCCACAGTGCCCGCCATCATGTAGCGGCTGAGTTTGACCCCAGCATAATCCGCATGAGCGTAATTACCCATCATAGCGACCAATTTTGACTGAGCTTCTCGCATTTCCTTTTTCAAAGATTTAATGTGATTTTCCAGTCGGACAACTTCGGAATGTGCTGAGCAATACTGCCGAGACAGCGATGTCCAGCGGTATTGGGCTTCACCCTTGGGAACAAAACAATCTTGTTCAGGGCATTTTGACGGTTCTTTTTTGGTCTGTACTAACTCCCAAAACTGAAGCGCTGTTTCTTGCAATTCAGTTAAGAACGCCGCGTCTCGTTGTATTTCAAACTCAATCAGTTGATCCTCAAAATAGAATACCAACCAACCACGCGTGCTATTGGCGACCAGTATTTGATGCTGTACTTGCACCCAATACAACTGGTACGCCTCGCTTTGTTCTCTGTGAGCTTGCACATCCTCAAAAACTGACTGGCAAGGACATTTCAGTTCAACGGGTTCGCCCGCATCGTTGATGCCATCAAAGCTGGCTCGAAAGATTGCGTTATGATCAGCTTCAGCACATAACGGCAGAAGAAAGTCATTATGCGCATTCTCAAATGCTCGCCTTGCTTGAGGCTCCAACCGTATACCGCGAAGCACATTAGGATTATTCGACAGGTCTTCCGGTAATACGAATCCCGTTTTTTCTGCCCATAATCGCCAAGGTGTTTTGTAGGGTGAACGCCCCATAATAATTGGGGCTTCAGATGCCGTAACCCCTGCAATGCGCCACTGGTGCCATGCAGGAGTACGTTGTGATAGGTCGATAACCTTCATATTGCCTCCTTTGAGGGGAGACTCCCCTGAAGGAGAGAACTCCCCTTCAGGGTTTAGTGGTTACTTTGCAGCTTGTGCTAACGCTGTTTGGTGCTGAACAACACTTGTTTGAACCGAATCAATTGCCGCTATACCGGCTTGAATCGAACCTAAGACAAGGGCAACAACCAATACGAAGCGAAAAAGTGAGGCTGATTTAGTCATGGAAGATCTCCAAAAAAAAGACGAGACCTTCCCCCTGACGGGAGAATAATCCCGCCAGGATTAGTAAAATGAATGCGTGGCGCTAAGAAGCTAAAGGCTGTGTGAGCGCTTTGGCTGCTTGTTGCTGTGCATTAAAGATTTCTTGTTTCGCAAACGTCAGCTCAACACCTTGAAAATGTTCATTGGCATATTCCAATGCACTATTCCAAGCGTTTGAAGCTTCCGCCCGCTCGATAAGCTTGTAAACAAGCCCTCGGGTTCGATCATCAACTTGCTCGGGTGGAATCACCGATGGCTCAACAACGTGTGTTGCTTGCCCTTCGATAATTCGCTCCGCTTCGTCTTGATCGAAAATTCCCACAAAGCCAAACGCAATGCGGGAACACTGGATCATGGATTTATGTCTTAGCATTCGCTTAGTGTGCGTCTGCCATGGACCATCTACACGGTAAGGGCCATTTTTGCCGTTACCTTCAAAAGGCGGTCGATAGACTTCATCCAGATACTCAGTGATTTTGACTGGGTGCGAACGGTCGCGCCGATAGATGATGCATTCCATCCATTCCGGGCATTCTTTCGCGCCATCTAGGGAGACTTTGTTTTCTGAAGTCTTAAACTCCATGCCATCAAACTGGTCGTGTTGATTGATGATGCGAGACCATCCATCGACACCTACCACTGGAATAATTCCAGCTTGTTTATCAGGGAACGCAAAAATCTCTTTGGTGAAAGGGTTCAAGCCGTACTGATCTGCAACCACCAAGAGCGCCATCATCTGCTCATTGGTCGGTGAACTACCGTCACGTTGCTTGAATGCTGTTGCTTTTAGGGTATCGAACAGTTTGTTTGGATCGACACTAAAGCGCTCAGCAAAGCGTTGGATTAGCTTTGGTTTTTCCATTGTGGACTCCGACAATCAAAGTGGGAGTCTGCCCCTGACGGGAAAGTACTCCCGGCTGGGTTAAAGCGTTTTTGCTCGGTTAAAAATCTGGTTCAGGATAAGTTTGTGCCCAATTAGCTTGGGAGCTCGCATCATCCGCCGGTGATGGCTCAGATGCTTTATTCACACTATCAAGAAGCAGAAACTCGTCCGCGTCCACTTCGGTCAATCGATGCTTAGTGCCATCTTTCTCCCATGATCGCGTGCGCTGAGGCCCTTGAACAAAAAGCTTCGCTCCTTTTTGGATCAAATCTTTTGCTCTTAGCCCTAACTTAAATCCACCACGATCTCGAAAAACAACCCGATGCCATTCCGTATGCTCTTTGAGCTCATTGGATTGACGGTCGCGCCATTTCTCAGAAGTGGCCAGTGAAATGCTGGTCACCAAATCACCTGATGGATAGGCTCGCGTCTCTGGCTCAGAGCCAACGTAGCCTATGAGTGTTACTTGGTTTTTCATGATGTTCTCCTCGTCTTAGTTGAACTCTGTGCACACAGTCGCTTCTGCCCGGCTGGGCAAAGAAGACTGACGACGCAGATAGGTTGGTATTTCGAGTAAAGCCATGTCGTACGGATGTGGCTCTTTGTAAAACGCAGATGTCAAACGGGGCATACCAGGAGCTTTAGGCACTGCCATTGGACGACGTTTTGGTGTTGGTGTGAGCAATCGCTTGATTTGAGTAAGTACAAATCGAAACGGGCGCACGCTTTGACGAGCAAGCAATCACAAAAGCGACCAGCTCAGTTTTGCTAGCAACATAATGCCCGCGATTTGGATAATAAATCCGAAGATATATTCCATTGGTGACTCCTTATGTTGGTTTTGAAGGAGTCACCCCCAACTGGGGAAAACTCCCCCAGTTGGGTGGTGAAAAGGCGAACCGTAAGGAACGCATGGTTGAGCATGTAAAAACATGCAGGCTATTTGTTTAAGGAGGCTAGCTACCTCTTAGTACCGCTGAGAATTCTCAGCGGCGGGCATCCTTTGAGCTCATGCTCTCAGGCGCAGATATCACTGAAACAGATCAGCAATATTTGATAGTCAGTGTAACCGTCTTATCCAGACAGGATAGTTAGAAAGATGCTCAATTCTTTCACCTAGCTGAAAGGCTATTACCTCACAGAGGATTAGGCTAGGGACTGATTATTGTCATATCAGGAGCAAACTTATGGCCCAAGCAAAACCCAATTACTCAAAACCCATCTTTGAACAATCATTCACAATTAACAGCTTACAGGCACAACGTGTCGTTGACCGTGTTTTTAGACGGACGGTCAGTGCGCTCTACGGAATCGATGTCATCCTACGCATCATTGGCGATGAGAACGAAATTGATGAAGTGGAACAGATCATTAGCCAGTTGATCGAGGATTGCGCTCAGGCGGTAGACAACGAACAAGCTCGTTTGGACAAACTGATGGAGTCCAACGGCATCGATGAAGTACCTGACTACACCGACCCGATTACCTTCAACGCCAAAATAAGCTCGCCTCAGGTTGGCCAGTTTGTCGGCTTAGTTCGCAAACTCGATGCGTTGATGATCTCAATGGACACCCTCTGGTTATCTAGCGTGCTTAGCAACAAGCAACGTGTTGATGGTAACTACGCATGGCAACAGCGCATCATCAAACTGGCTAGGCGCATTATTGATATCGAAATTCGAGCACGAAAATCAGCTCAAGCCAAGGGTAAAGAAGCAGAAGTTGAGCAAGCGGTACCTTCAACCGATGACGATATCACTGAAGAGGAAACAGATACTCCCGCCAACTAGCGAACGGCTCCCATCACACAGCCCCTCTTGAAGGGGCTTTTTCAAGATACGACGCAAGGCTTGCGCTGCATATAACTATTCAAGCATTGGTTATATATGATTTTTGTAAGCGTGGTAGTTATCGAGTACTTGATGATAAAGCATGGCCGACTTTTTTCTTGCGGCAGGATGGAAGGCATTGATGAAGACAACCCCGTCATTAACATGCACTCGTTCGCTAACTTTTTTAAGCTCAGGGAATACGTAACGTTTAACTTGATTATATGTGCCGCAAAGCACAACAATGTCAGGGTTAATCAACTCAATTTGCCTTCGAACAAAAGGGGCAAACTCTTTGGCATGGGCGTCAAATGATTTTTGGTCGGTTCGCGCACTTCCAGATGTTTTCCTTATATTTATGTATGCAATATTCTTAACTGCATTTTTTTCATTTAATTTAGCATCTCTCAGTGACGGCACAGCCCCATCATATTTTTGAAGTCCGTAAGCCCAACGCCCCACCCGACGAAGAACCTTTCCTCGCCACCATCCACTTGCCTTCACCTCAATAGCCCTATTAATAGCGTTGACAATATTTTGCTTTGCTTCATTTGTTTCCTTTAAAACAAACAAAACTTTTTTACCACAACTATCCCAGTCCTCAGTTGAAATCACTCCATCGTAGTTGAAATACCAATCCTTCGGGAATGCCTCTGACCATGCAACCATTAACTTATCAAGACAGTCTATTTCTGAAACATATTTATCATCCATAGGAAAACTCAGGCTGGTTCTTATAAAACATCATTTGGATAGATGGGTAGTTCCATTAGGTAGCCATTCAATATTTAAAGTGCCACCACCAAAACGCACAATCCCTTCCTTTTTCGGCAGCTCGTTACATTGACCTCGGTATTCTATGAAATTATCCAGAAGTTCAAGCAAGTGTAATTTGAAGCCTGATTCGGTGACCTGATCAAAAATGTCATCTTCAAGAGTCCAAGATGTTCCGCTTAGGCGGTCTTCGTCATCTTCCGCACGAAACACCACCTCACCCGACACCTTCACAATGTCAGGGTGTTGTTTTGAAAGCATAGACAAACGAGTAGCTTCAAAGTTTTGATCGAAATTAGGCATTATTAATTTTCCTTTTATCATAAATTTTATATGTGCCAGACTATCAGCTTTTCCTTTTTGCAGCAGCCTCCTAAGTCTGAAAATGGTAAAAAAATAAGAGCAAATTGCGCACACGCTGAACAGAAAGTATAAGAGGCCCAAAGTGCCAAATTGGTTACCTTAAGGCGCAATAAGCTCATTAAAGTAACCAAGATGGAACATTATTGGCAAAGCTGTTTTAGATGGATACGCTCAATTATTCCCCGAAATTTCTTCCGTCGCCTCCTGACGCAGTTTCTGGGTATCCATTCCGTTTAGCCTTTCAATGGCTCTATCTGCGGCACTTTGACGGTTTCCATCCACGTTTAGCGTACTTCCTGAGCCGGTGAGTCGTTCCAGATCCAGTGACGGTATTTCAGGTAGGTTGCCCGTGATCGACAAGATACCTATCCATTCATCCAGATTGACTTGGCTCCAATCTACCTGGTTTAACTGACTCGCGGTCAAACCTTCACAGTTTGGTGACTTGGCACTGCCCCAACCAAGGCCCAATTGCGGACGTACTTGTTCCTGAATGATCCGTGAAAGCGGCGAAGTAAAGCAGCAATATGATTGCCGTTTCTCAACACAGGCACCTAAGAACTTAGACTTGCAGTAAGAGCCTACGTAGTGGCAACTCTTCAATACCCGCTTGGCGTTCATTTCAAACTCGCTCTGCTCACATTTCCAGATAAGCTGAATGAGGATCATGGTGACTGAATAAATCATGTAGGCCGTCATAACCGTACTCAGAACCGCGCCCGCAGCGCCACCCAGCGCAAAGTTACCACCCGAAACGACACCATCGGCTCCAACCGCGCCACCAACGTTACTAAACAGAGCCGATTGTGCCCCCGAACCAAAGGTCGTACCTACCCATTCAGCCGTTTTGTTGGTCAACACCTGCATGAAGCCTGTCGCTGCTTGCTCTGCTCCCGCGCCAGCAGCCGTTGATGGCCCAGCCCCCATGAGAGAGTCCCATGCAGACACAAAGGGCTCTTTGACCGCACTCCAGGTACTGGTGATTGGTTCCCTGA
This sequence comes from Marinomonas sp., assembly GCA_052107635.1. Classification (GTDB taxonomy): domain Bacteria; phylum Pseudomonadota; class Gammaproteobacteria; order Pseudomonadales; family Marinomonadaceae; genus Marinomonas. Next base: position 47,497 of record JBQEFB010000006.1, on the reverse strand, counting down.
GCGTATTCCAGGAACCATAGATTGCCGAAGACGGATTCATGGCCATGACTGCCGTATCAAGCTTGTTGACCGCCACTATCATCGTGATGTAGTCCGATAACGACACGCCACTTGGCTTTTCACAGCAATCCACTATGCCGCCAACGGCTTTTTTGCACTGGCCAGCATTACCTTTAAAGATCGTACACTCAACGTTATCTTGGCCATCAGCTCCCGTGCATGACATATCATTGGTCATAAACTGCGCCGCATTAAGCATCGCTGCGGCCTCTGCAAAGTTAGCCTGCTTGATTGACTCTGGCTCTAAACAATCTGTGCCCATACAGCGAACTGGCCCCACACAGTTGTATTGAGTTTCCATTCGAGCGTTTTGCACTTCAACGCTTTGTCCGCAGTCATACACCAAACTTTGGATATAACAGAAGCCTTCATGACCAGCCCCGCCTTCAGTGCATTCGGTTCTGACATATTGGCAGGCCGGGTTTTGCTCTAGCGCGGCACACGTATTGGTGGTCGTGTTTTGTCCGTTATTGACGATGGTTTGAGTATTACCATTGGCATCTACCCAGCTATCTGAGCTGCCCATATTGAACTCTGGATGAGCAGTCGAAGCATTGTAGGTTGCTCTTGCCCTCCAGCATGAGAGCCCTAGTCCATCAGAACTGCCGCGACTGGTTAAATGAGCAGGAGACGAAACAACAGCCGGATAAAGGCTTCCAAGATTGGCCAACTCGCCACTACCAACCGTTAACCCTTCAATTCGTTTTGTGCCCGTATCCAAACACTGCCACTGCACCGCAGTGAACTGATCCGTTTGCATCAAGCATTGGTCTATACCGGGATCACTTGGTTGATGAACAACGTCCTGTTCTAAGTACTTGCCGGAGAAGGTCAAGGAAGCACTCAGTTTCGCAGGAGCCAAACACTTCTGAACTTCTCGGCTGCAAGTATCGAAATCGACTTTGTTCCAGCCGGACTCGCATCTGGAACGAGTGATTTCCTGGGGTTCATGCCACGAAATAATCGACCCATTAACGACCTTGCACAATGAGCCAACCAAGGTTCCTTTTGGACAGGTCATTTCAGGGTACTTAATCGACGGTTTCGTCTCAGTCACCGTCTCCTTATTGCCCGTCAATGAGAGTGTCGTTTTCCAACCATTTGCCTTGGATGGCGACTCGGTGATTTTTATCCCAGTATTTTGATTATCAATAATCCTCAGTGTCGCGTTTCCAGTTTGCATAGTACTGCTGTGCTGTGGAACAAAGCTGAGCTTTTCAGAGCTAAAGCAACCGCGCTCAATGGACCAGCTTTGTTGATGGGTTTCAGTGGTCACAAGTCGTTCTAACTGACACTCAGTAAGCGTGCTGATCTTCTCGCACACCTGGTAATCCGGTACATGCTTGGTTTCAGTAAATGGCGTAATCGTCTGAGTAGGCTCACAGGCCTCAAAACTACTCGGCATAAGGTTGGATACCACGCACTTTGGATCGCTGGTTTGCAATCCACAGTCATAGGTATCGGTAAAACGAATGCATTCACCTTTATCATTGGTTTCAGCACATTCTGACGACATGAATCCACAGGAAGGATTCGCTTCAAGCACTTGGCAGGCCTGATTTTCAATCCCCTTATAGCTTTCATCATCCACACTAACTTGTACACGCCGACACAAAGGCGATATGCCAGCCACTGGGCTTGGGGCAAAGTAGGATTCACAAACTGAAACACCATTAACCACCGTACATCCGTTGGTTGAAGACGGCTGATCCGTGCATTGAATGCTGTAGTCTGAAAACTTAGCCGGGATATCCGCTGCTTGTTCGATACAGGATTGTGGCGACCAACTATCATTCATCACCACCTTGGTTGGATCAAAGCGCACCTTGATGCGTGCATACCCCTCACCACTACCCGTAACCGATACGCGAATTTTTACCGGCACTTCTAAACCTGGCTCTACCGCTTTTAGCTTGGCGGTGAGGTCAGTATTAGGATTGCGTTCCCAACTGGTACTGAGCTCGCAGCGGCCAGCCGTTTCTGGTGGAAAGTTATTGTTCGGCCCAGACCAGACTTTCTGATCGCCAAGCCACACTTGCATGTAGTCATCCCATTTGGCGTACTCAAGAACGGCTGAGGTAATCGCATCGGGGTTCACGACTTTGAGTGTGATGGCCTGTTCAAACACTTTACAACTACCACTCCAGTAGTTGTCGCCAATTCGTCCAATCCAAACTTCAAGACACCCCTCACCACAAGAGCGAAGGTTCATTGGTCCTGAAACATGCTCAATGATGCCAGCCGTGTAATCGTGAGTAATCGTGCAGCTGTTCACCGCTGTATTGAGCCTGTCACATTGCTGATAGTTTGGGCTGCCTTCACTTTGAGACTCACAGCCTGGGAAGCTTTGGGTTAATAGATTGGGGTCAGTTTGAACCGCATCAGTTAATGCCCAAAGCGGATCATTGACCATATCTGGCCGAGACCTGTCTTTGATTTGCTGTAGCGAACGAAATGCTTCACCTGTAGCGCCACTTTCGGATGCCATGCTCTCTTGGCGCTGCGTCCCCAATTGATTCATGCTGGCATCAGAGCCATAAACGCCCGTTAAGACATCCAATGAGCCCTGATCCATACCAGGGAAAAGCTCTTGCAAGTTAATGGACTCATTACCACTGCCATTCGGCACCGACAACGTATTGCCGTTAAGTGCGGGCATCGTCCAGTTTTGCAGCAATTGCTTACCTTCTTGTTGTCCGCTTAAGCCGGATTGGCGCTGCACATCAGCGGCGACACCATGTAGGGGCAAGCACGCCATAGTGATAGATAAAATACCCGCTAACACTCGGGTGAAAAGTGTTGGTTTCATGGTTAACCTCCCGAGTTACAGCAGTCTTGCCAGCGCCACAAAATGTAGAGCGCATCTTCACCGGCACCGGGGATTGTTCGCCACTCTCCCCATTTCATGGTGCTTTCACCGATGACATGCGCACTTTCAGTTTCTGGTACAGGGAAGAACATACTCATCTTGTATTGGGATTTCGGTAGCATGGGTTCGATAACAGGTCGGCATAGCGCACTGTTCCCCATTGTTCGCCTAGCAAGACCACGCCTGTGTTGAGCCGCGATTGCACGCGCCGCTAAATGGCTGGTGTTTTCTGCTAATGAGCCAAAGGCTAAGGTGTGGCCAGATAAGGGATAGAGATGGCCCCAACTGCCAGCACACCAAAACAACTGGTCGATGGGTTTACCAAGCGTCGATGAGGCAGCGTCAGCGGTACAAGCCGAAATAGCCAATGGATTGGCAACGGCAGCAGCTTCAGGCTGAGTAAAAAAGGCCAGTTCATCGTTCAGCCATGTTGGGTCCAATTCCGACAAATACATCAAGTCAAAGTCCATGTAACCATCGGCATTGCAATTGCCATCCATGAACAAATCGAGCATGACCAAAAGCGGAAAGGCGTAATAATGGTAATGGTAGAAAGCGAGATCACCGGTGTCGTATTCACCCTCGCCATGACCACCTTGCTGTCGTCTATCACCTAACGGTAAACGAATCCCTCCCAGGGAAGGCGAGCAACCCGGCGTTCTGACCAGTTCAATCAGACGCGCTGGCTCCCACATGCTGGTAACAATACCTGGCCTTGGCACGCCTAAGTTGTCTTCACATAAGCAAAATGACTTGTTTGATGCGCCGCTTGGGACACTGCCAGAGCCAAGTGGAAGACCTGCAACCCGGATAGGAAAAATGCATGACCAGCAAACATCCGTCAGCAACTTACCCGACAATAAACCCGCGTCTGGGCAGGTCAGCTCGGCTTTAGCAGGAATAGATGCGCCCAGGACAAACATGACAACGAGAGTCCGCAACAGACGATACGTATTATTGAGCTTTTTCATGAACAAGCTCCTTTGCTGGAATTTCTTCTATTTCAAACGCGAGTCCCTTTGCTTGAACAAACGATGGGGTGACTTGCAAATCAAAGCGCTGCTTTAGCGAGGCATTGAGAAGGTAAACCGGGCTATCCAATGTCTTTTCGAGCGCATTGAGGCGATTCCAACCTTGAGTACGGTCGAGCTGCGTGGTGATAAGCGTAATGCGGCGCAGTGTCCTATCTTGGCCCTCAAGCCAATGTGCTACTGCGTCCACTTCTTCAGCGTTCGACGCATTAAACACCACAAGCTGCTGAGTAAACGGCAAGGCTTTTAGCGGGTTAATACGCGTTCCTGCTGGGATCAATGTTCGACCATTGGCATCCAATAGTGACCGCTGCATGACGATGGTTGGATCAACCATTCTTATCCGATACTGCGTGGCTTTGGGTAACTCAGTGAAAGTTTGGCGAGACCAGAATCGCTCAATGGCTTTTTTCTTTAACGCGCCCAAGTCAATCGACTGTAAACGCTGCATCGCCACTTGCATCAAATCCGGTTCTAAAATCGAATGAATCGGACCACGTTGACCCAATGAACCGGTATTGCCTGTTTCAATTTGACGCTGCAACCAGTCCTTGCTGTAAACCCCTAGTGCACTTGCAGTCACCTTGTCATCTTCTATGCGGAAAATGGCAGGCACGCTAGTCACCCGCCAGTGCACAAAGGCTTTCGGCTCGATTCGAACCTGAGGAACAGGATCAAGTCCCACCATCAGCGTATGCCAATCACGGATAGCCGCCCCCAAGGTCTTTCCTTCAGGAATTCCCCGAAACAACACAATAGCGCCGGTAGCACTGGCCTCTTTAAATAGCTGCTTCAGTGAGGAATCACCCAATGAGGACGACGCAAATATCAACCATTCATCGTTGTGTTTGAGCGACGCAGGTTGTTCAATCGGTGAAAAAGGCTCGATAAATTCAGATGAACCATCCACAGCACTTTGTAAAATGCTGCGGCTCATTTCGACGATCTTTTTGTCCTCGTCAGACAACGGATAAGGCTCTTGTGCCCAGGACACTTGAACCCAAGCCAATGGAGCAACCAACAAAAATACGTGACATAGTCTTTGCATCATCTACCTCCTACCAAAGCGGCCAAGCGCGACCGACAATCTGCTCGTGCCTAACGGCATTCCAATAGCGGGAGTCGAAACTCGTTGCAGCCTCGCCGGAAAACCAATATTCGTTTTCTTGCAGCGTCAATGAGCGGCTAAATTCTGTTTCAGCCACACCAAGACGCTGGGCTAATGCCATGCCGGTTGAGACTTCAGCACCGTTCACCAGCACATGCTCAGGCGTCACATTGACTTCATCCCCAGGCATCCCTGTTAGGCGTTTCAACATACGAGTACCGTCGTTATATAACGGAGCGAGTCCTTTTGAGTGGAAGGCATACAAACCATCCTTAACGGGCTCTTTATTCCATAGGTCAATCAGATACACTGTGGTATCAGGCAGGCAGCGCTCTTGCTGGGTATCAATACCTATTCGGTAGCGCATCATGGCGTAGGTGCCTACCAAGGCCATGATTAACGCAAGAATGGTCAAACGGATGAGATATGGCCGCCAAGGCATTCTTTTACGGAGTATCTGCATGAGACACCTCCTTTGATCCTACTGGCACGAATACAGAATCATCTGCACCCACCACCGCTTGGGCATCCAGCACGATAAAACCGGCTGCTTTTAACTTTTCAATTTGCTGATTGGTCTGAAGCAACCTGGATTCGATGTCTTGTTCGCTGGCATTGGGGCCCAGTGACAACACCGCCTCCCCAAAATCGACGACTGCAATGGGCGTACTTAACGCCAACTGGCTGTGGATGGGTTCGAGTGTTTTCATTAAGAGCCAGCTGGTCATTAAACCGCTACCAGCAATAGACAAAGTAATAGAGGCCATAAATGGCCAAAGCGTGGTCTTATTCATAGCCTCGCTCCTTCAACAACTGAGAGATGGCATCAGCAACAGAAAGGCCTTTGCGCGTTAACTGTTTAATGGCGTTTACATCTTCTGCACGGGACGAGTACAACAGCTTGTGAAACGGATCGACAATGAGGCGGCCAATCCCAGTGCCCATTTCGGTAATAAAGAAAATTTCGGAATAGACACCCGTGACGGTATGAACCGTTTTTAGGTACTCATAACCGCCTTCACCTAGTGGCAAGCGGCCTTCTTTTTTGAGCGCGTTGATGGTTTCAGCTTTTTGACCAAGCAGGTACATATTGGCCGAGTTTTCAGCGATGGCTTTACCTGTAGGGCTGTCATACAAATCGTTGACCGACTGCGTTACCGTTACAGCACTGCCGCCATATTTTCGAAATCGACGGTAACCCGTCTCGATGAACTTACCGACATCACCTTGAGTCAGCAGATCCCAGGCTTCGTCAATGAACACAATCTTGCGACGATCACGCTCACCTAAGTACATCTCTTGTTGGATTTAGTAGATAAGCTGAAGCAACACCACTTGTTGCAGGTGCTTGCGTCCCTTGAGCTCTTCTAACTCCAGAACGGTGAAACGGTTTTTGAAGCGAATATTGTTGTGGCCATTAAAGAAACGGCCATATTCGCCCTGTGTCGTAAACGGATAGAGCTGCTCACCCACGTCCTGCACACGTCGGTCTTCATGATTTTTTAAAGCCTCTGCCACATCATCAACCAACATGGCACGACCTTTTTTCTCCCACAGTTCACGGGTCTGACGCTTTAGGTTGGCCATCTGAAAATCAGTTAATGACTGCGTAGGCGCGGCCATTGCGGCCAATAATCCAACCAGTACATCCGCTTCTTCGTCATAGTCCTCAACGATTTCAAACGGGTTTAAGCAAATGCCACTATCCCGCCCGAACTGTAAGAACTCTCCGTCATAAACTTCACACAGCTTTTCATAAGAGCGGCCAACATCAATCACCCAGCATTGCCCGCCTTCAGATAAGTAGGAGGAGATGATTTCGTTCACCAGGAAAGACTTGCCCGACCCCGATTGCGCCGCGATGCAACAGTTGTAATTACTGCCCGAGTCATAAAGGGACACACTCATGATCTGACCATTACGGGAAACAAAGTTAATCACCGGCGTGCCAGTGCCTTTCCAATCCGCAAACAAAGGCAACAGAGGGATGACATGCCGTGTCGCCATGGTCTTGAATCGAAACAAGTCGTTCATCGCCTGGCGGTCAGCACCAAATGGCAAGGCATTCAGGAAAATGGGCAAACAGAAGTACTTGTCTTCCATCAGCTCAAATCCGAGCTCTTTGAAATAGGTTCGAGCATTTGAAACAGAGCTGATGGACGCCTCTTCCGTCGGGGAAAACAGCGTTAAGGTCATATTTGCCCGAATAGGACGATCACCTTCTTGCAAGGCTTCAAAAAGAACATCAAACCCCTTTTTCTTGGCTGCAAGCACCGGCACAAACTTGAGCATCGGGCCATAGGCCTGATTGACCGCCCATTGACGCTTCGTCTCTAGACGAGACCGCATCGCCTCAGCTGAGGGAAAGTGAATGGTGACATTTAGCAAAAAGCTGCCGCGTAAACCGCGACTACCCGTCATCATATCGCCCGCAAAACTTGCGGCATGACCAAACCAGATCCGCTCAGGCAAGCGCTTAAATGATAAGGTTTTAACTCGGTAATCACCCTGCATCAGCCCTTGGCTATCCACCTTGATAGCTCGGTCATAATCCAACACTTGCTCTCGAAGTGGTTTATCTGCCTCACTGCGGATTGGTGATGGATTACGCCAAGAAGCATCTTTTCCCCAGTTAAGCTGCGCACTTAATGCCGCGAGCCAATTTCGGTCAGTCATCTCCGTGACGCGAAAACCAACCGTTGCCAACGCCTGAGAGAAAGAAGCTCGAAGCGCGGATGCTCGACTCAACTCACGCTCCGTCGGTATAGAACTTTCCAAAGGCAATTTGCAGGTGACGATCAATTGAAAGTTGCGTACCTGAGTTTGGGTCGATTCTTCTATCGGTTGAACCGTGCCCCCATCGAGGAAATCCGCACGTTTGCGTATCGACGCCCTAAGCAATGGATCGGATTGACGATGCCGTAAGCCCATCATGCGCTGAAGGTCGGTTTGAATATCAGGGGATGCGTACAGGCCAAATTGCAGCAAAGTGTCTTTTGGCCAGTCGTTGTTGAGTAGAACATTAACCCTGTCTGCAACAGACTCATCACCACCTGGCAATGGGTCACATAGAAAACCAAAGCCAACACTTTGGTCTTCCATGAAAAACAGTTGCTCATCGTCGGAATAGGCCAATACTGGCAAGAGCTCTGAAGCGCGTTGCCCTGAATACAGAGAGGCTTTCATTAACGCCCCTCCAACCAAGCAGAAAGATCATAAGGACGGCCTCGGCTGATGCGACCATCATTGGCGACGATGAAAGGCACACCTTGAATGCCCAGGATTTGAGCCGTCACCAAGGTACGCTGCATTGGTTCTAAGTTGCAGGCATCATCCTGTTCTAGGTTACCAATCCGGCCATTCAGCAATGCATCGGTGGCCGCTTTTTTGTCACGCGCACAGCCAAGCTGGCGAACCTGACGCTCTGAATCAGGACCAAGCACTGGCACAGGGAGTATTTGGAAGGTGTATTCTTTGGTTAACGGTAAAGCTTGTTTCAAAAGCTCATGGCAGTGCGGGCATCGTGGATCAACAAAGACCACCACTTTCTTTTTGCCTTCGCCCAGCGTCAGTGGGTTCAAATCATCCATTTTTAAGCCAAGACGACTTAAGTCCAGCGTGTTCCCCGCTTCACGAATTTCTTCAAGACTGGTAAGCGGCTTTTTCGACCAGGCATCATAGAGCGTGCCATCAATGACGAACCGGCCACTGTCTGACATGAAAACAATACGGCCATTGCTTTCGACCGCTTTCATACCCGTGACAGGTAAAGAAACCATGCCGTCAATTTTGCCAACGGGCGACACTTCAGACACGGGGTCAGCTTGAACCAAAGGAGACAGCGCAAGCGCCAGAATAATTGGAGATAGTTTTCGCATGAGGAGTCCTCGTTAATGTAAATCGAGGCTCCAGTCTATGCAGTTGTCCTATGTGGACTCGGTTAGATAGATTGAAGAATTGGATGCCTTGCTAGGGTGCCACTTGTTGTTACGCACTATTAGTTCAGATATAGCTTTCATTCTGGCAGCCTTACAGGCTTCCCCCAATTCATCTAGTTTATCTAAATCCGCTTTTTCACACTCTGGGTGTTAAAATTCATCACAGTGTAAACTAACCAAGTCCTTTTAATACCCCCAGAGGTCAAGTTGACAAATTTGACACCTTTTAGCGTCATTATTGTACACTTGCGCCCCATAAAAAATAAGTCTACACTTATGACATGTTTAAGTGTCATCCTTGATAACTAGAGGCGTATTGTGAAAAAGGCTGAGGCAATTAAAAAGCTCTTAGAATATGACAAGCGTGGTCGCTGTGTTTTTACTAATTCAGATCTGGCGAAAATCTTTCATCAAGATAATGAACGAGCATTGCGTGCGGGAATTAAACGTTTGCAAGACGATGGCTTACTCACCCGAATCATTAATGGTGTGTACTTATACAATTTAGCGCAGTCGAAAGGCAGCGATACGTTGGAGCAAATTGCTAAAACCATTCGGCGTGGAGAATATAACTACATTAGCCTAGAGTCTGCACTTTCTGATTTTGGAGTTATTTCGCAAATTCCAGTAGATCGCTTAACTGTTATGACAACGGGACGTTCCGGTGAATTCAAAACACCTTTGGGTACAATTGAATTTACGCATACGAAACGAGATCCAATGGATATTTTAGAAAATACCAGTTTAGTCGGCAGACCGCTTAGGTTAGCAACGAAACAAACTGCATACAGAGACTTAAAACGAGTTGGCCGAAATACACATTTAGTAAGCAAGGATGGGCTATATGAAAATTGATCAAGAAAATTTCGCGCAATTGGTAAATAAAGCAATGCAGGTTGAAAATGTATCTCATATGCGCTCAGTGATAGAGAAAGAGCTCTTACACTACGATATTTTATTTGCGCTAGAGAAAGGTGGACTTCTAGACAAACTAACTTTTCAAGGTGGCACTTCATTGCGCCTTTGTTATGGCGGCAATCGTTTCAGCGAAGATCTGGATTTTGCTGGCGGGAAGGATTTCAGCTCAGCGATGCTGGCAGACATGAAACATTGTATAGAAAAGTACATTGGCGAACGATACGGGCTTGAAGTGACAGTAAAAGAACCAAAGGATCTAAAGCAAGATCCTAAATATTCTGAATTGAGCATTGATAAGTGGCAAATAGCTGTAGTGACTTCTCCTGAGAGAAAAGATCTGCCAAAACAAAAAATCAAAGTAGAAGTGGCAAACATTCCAGCCTATACAAGAGAGCCCCAACCTCTTCAAATAAACTATGATTTTTTGCCTGATGGATACAGTGATACGCTAATTTTGACAGAAAGCTTGGATGAAGTCATGGCGGATAAAATCATTTCCTTGCCTGCCACTACAAGGTATGTCCGCCACCGAGATATATGGGATTTAGCTTGGTTACAGCAACAAGGCGCGACACTCAATATGGACTTAGTTAAAAACAAGGTGTCAGATTATAAACTTGAGCACTTCAACAAAATGTTGGATAACTTTCTCGACCGACTTCCTGATATTGTATCTAGTGAAGCGTTCATTGCAGAAATGAAACGTTTCTTACCAACAGATGTATTTGATAGAACCCTAGCTCAGGATAAGTTTCAAGTTTACCTGCAAAATACTTTGGCGAAACTATTTAAAACTGTGAGTAACGAATTACTAGGCAACGTTACTAATAATGAGTTTAGAATGTAAAAAATTGGGTCTAAAAAGCAGTGACTTTGTAGACCCAAACCTTTTAAAGGTCTCTATTAAGTTTATCAGGTGCCCAGTAAAACGGCGCTGATTGCTGGAACTGTTGTGCCAATAACTTCTTGAGTGCTGGCAACAACAGGTAAAGTTGCAGACATAACACTTTCAACGACTGTTGGCGTATTGTAGAGACCCATACCGCCACCAATGCCCAAGGCAAAAGCCATCAAGCTTTGGCGAGCGATACCGCCCACAATACCCACCAGTACCATGGCTCCCGCTACGATCCGTCCCAAAGTACCTTGGGTCCAATCTTTTAGGGTATCCCACACATCGGTGAAAGCATCACCACCGGTGCCCGCAAATGAGGGCTCCGAAATCATTAACGCCATTAAACCAAGCGCACCAATGGTCATTAGGCGCTGAGTTTGAATGGTGCGAACTGCATTTGTCATTCGTTAGTTTCTCCGTAGATACTCAAGTTATCGCGCTTACCATCAGCTCCCGCTGAGGCTGAATCGCTTTGAGTCTGAAGTGGACGTAGCACTGGCGAAACCGTTCGAGGTGCTGACACCCCAATATCCCACCGGCGCGGTTCAATTTCGGTAAACACATAGCTGGATAAATTCAGATCTCCACGGTCATCCTCCCAAGGCGCAATCCAAATTCGCATCACCCTTGAAGGAATGCGAATAGGTGCAGATTGCTGCGTCTCAGGTAATGCTGGATGGCTCAGCAGCCCTGTATCTAAATCAGATTGTGAATACCCAGAGGGAGAACCAATTCGAGTCGCCACAGCATCAATCGTCTTGGGTGCAGCCCCATTACTGGTAAGCTCATAGACTTCACGAGCGGATAAACAGCGCACACCGTCAGGCATACCTGGGCATCCATATTCACTACTCCCAAGACCCAATGAACTACAGCCAGACAATAAGGTTGAGCCGACTGCCAATAAAAGTAATCCAGCTTTAGACCACTGTTTTGACTGGTGCTTTGGGTTGTTCTGCATTGATGTCGTCATGGTTAACTCTCCTCTGGATACACATCTTATTGTCTGAAACGGACTTCGATCGGTTAGCAACATGCAGGATTTTTTCATCTTCTTGCACCTCCCCCTTGCGAAGCGGCCAATGACAACGAGGCTCCACGAGTGACTATGACTTCAATTTTCCTTGCAGCGTCTACCTCTATGACTGGGAACATATTTTCAGCCATGTCCAAATAGAACTTGGCCACTCGATCCAATGCTTTACCGGTGCCTTTAATCGCAGCGCCTTGCAATGCTTCTTGGCTCATGACTTGCTGGTACAGCTGAGTATCACCGGCATTACCCGTCTGAATCGTCGGAACAGGATTTACATCAAATGCGCCAGCCAAGCCCTGAAGGAATCCGGCCATCATCGATTTGGCCACCAGCTGGCCTTGTTTCGACACCAATCGGCCACGAATACCGGCTTTGCCATCTTCACCCACGGCATAAGAATCCAGTCGTGTTTCAATGACGCCACCATCTTCTCTCACACATGAAATGGTCTCGCCTCGCAAATAAGCACGCTCAGAGCTCAAATCACCGTAACCTGCGGCGATCAAGAAACACTCTTTGATATCCGCTCTAAATCGGTTGGGTAAAATGGCTTCCTTTTGAATCCTCAGCAATGCAGGAAAAGGCTCACGTCTTGCGGACTCATGAGTAGGGGCATCCAAACCTGTGATCAAAGTACCCGAGATGATGCTGCCTGCCGGTAGATACAAAGGCGGCGCTTCTTGCACAACAACCTCTGGTTCAGCAACCACTTCAGGCTCAATCATACGAATCGTGATTGGCGGCAATGGAACATCCCGTGCTCGTGTGCCTTGGCCATTGGCTGGCTGCTGATAGAGCGGATCAGGCAGCGGCGCATTGGCAAAATAGTCGTCTGGGTTAGACGGCAGAGGCTTTTCGTCTTTAGGCAATTCCATGGCAGATAAAGGCACTTCAAAACGGCTATTTGTGCCTTCAACTGCTGCATCACCTCCAGCGCGAACATCATCAAGTTCCGCTCGAAGGCGAGCCAACTCCGCATTGACCTCACTTGGTATAGAAGGCGAACCTGGGCTTAGCCGTCCTGAATCGACGTCACGACGCAAGCGCTCAACTTCACGACGTAACTGTTCATTGCGCTCACTAAGTAGTTTTACGTTCGCAGCCAAACTATCGACCCCAACATCACGAGTATTGGTATCCGTAAGAATGTGCCGGATCGTTTCCTGCCGGTTCCGACTGCTTGAGCCATCGTCAGGATTAGGTGAAAACACCATCACCATAAGGATCAGACCACCAGCAATACCAGCAACCGATAGACCCCGCTTCATGTTCGGGCTCATTTGTTCCCATTGTGCTTTCATCAAAGCTCACCTCCCACAAGAAGCGAAGGTCGCTGACTTTCCACCGCTTCTTCACGATGATTGCGAACAACCACATACAACTCAGTCTTTTCACTCGGCAACAAGATATTGCGAGGCCAGTAGGCGCTTGCCACTATATCTGGTGCATGACAAGCTATTTCACTGGCTTCTATCGGCTCATCGGCAAAGCTTTCAACCAGTCCTACATAGACGGTGAAGTAATGTCCCGTCACAATTTGCCCCTGCTTAAAACCAAACTTTAAGCCAGGCTGAAAACATTTCGGGCTTGTGTCAGTTTGGCCAGCTAAACGGATGTCATAGCCTTGTGGTAACTCATTTAGTGCAAGGCGTCTGAGTAAATCACGTAAGCTATCGACGTATGGCTGAGTCGTTTCCCAAGTGGCGGCTTTTCGGTTCACGACGCCCTTGATAGGCCACTGCTGACCATCAATAGCTAAGGTGATTTCACGCGGTGGAATACGACGAGGTACTAAGGTGACAGATAACGCGGGCGCTTCCTGACCAGGCGGAGTGATGTAAAGTGAAACCGGTGATTCTTTGTCCGTGGCCACATATACAACATTCCCCTTGATTTGCGTCTGAGCATCACTGGTTGTTCTCACCTGAGGCGATTCAAACGGCGTCACAATCCGGTTCAGATGACCAAGTGCTACAGGGATCAGTTCATTAATCCCCGGTGTCATCAGTAGCGTTGTTGGCACATCCGTTGAAACCGTATTGGTTTGAACCGGTGGATTTGCAGTAGCAGACTGCTTCATCACACTGGCTGGCACAATTGGCAATTCCACGTCTGCATACGACGCTTGAGATAACAGGACGCCACTCAAGCTGATTGCGATTAAGCTTGGTGTCATCCATCGACTAATTTTGGTTCGCATCATTTACCCTCCGGTTTTGCTCTTGGGTCAACTTTTCACGAACGCGCTTCGTTCTAGCTTGCCCCTCATACGTATCCATCCAACTGAGCTTTGGACGGTATTGCTCAATATCGATGTCAAACTCATAGGTGCGAGTTTGGCGCTGTTCATCTCCAGATGGCCCAGAAACCAAGGAATAACCGGTTACAAAGACATGCCCGGTTTCATACTCATACTCCACTTGTCTGGGTTGGAATTTGAGCGTGACTCGGTCTTCCCGGATTTGCCTTGCCTGAATCTCCAGTGCATCGACCACTTGCTGGTACACCGCTGGAGAAAGTAGCGGCTCAATGGCAACCCGGATGAAAGACACATTACCCGGCGTCACGTTGCCCATAAGCTCAGCCAGGTAGAGTCCCCAGGATTCAAGGTAAGGTTGAGTGGCTTGGTTTCGTGACACTTCAGCCGTTTCAGACAAGGTTGGTGGTTGAATAGCTACCACGGTATTGCGAGAAAATGCCGCTACCGCAAGCAGCAAATTAGATAGCACCAGCACTGCAATCAGGAACCGCTGCCATCGGTTCTCTAATTGCGTGCCTTGCCATGATTTTAAAAACACGTCGAACTTCACGGCAGATAGCTCCTGATAAATGGGTTAGGGATCGTCTTGGCCTTGGTTGGCAACAGTCCGGCCCAGTAGATGGCGTGGAGAATAAAACCATCTGGGCGACCATCACGAAAACGCCGATAGAGCTTGGTTGTCACCAACCCCAACAGGCATAAAACCAAGGCATTACCGGTAAAAATGCCGATCACTAGCCCCAACAGAATGGGAGCCATCTCATCGGCACTCCAAAGCAGGAAGTGCGGCGGGTCATCGATATAGGACGGAATACTCACAGGTTCCATAGTCACTCCTCGTTGTTTGAATTGAGAAGTGAAGAATGCCTCGGGATTGGCAGCTTCAGTGGTCAGCTAGATGCCGAATTCTTGAATGTTTTGAGGGTTCTACTCAGACAATACTAACAATTGATCTTTTTAATGCAGTTGATATGATGGGGATATTGGTCGTGTCGAGACCAGCTGCCCACTTTAGCAAACCCGGACGGGACGACATGCATATCAAATTTATTTTTTGCTTAGGTTTTTTCTGCGACCTCGGCAGTGGGCACCGTATTCGCTAATAGGAGAAACTCAATGCAAATTACTAAAATCATTTCCTCTGCCACGGTTGAACGTTTAAAGCAAAAAGCACGAAAGCTTAAACGTGAAAAATCCATTACACACACTCAAGCACTCGATGAAATTGCAGTATCTGCTGGTTTTAATCATTGGCATCAGGTTGTACAAGCTAATGACGTACTGAAACCATCAGAAGTGGCATTATCTTCTGGATGTGTCATGGCTTTTGATGTCAAAGATGGTATGGATATCGATACCAGTGATGGGGTCTTAATTGAAGACCACTTCTTGGAGATGCTCACTGAAAAGCAGCTATTTGAAATTTATGCCAATTCCCCTGATGAGGACGACGAACAAAACAGACCGCTAAAAGAAACGCTATCGGATTCAGAGCTTGATGAGTACTTTCGAGATGATTGCTCATTCATGTACTTTCGCCTTGCCGAACCTCACGCAAACAAACCGCTGAAAGAAGTATTGGCTCTTATACGACAGTACTCGTTTTGGATGCCGCAATATATTTGGCTTCAAGGTCACCTTATTGATACTTATCATTTGCCAGCTGAAGACGAGAACGGCAATACCGTAGGCGTAAGGTTTTAGCTCTACAAGATGAGGCCTAACTGGCCTCATATCTTCTTCTGCAAGTGACTTAACGCCAACCCTGCCATCAATGCTAAACCGATGATCAGCGACGGTAACATCACAGGTGGAATGGCCAGCGGGGCGAACAATCCCATAAACAGCAAAATGACACCTGAGCCCAGGATAATCATGCTGTAGCGGTGAATGATAGGGCTCGAAAAATCAAAGGTTGTCTTCTTAATCTTCCAAGTCATTAAGCCATCCCACAACGCCGGTAACATGAGAATAAGGGCAAAGGGCAACCAGACCATCAGCAAAGCAAATCGAATGAACACTTGGTACAACACATCAAAAAATGCCTGAATACGGTCTTCTACCCACACAAACCAAAAGCCTCCCATGTTCTCCATCCCTATAGAACGAAGTCGCTGTTCTTCAGTGGGGATTAAAAAATCACGCACAGATTGCTCCATCTGCGTATCCACAACCCATGACTGATACCAGCGATGGCTAGTTTGACCAATCCAATAGCTTGTTTGTGCGCCCAATTGATTTTGGATCATCTGCTTCTCTTTACTAATGACCCGGCCAGTCCAATCACCGGGCACTAACACGCCAATGGCAATAATCTCCAGCATCAGTGCCAGACACAGCAGCCAAACCGACTTATGCTTGCTCATGCCAAACATCCTCTTCGACTCGCGCCAGCATGGCAGCAACGGTTGGCGTCATAATCCGGGCTTTAATCACTTGTTGAAGCCGCTTCGTCGATGTATGGCCACTGACATAACGCACCTCGATGCGTCCTTCAGCCAAATACGTCATCCGATTTGGACGATTACGAATCCAGGAGTAGAAATACACACCATCCACGGCGGCCCACTCGAAATGGTCAGGATCACGCAGGCGAATCCCAGTTAAAGCACTGGCGACAGTCCAGGTCAGCGCCTCAATGAAATGCCAAAGGCGTACACTGTCATCATCACAACTGACTTCTTCATAACTACCCAAGCCATTGCACAGACACAAATCAAAGATGGAATGGCCATCTAAAGTGAACGCATCCGTTAAGTAGTCCGCCAAGCAATACACCGAGGCCAAAGCATGAGGCCAGTCGGTTTCAAGCAGTCTTAAGGTTTCCTTGAACTGGGGGTTATGTTGCTGCCACTGAGCGAGCATTTCTTTACTGGTAAGTGTTGTCATTTTCAGACAGACAGAATGATGCATACAGACTCCTTATGCTGCCTGTGTAGAGCTGGTTAAAATAGGAATACGGCCTTTGATCACGCGGCCACCTGAAAGCTTGGCGATGTACTCCAGGTTAGGGAGCTGGCCTAATAACTGCGGTGGAAACATATCGCCTTCTTCCTCCATCAAGCGCTCGCCATGATTGCCGGTAAATAACGCGGGGCTGTCCGAGTTTGACGACATACCTTGAGTTTGCATGATGTACTGCAACCGAGTCTTAGGCAGATTGTCGGTAATGTACTGCTGCGTTTCGGCATCCATCACCCGAAGGGCTATCAAGTTGTTGATATTACCTAACACCTGGCGAGCTTTAGCTTCACTGCCTGTACGAGCTGCAAAGTCAGCAAAGGTCTGAGTAGCAATCACACAACGCATTTTTGCGCCACGGCCTTTGTTGAGCAGTTGAATAAAGGGATCGTTGACGACTTCAGCCGCCTCATCGATGAAAATATTTACGGGACGATTTTCAACACCATAGTTATAGCGGTCACCGGCCACGGCGGTGAGATCGGATAAAAGCAACGAACCAATGGCGCTGCCAACCATGGCGTCGGTCAATGAATCCAACCCGATATAGGCCACTTGGGCATTGTTGATAATACGGCCAGAATCCGTAATTAACCGGCTGTCATCCACATCGTTTGCAATAGGTGATAACAGTGGGCCTAATTCACTTGAGGTGAGCATATTGAGCACCGGCATCAGTGAAGCCACCATCTTAGAATAGTGGGTTCTATCATGCTCAAACATGCTCAATAGCCCCTCTAAATCGGTATTGGCGGCAACTGGCTGAATGCGTTCGTAGTAGAAAAGCAGCATCGCCATGGCTTGTTTAGCCAAGGTATTGGCCTTTTCGGTAAAGCGCTTAATCTCCACACTAAAATTCGGATATACCTGCTCACCCCAAGCCGTGACAGCTTTTACTACCAAGCCTTCCGGGCCACCTTCCAAGAATCGTCTCAGTGTTTTCAGATCAGGACGCTGAGAAGTAAGCAACAAACCTTGCACTATGTTATTCAGTGCCATTTGGCCAAAGGCTTTAAATGGATCAGCACCAGTTTCGGATGGGATTAATGCCGCAATGCGGCTGGCAATTTCAGTGCCCCGGTTAAAGTTTCTCAGGGGATTAAGCCGTACTGAATGCTCTGGAAAACCCGGATGAAAATACACAAAGCGCTCTGGACGACCGGCGGCAATACAGGCTCGCTGCGCATTATCCTTAAGTTCCTTGTCTCCCTTAGGATCAATAATAATCACGGCTTCATTACGCAAAATGGCCTGAGTGATCATCGCATCAAAGCATCGGGTTTTTCCGGCACCGGTCGTTCCGACAATTAAAGTATGCCCCTCGGTGTGACCAACTGGCTGGTACACATCTTCTTCTTTGGGCTCAACACCATGAATCCAGGTCGAACCCATTTGTTTGCCGTGACCTTGGTTAAGCAAGGTTTGCTTATCCCGCTTTAGGATTTCATAAGCGCGTTGGGCATGGCGTTGGTCCCACTCAAAGCCATAACCTAACCACAATTCATCAGGATGTTTTGCCATCACCTTTTGTAAATGCGAAAGCTCCATAAAAGCCAAAGGTTTGCCTTTTAGCCCCTTCTGCAACTTATAAAGACGGTAAGCCTCAGGCAGGCGATACAACGCCATGCCCGAGGAAATCCCTGTCATCCACCAAAATGGTTCAGGTGGTAACTCAGTCAGCATTTCTGCGGCTATTGCCCCTGTTGCCCCAACCAGCCAACCTGCTGCTGCCATGGCTTCATAGTTCGTGCGCCAGGGCATCTCGTATGCGTTTTCTTTCATTTAAGCTCCGCAAAATAACCGTTTGCAATCCGATTAATTTCAAATGGATTAACGCTTAGCGTGAGCGGTAAACAGAACCGTTTCCCCCTCATCAAACTGGCACTGGTCACTGGCCGAGATCCCCCGAAGCAGCTGTCCGGCTGGAATGCCATGCTCATTGGCGACTTGGCGTAAGGTTTGAATCGTGACGCGAATACCATCGGCACTATGATCCACGTCTGGGTAATCGCCATCGGTCAGTAAGATGGGCAAATCTTTCACAAAATTAACCATCTGTTGCCGCTGCGCGTGTTTGGGGTCTGTACTTGAGTTCGCATTGGGCGCTATCGGCTTTTGCTTGCGCTCCGCTCTTATGGCGGGCTCTTTTGCTTGGGCATTGCTTGTATTAATTCGACTCGGACACTGTGAAGCATCTTCGTTCTGAATTGCTGCCGCCGGTTCTGCGTCTTGTTTGGAGAGGTCTATCAGTGCAGTTAGCCCTTTAGAAACTGGCACTTTCAGCAGTAACCCTTGCTCCTGAATTCCTTCATTCGTAGTCACAGCTCTGGCCTTACGTGTCGGGTTTGCAGGATCTAGTTCAAGCCAGTCTAATCGACTGAGTTCAGCAAGCAGTTTTCGGGGAGCACACCAATGTCTTACGGCATCGGGATAGCGGATCAGTATCTGTTCACCAACCATAACCAACGCACTGCTGGCCTCTGGGAGCCACGCCAAAGGTCCAGGGAGATTAAATGCGTCTGCATCGTGCTGGTTTACGTTATTTGAGATAGCGGCGTTGTTTGAATCGTTAGGCTTTTCACATCCATCACCCGGATCATTTTCAGTTGTCTGGGGGCTATTAACGTCGCTTGCACGACTGAATTCATCATCTTGTTCGGACGATTTTGTCGATGGCGACTCAGACGAATTGCTGTGATCGATTGATGATGACTCTTCAGGCAAGTCTGAATGCTCACTGGAGCGACTCTGAGGCTCTGCTTGTATTTGCTGTGTTGCTTCCCACTCAGGTTTGCTAAACAGCGTCACGCTACTTGGTACATTCGAGCTGAACAATAAATCGGCCTCAGATATATGCAGCATGGGTAGCCAGATTGGCTTGTCGTCTTTGATCAGCACTTCAGGGGCAAGACTTTCATATCGCTCATTTGAGGTGGATTTCGTGGCCAACCCTCGTTCAATGAGGATGTCAGCAAGAGTATCGGGATCTCTTGGGATGCCAGGTATCTTGTCTTTGGCCAATAACTCAATGATGTCCTTAGCCGCGCTTTTCCAGACCAGGTAAAGATTGGTTGATTGATTTGATTTTCGTACCCAGACTCTGGCGTCTCGCTGATTGACTAACCATTGGGAACTGGCAAGTAATCGCCTCATGGCATCAAGTAGATAGCGTTCGACTGGGACACCAAGGGCATTGTCGTCAACGGAAATTCGTTGAGCTTTGAGGTCTCGCTGTACACTGGTTTGGTCAGCTTCAATGACCAGCTTAGACAGGACATGCTCTGGATCGGTATTGCCAATTGCTTCCAGCATGGCTTGCAAAATTTCAGGGCCAGGTTGTGTTAACCAGGCGAGCAACTCAGGCGTCATCACCCGGTTTAACACCAGAATTGAAAATTGCTCGTGCCGTTTGCACCGTCCGTCGCGCCAGCGAATGAAATAGCGTTCAATGCGGTTATTAGTGGCCCACTGGGATAAGGTTTCTAAAAATGGGTTCCACTGATAGCGTCCATCTTCGTCTGTGATGGACAGATCTGAAACAGGCTTACCAATATCATGAAGCAAACCACCAAGAGCAGCCGCAACACGCCACCTTGGTTCTAGCTCTTTTTTCTCAACCGGTGTGCCACTGGCAACAAAGATGATCCCTTCCGCTGCTTGTGCCGCCCAGAAAGCAACTTCCAACGAATGACGTAATAAACCACCAGCACCACTGTGATGATGATGCTCAGAAGCTGGCAACAAGTGAACATAGGACGCCAGATGATCAATGCAGGGCTGAATCAGCCTTTGAAAGTCACGCAGGTTAAAGCCAAGTACCTGACGCAGTTTGGCTATTAGCTCGTCTTGTGTGGACTGCAAATCCTCGGGTGACGCTGCTGGCAACCCCTTCAGGAATGGCGGATAGCGTGGAATGTCTGCATCCAGTTGAGATGAAAGCTCTGGTAGTGCTTTGGCTTGAAAAAATAGGTTTTTGAACATAGTGAACCTCCGACACGATAGTGTGAAGGTTCATAAACTCACTGGCGGTGAATTAGATGTAAAAGAACCGCACCTATTTGACTAGGAAGTGGCGAAGCAGTTTTGTCTTAATTGAAACTAATTTTGCAACGGTTTCCAACTTTTAGAAAAGCAAGCGCTTTTCGAAGTTGGCGCATTTGCAGGACGTTTCATTTTCACAGTCATAGGAAATGGGAAATCGACTCCTAACAACAAAGCTTCTCCTTGACCCAAGACAGGGAGAAAAGATGCTGAACGTTGATCAATAGCGCCAACAGCCTTTTTTACAATTTCTTGGTCCAGCTGATTGGTCAACCTATGAACAATAAGTGTACCTATCTGACTTAAAACATCTTCAGGAATGTCACGTGGGCGCTGAGTAGCAATGATGGTATTCAAACCATACTTTCTACCTTCTTTAGCAATATTCCCAAAGGCATCCAACTCAAATCTGTTCGTTTCTTCTCCGATGCGCTTATTGAGAAATTGATGAGCTTCATCAATAAATACTAATAGAGGTGCACCATGGTTTATTGCACCTTGCCTGGCTACAGATAACAACTTTCTACCAATGGCATTAACAAGTATTTCTCTTGAGTTTGCTTCAAATGGAACTTCAGAAAGATCTAATCTCAGCACATTATTGCTACTTATTGGCGAACAGAAATCATCAATAAGATTAGGTAATGTCTTTAATTTATCATCCGGGTCAATCATCCATTTTAAATTGGGGTTGTTTGAATAGGCTTTAATCCGAGCTATCAGGTTTAAACAGTGGCCAACATCATTATCAGCTCTACCGCCCCAAATAGTGGGGTTAGGATTATTAGCATTACCGCCATTGGGCCACACACACTCGTTTACAATCTGGTCAGCAATGTTTTTAAACATCCATGGAGCTGTCTGGATAGAGCTATTCATAGATAATAGAGCAGCTTCGTAAGGAGCCTTTGCTTGACCAGACTTGTTCAAAAGATAATTTGCTTTGAAATCAAGGCCATGATTTTGTTTCTGCCAAAATTGCCACACTATTTTCTGACTCTCGATAGCTGCCTCCAGTTTAGGCGCTTGGCTTTGCGCTGAAGGCCTTAAAAAGGCTCTAATATCTGAGTCTGTAAACTGCCAATGTGGAAAAGTTAACTGATTAAATGGAGTTGCTTTTGCATGATTCCCAACATAGTAACTATCACAGCCAAGTGACTCATATTCCCCCGTGGGGTCAATAATAATTGCTTTTCCTCCGGCCTTAATCACTTGCTCGATGATGTTTGTCATCGAGTAACTTTTTCCGCCACCTGTTGCTCCTAAAATAGCGCAATGGCGTGAAAACAATTTCTCAGGGGTAACGTGAACAGTTACGGATTCATCATGCGGAAGGGAAGCTAACGGTAAATGGATTTGGCCAGGCTCCTCATCTTGTTTACCTTCAGCGATTATTGCTACCAGATACGGGTGAGCTGAATATATTTGGCTACCTAATCTCGGATGCTGTTTAATTCCTTTGTAGTTAAGACCATTAGCTGGGTTCAAACTCACCAATAATTGAACAAGTCCAATTGGATGATTTTCGGATGGTTTATCAGCCAAACCGTCAACACTTAATCTCTCTCCCCCCTCAATCCACACTTTCACTAAGCGCCCAAGTATCGCTGTTTCACCTATGTCGATGAATACAAATTCATTTACTTCTCCAGCGGCTATTCGATTTCCGAATGACCAACTGGGCTCACCAGATCCCGCTTTAGATAAGTTAATGATAAGCTCGGTTGCAGATACGCTAATGACGCTACCAATCCGTCTTGTTGGATCGTACGGGGAAAACCACTTTTTCCGCTCCATGAATAGTCTCCCTTATTTAATACTCGCAGTGATTTTTTCAAATGCTTTGAAGAGTTCGTCCTCGGGAGTTGTTGATCTTCGTTCAGGTAGCAGACTAGAAAACTGTTTAAACGTTGAATCCATTATTGCGATTCTGCCATCCCCATGGTCAATAGCTGCCATTAGCAGATTCCTAATCTCATCATTGAATGAACCCGTTACACTGAATGGGTCTTTCGTTGCAACCATCAGCATAAACTCAGGGTTAGTCCTAAGCGCCATAGTCAGCGCATTATTTATATGCTTATCATTAAAACCAAAACCTAGGCACAATACAGCTGTTTTTGGTTGTTTAACTACTTCCAGAAAAGAAGTCATCATATCTAAATAAGGAGAATCATAAGATGTCTGATATTTGCTACTGCTTGGATAGATAAAAACAGGTTCACCAATTTTGCTATCAGCACCTAGCTTTCTAACTCTGCCGTTAAATTTTCTCCAGTCCACAGAGCCATGCATCTTATATAGCTGAACCACATTGGATATGTATGCGCCTTCACTGCTCTTAGAGTGCCCACGGTTCACTATGTCATACTTGAACCACATAGGATTAAAAAAAGAGGGGTTAGAAAACTCAAAACCATCAATAACAACAAAACCAGTATTTGATGAAGCGTGCTCAAAAGCCAAGTCATAATTAGTCGTGAATAGTTTAAGTCGTTGTTGCTGAGCACTCCTTCTACCTACTGCACGCATAAATTTATCATGACTAACCCAGTCTGATTCAGGGATCGATTCAGTAAAGGTAGTTTTAGCTAAAATTATGTTTTTGGCTTGCTCAAGGAATTTACTTACTTGATTAGTTCTTTGATTTGAAAGGTTCCCAACGGCTAAAGAGGAATCGCAAAGAGACAATAATAGTTCAATGTCTGGCTTTGCATCTCCGTTTGCTTCACGATGTTTTTGAAGGGCATCATAATTTGTTGCCCTCAAAACCAATTGAAAAAGATTCTCATCTGCTTTTTTACAATAGTCCCAAAGGTGCCACATACTTGGAGCGATAGGCGCTTTATTCTGCTGAGAAGGCTTATTAAATGTTAGAGACGTGCCTGAGCCAGCCAGTATGACTAAATTATCAGTATCTAAAACTTTATTGATAAAACGAAAAAATGTGGCCAGCTCGTCATCTAAGTCATCATTAGAAAGGTCAATTTCGATTGGCTCTCTCTTCGAAGACGCGGAGTTCCTTTTTATGTCTGATGACAAAAACCTTACTATGTTTTCATTTTCCATTTTTTTAATTCACCTTCCACGTAAAAGACAACCAGCCTAGAAATCAATAAATTTCAGACGCTTGTGCTATTTAACTTCCTTCCTGAACAGCACGTAATAACACTTATATCTGCCCACCCACACCTTTGAATTTTTCAACAAAAGCGGCAATTTTCTGAAAAACCGTTTGCTTCTGGGTTCGGTACTGTGGGTTCAATGGGCTAAGTTTGGGCAGCGCCTCATTAAGTGCAGTGCCATTTTCAGAGGCGTACTCACGTTTGAGTGATGACGCAATATAACGTTTGGCAGCATCGATATTGAGCTTTTCAGAGGCAATGATGGCATCGGCTTCGCGCTTCTGCTCCGCCTGGGCGAACTTGAAGAAGGCGTCGATAATGCTGGCTTTGTCATTGATCTCATCTAGGTTTGTCTGGTTAATAAAATCAACCACCAAGCTCTCTTTCGCTCTATTGCCAAGGCTACCGCGGATCATACGACGAACTTCTTCAATCAAGCCTTCTTTGCTCTTGTTCTTCTTATTGTGATCAAAAATTAGTTCAAGAATGTAATCGAGGTTTATTTCCTGAGATTTAAGCAAATCAATTTCAAAGACCACATCGTCCCAGTCTACCGATGACTTATCTTTGTCCTGACCTTCTTTGTCGCGTCGCAACCAGTCGCGGGTATCGTTGTAGGTAGAGCGATAATCTTGAATAGCGCGCTCGCTTGGCATATCGATGGTTTGCATTGCCTCGATGTCAGCATCGTCCAGATAGTACTTTGACTTGAACTCTTCAACAGCTTGTTCATCACTGGTATCTAGGTTTTGCAGTGCTTTTAGTCCAGCAAACTCATCGTAGTTTTGTAAAATATTTTCTGCTTTGAGGTATTCACCAAACAGCTTGGCAAACTCTTTTTTATCTTGTTCTTTTTCAATATTTTCTGGATTTGGAAAGCGTTCTTGCAGCTCTTTGACGATATCAACAAAACCTCGACGCGCTTGGCCAGTAGCAATATCGTTAAAGCCTTCCATGTATTCTTTATAGCTTTTCTCCAGCACCACATTCTTGGTGTTTTTGTCACCAAACAAAGTAATGGCATCAATGGTTGCCTGCTCCAAATCACGGAAGGTAACAATATTGCCAAAGGTCTTCGTCGCATCATAAATGCGGTTAGTGCGAGAAAACGCCTGCATCAAGCCGTGATAGCGCAAATTCTTATCAACAAACAGGGTATTAAGCGTAGGCGCATCAAAGCCCGTTAAAAACATACCAACCACTATGAGCAGATCTATTTCTTGATTCTTCACGCGCTGGGCAAGGTCACGGTAGTAGTTCTGAAAGCCATTACTGTCCACGCCATAGTTAGATTTAAACATGGCGTTGTAATCGTTAATCGCGGCGCTCAAAAACTCTTTCGCGCTGCTGTTCATGGCACTTACTTCAAAACTCTCATCTAAAATATCACCAATGGCGTCCTGCTCTTCATTGGCAGCAAATGAGAAGATAGTTGCAATGCGCAGAGGTTTACTTGTGGGTCCATTCTCAGCCTCGGCCTGCAATGTTTTAAAGGTTTCATAGTACGCTTTCGCTGCATCAACACTACTTACCGCAAACATGGCGTTAAACCCTTTAGCGCCAGAATAGGCTCGATGTGTTTTCTGGTTAAAATGGCTCAGAATATACTGTGATATTTCACTAATCCGCATCGGGTGTAAGAAGGCTTTCTTGTTCTCTGCGGCACTGAGCTTCTTTTCATCCTGCTCAGTCTCAATGCTCTTAAATTGCGGACGAACATCGTTATAGTCCACTTTGAACTTGAGTACTTTTTCATCACGAATGGCATCAGTGATCACATACGTGTGCAACTGCTGGCCAAACACATCGCCCGTAGTTTCTGCGCCCAGTGCATTTTCAGGAAAAATTGGCGTGCCGGTAAAGCCAAACTGGTAGTACTTTTTGAATTTCTTCTTCAGGTTTTTCTGCGCTTCACCGAACTGGCTTCGATGACACTCATCAAAAATAAAAACGACTTGCTTGTTGTAGATAGCTAAATCGCTTTCGCTTTTGATTAAGTTGTTGAGCTTTTGGATTGTGGTAACAACAATCTTGTTATCGTCTTTATCCAGGTTACTTTTAAGCCCTGCGGTACTGTCTGAACCGTTCACACTATCAGGCGAGAAGCGCTGATACTCTTTCATGGTCTGATAGTCGAGGTCTTTTCTGTCCACCACAAAAAAGACTTTATCGATACAGTCTAAATCGGTGGCCAAACGTGCCGCTTTAAAGCTGGTGAGTGTTTTACCTGAACCAGTGGTGTGCCAAATGTACCCGCCACTTTCAGGCTTAGCCCAGTCTTTAGCGTTAAACGCGCTCTTTATCTTCCATAAAATGCGCTCAGTGGCCGCAATCTGGTAGGGGCGCATTACAAGTAAGGTATTGCTGACGTCAAACACCGAGTAACGCAAGATCACTTCAAGCAGCGTCTCTTTCTGGAAAAAGGTGGCGGTAAAGTCTTTTAAATCCTTGATCAGCGTATTGTCAGATTTTGCCCAGTTCATCGTGAAGTCGAAGCTATTTTTGTCGCGCTTGGTGGTATTGGCAAAATAGCGCGTGTCGGTGCCATTAGAGATCACAAATAGCTGCAAGAACTTGTACAACGAGTTCTCTGCATTAAAGCTTTCTTTACTGTAGCGATGTATTTGGTTAAACGCCTCACGGATAGCCACACCACGCTTTTTCAGTTCAATTTGAACCAAAGGCAAACCATTGACCAAAATCGTCACATCGTAACGGTTGGCATGGCTTCCTGCCTGTCCGGCAGGCTGGCCCGTTTGTTCAAACTGCTTAATGACCTGCACTTTGTTACGAGCAATGGTCTTCTTGTCGAATAGGTAGATATTTTCTATATGGCCATCATCAAAGACAAAATCGAAGATATAGTCACTGTGCACCTTGCGAGTTTTATCAAGAATAGTATCGCTGGGTGTGTTTAAGTATTGCTCGCAAAAGCGCGCCCACTCGGCATCGGTAAACTGGACCTTGTTGAGGGCTTGTAGCTGCTTGCGCACATTTGCCATCATGGCATCGGGTGTGGTCAAGGCGGGTAGATACTCATAACCTTGATTGCTTAAATCCTGAATAAGCTCCCGCTCTAAATCACCTTCGCTCTGGTAGCTTTCATTGACCTGCCACTCTTTAGTGTATTTATCTAACACAATAAAGTTATTCGATTCTGCAACCGTTTTATACGTTGTCATCCGTTTACATCCTTTTGTTTACCGTGGTGTTTTCCAAAATGGAAATAGCCACCGCATCGCATTATTCAGTGACTTGCCAATGGCCGGTTTTATCTGAACCTACCCGAGTTAACCTGCCTTCTTTTTGTAGTTTGCTAATAGCGCGGCCAATGGTTCTCACGTCTTTATTCAAGGTATCGGCGAGTTGTTGTCGGGTTAGCTCGGGCGTGCTAGTAAGCAATGCTAAAATAGCCTCAGGCGTTTTAAGGCCCGTTACATTGATAAGGGTATTTACAGGGGCGTTTTCACCCTCTTTTAGAGGGGCATTTACAGAGGCGTTTTGCGCCAGCGTCTGCTGAATAACCGACAACATAAAATGAATAAACGGCGTGCTATCCGCTTGGTTATCCGCCTGCTCAAGGGCGTGATAATAATCTTGCTGATGGTCTTTAATCACACTTTCTAGCGGTAAAGATAAAAACAGCGGATGCCACTTGGATAAAATCAGCGTTTGCCATAACCGCCCCATTCGGCCGTTACCATCGGCAAACGGGTGAATAAACTCAAATTCGTAATGAAATACACAACTGGCGATCAATGGGTGATCTTTTGTTTGCTTGAGCCATTGGATTAAATCCGCCATTAAACCGGATACCTGATGGGCAGGCGGCGCAACGTGATGCACCACACCACCTTTATGGATACCCACGCCTTTACTGCGAAACTCACCCGCATTCACAAGAATATCTGACAGCATTAAACCGTGAGCCGTGAGTAAATCGGAAATCTCGCTGGGTGTGAATGCAGGCAGTGCATCATAAGCGGCAATCGCGCCTTTTACCTCGGCTAGCTCGCGCACGCTGCCCAGCACCGGCTTACCTTCAACAATGGCGGTAATTTGCTCTTCGGTTAAGGTATTGCCTTCAATCGCCAGCGTACCGGTAATGGTTTTGATGCGGTTTTGCTTGCGCAGTTGCGGCGAGGCATTGAGCTGGCTGGCATTTAACTCACCCACCTGCTGGCTGATTTGTGCCACCAAGTTCAAAATATCGGTGGTAATGGTAAACGGCGGTTGGTAGACCATTACTCTGCATCCTTTTTCTTACTATCTTGCCCAAGTAGCTTTTTAACCTCACGATCAAAATCTGATTCGTACAACTTGTCTTGTATAACACGGTATTTTTCAAATTCGCTTTCAGCGTGGGCCTTTGCAATGGTGGCCGTGACTTTGCCTGCATCTTGTAAAACTTCGCGGTCAGTGGCTTCGATAAAGCGATTAAGTCTTAGCTCCCAATCGGCCATCGTCATTGGGATTTGCCTCAATGCCATGTCTTCGGCCAAATCAAGATAGGCGTTGACCAGCCTTTGCAGTTGCGCCAATTCATTATCAGTTAAATAATTCTTGGCAATACTGACATCAAATTTTTGAATTTTGCCTTGCGGAGCCGCTTTCCACGAAGTAAGCCCCATATTCTCTTTTCCCGCATCAGAGCGATGATAAACAACTTCAGCGGCGGTTTGACCATGAATCGCCCAGTGCAATTTATTTTGCACCGTAGCGAAAAAGCGTTTTGTTACTTGCCCTGTTACATCGTAATCGATTGATGTTGCGTAAATATCGGTGATTTTTTGATAAAATTTGCGCTCACTCAGGCGTATTTCACGAATGCGAGCTAATTGCTCTTCGAAATACTTTTTGCCCAATATCGTGCCATCATTTTTTAGGCGTTCATCGTCCATGGCAAAGCCTTTGATGGTGTATTGATTAAGCACCTCAGTAGCCCATTTTCTAAACTGTACAGCCCGCTCTGAGTTCACCTTGTAGCCCACTGCAATGGTTGCAGCAAGTTTGTAATGCTTAGTGTTGTAGTTTTTGCCATCCTTAGCAGTTATTCGAAAATCTCGAATAACTGAATCCTCTTTTAACTCGCTGTCACCAAAAATCTTTTTAAGGTGATAGTTAATGGTATGAGTTTCTACATCATACAACACACCCATCATTTTCTGGCTTAGCCAAATATCCTCATCGGCATAAATGGCTTCAACGCCGCCTTCACCCGTGGCCGCAATAAAGGTAAGGTACTCGGCAGCAGAAGAACGAATGGTCGCTGGCGGTGTTTTGCTTGATTTACTCATTAAGCTGCCTCATCTGAATGAGATTTCGGCCCGCCTGCCGGACTGGCAGAGAAGCTCAGCAGCAGATCGCGATAATACTCGTATTGCTTTTGACGAAGCTCGATTTCGCGGGGGAGACCTTCTTGGATCGAAGTGGTTAAGGTGTCGAATTTGTTTAATATTTTGGCTATCTTTCTTTGCTCAGAAATAGGTGGGACGTTAATAGTCAAATTAGCCAAATTCCCTACTGCAAGACCGGGTTGCGCTGATTGTGATTTGTATTGGTTTAAGTTCATGAAAGTAAGCATATGAAAAGCCCAATCTATATCGATCTCTTCCTTCGGAGTACAAACAACCGCGTGTTCTGTCGCATAAAATTTGCCTTTAGCCCGCTTTACATTTCCACACAAAGCACCTTGCCTACCTATCAATGCATAATCGCCTTCATGGCTGTATTCTTGAACAAACCCACGCGAGCCATTTCCACCGAAACAAATGTATTTATGCTCAGCATTCTTAAACGCAGAGATGTCTTTTGCTTTAATGTGCTTACCAGCACGCATATCAAGAATTTCACCTAAAGTAGCTGTCTTACTTGAAGGAAGTTCTGAGGCAAGTAGCTTTTCGCGGTAGTAGTTGTATTGTTTTTTCCGTAGTTTAAGCTCGGCGGTCAGCTCGGCGGTCAGCTCGGCGGTAAATGCGTCCAGAATGCGCACTATTTCGGCTTGTATTGCCAGCGACTTTTCTGGGTTATCTGGGCATGGGATGGGGATAAGAATGCTGTTTAAATTTTTTTGATTTAATTTTGGTTGTGCTGCGCCAGAGATGTATGGCGTCAAATCAATACTATTGAGGTAAATGTCAACATATCTGCGTTCGACATAAGTATTGAATTTTAAAACATGAGCATGATTGTTGACCCAACTTTTACCACTAACGCTGAAAGCTATAGGTGTATTTCTGGCAAGCAAATTAGCACCATCTTCGGAGACAAGTAGATAATCGCCATCAAAGATATAGTCCTTAACATAATCAACAATTCCAGAGGCTCCATAGTACGGAATTGTCCCTGATTCCCTTAAGCCACTAGTAATTGGTTTTCGCATTGAATCAAGGTTTTCAGCAAGACCACCCAAAGCTGTTAACTCCACCTCAACCCCATCCAGCAGTTTTTCTATATAACTTAAACTGCTCATGCTTCGTCCTCGATTTCGGCAACAATCATATCAATATCACTACGAAGCTTATCGATTTTTGCAACAGTGGTTTTTAGATCACGATTGAGTTCAGTAATGTTTGTGACTACGCGATTATCTTTGACTTCTACATAGCTACTCACTGATAGGTTGTAGCTATTGGCTGCAATGACATCTAAATCAACGGATTTGGCAAAGTGATCCACATCCTCTTTACTGGCAAACACTTTCATTATGTCTTCAATGTGCTGATTGGTGATTACGTTGGTATTGGTTTCCTTTTTAAAGTAAGCCTCGCCGCTGGCATCAATAAACTGGGTGGTAGTGTCGGTTTTGTGTTTAGACAGCACTAAGATATTCACGGCAATGGTGGTGCCGAAGAACAGGTTAGGTGCCAATGAAATCACGGTTTCCACATAGTTGTTATCAATAAGGTACTGGCGAATTTTTTGTTCTGCGCCACCACGGTAAAAAATACCAGGGAAGCAAACAATCGCTGCACGGCCTTTGCTTGATAGGTAACTGAGGGCATGGAGTACAAAAGCAAAGTCGGCTTTTGATTTAGGCGCTAATACGCCAGCGGGCGCAAAGCGGTCGTCGTTGATTAGGGTTGGGTCGTCGCTACCAATCCATTTCACTGAATAAGGCGGGTTAGAGACAATCGCATCAAACGGTTTGTCGTCTAAAAAGTGCGGTTCGGTTAAAGTGTCACCCAACTGAATATTAAACTTGTCGTAGTTAATGTTGTGCAAAAACATGTTCATACGCGCTAAGTTGTAGGTGGTGTGGTTGAGCTCTTGCCCAAAAAAACCATCCTCAATGATATGCGCATCAAAGTGCTTTTTAGCTTGTAACAGCAACGAGCCCGAACCCGCCGCCGGGTCATAAATTTTATTCACACTGGTTTGGCCGTGCATGGCGAGCTGTGCGATCAATTTTGAAACGTGCTGAGGGGTAAAAAATTCGCCACCGGATTTACCCGCATTGGCGGCATAGTTTGAAATCAGGAACTCGTAAGCGTCACCGAATAAATCAATTTGGTTTTCTTCAAAATTACCGAAGGTTAAACCTGCCACGCCCTTTAAAACAGCTGCCAGGCGTTTGTTTTTTGCCTCTACCGTATTACCCAAGCGATTACTGGTGGTATCAAAATCGGCGAACAAGCCTTTGATGTCTTTTTCTGAATCATAGCCATTGGCTGAGTTTTCGATTGCAGCAAAAATAGCCGCCAAATCAGTATTTAAATTTTCATTCTTGTGCGCATTGGCCGCCACATTGCTGAACAACTGGCTAGGGTAAAGAAAATAGCCTTTGGTTTTAATGGCATCTTCTTTAGCAAACTTGATGTTTTCGTCATCGTCAGACATGGCAGCATAATTAACGCTCTCATCTCCGCCTGTGATGTAGTTGACAAAGTTTTCACTGATAAAACGGTAGAACAGCGTACCCAGTACATATTGCTTAAAATCCCAACCATCCACTGAGCCTCTTACATCGTTGGCAATCGCCCATATTTGGCGTTGAAGTTCGGCACGTTGTTGTAAACTTGTCATTTGTTAATTCCTGCTTTTAATTCGTCATAATTCGTTTATGGGTTACGCAATGTTCACTGTTGTCGAACATCATTCGTTAAACCCTGGAGCTAAATTCAAATTTCCGACCCCGTAGAGTGTCGGAGTATTCTTTAACCAAAGTTGGTATTCAGTGCCTTGAAGGCTGTGTGCTTTGGAACAATCCACATGCCATTGGCGTAGCAAATACCCAGCGGTTGCTGCTCTAATCTCAACCTTTAGAACGCCACCCGTCATACCATAATCCAATTCAATCGCTTCGCTGTGCTCTATGCGTGGGTGCGGTACTAACTCAAGCTCTACAAATCGGTTCCATTGCCGATCTTGGGTTTCTAGCTCACTTTCTTTGATAACAGAAGGCGACAAAGTGGAATCTTCAAGCACGACCGCTGCTTTAATTCGGGTCAGCACAAAGTCACGGAACTCACCATGCTTGCGGTCAAAACCACGAACGTGCCAACGCAGGCCATTGTCCACCAGCGTATGCGGCACAATTTCACGCGTAGTTTCACCGCTCGATAACGACACATAGGTAATGCTCAAGGCCTTGCCTTTGTGTATGGCCTCAGTAACTTTCGCTACTATCAATAAACTCGGCTTGTTAAGGTGATAAGGTGCTTCACAAGCCAGAGGTGGCTTTACCTTTCCGGTGAAGCCATCTCCGTAACCTTGGCTAATGGTTGCCAGTGTTCTCACAACGTCGTAGTCGAACAAGGGCTCAAAAGCTTCACCACGCTTATGCAATTTGAGCTTTTGGTCATACTCAATGTTGCCTGGCGCAAGCTCTCGGTACATGGTGAAGTCTTTTGTTGCTTGTGCGGCGGCTATGCTGAAACGATCGACTAAATCCGCCCGTACCGCTTCGCCCTTAAACAATAAGGTGAAATCGATGTGGGCAATGCGATCCCTGGTTGCTTGTGGCAACTGCGCTATCTGTGAAAGCCTATCTGGCTTTCCTTTCGCGCCTTCTTGAGCGAGTGAACTCGCTGCTACCGTTTGTTTCAGACCATCATTTGTCATGCGTCTTGTTTATCCAATTCAACCAGATTCTTAAAACTCTGTTTATAAAGTTCGGTCAGACATCACGTAATCACATTGAACGGCATGGCATAAAGCTGCTATTCATCCGCAATGGCTAATCAATCTCTACCGGTTGAAGCTGAACAGATGGCCATAAAACACTGAATAGGCTTCAACCTAATTAATTTTATTAGGTATCATCCTATCACAAATTATTTTGTAGGGAAGACTAAGCGGCAACTTTTTGATCTGGATTGCAATTGCCGCTCAGGTATGGGCGTAAAGACATTGTTTCATGCCATTGCTGATAGCCGCTATCAATGCGCTACCCGAACCAATGGCACCACGATGTTACCGCGATGCGATACCCCTTTGTCCGACTCTGTAGACATCAGGGCTCGTTGTTCACACTCCCGAATGCGCCTAGCAACTTCTGCCTGGGCAGGT
Source organism: Marinomonas sp. (assembly GCA_052107635.1). Classification (GTDB taxonomy): domain Bacteria; phylum Pseudomonadota; class Gammaproteobacteria; order Pseudomonadales; family Marinomonadaceae; genus Marinomonas. The sequence continues at coordinate 13,745 of JBQEFB010000006.1, read as the reverse complement.
AGCAATGGCAACATCCCTTCAGCAATCGCGTCTGGGGCAGACTCTTGGCCACAGGACATCAAGTGCTTCCATGGATCTTTAAGAAAGCGCTCGAACGTGATGCCAAATTCAATGATGCGGGCAGAGACGAAGATTTCGCCCCAGTATTCAATGTAGGTGTCTTGGTACATGGAAAGATTCCTCTTGTTGATTAAACCATGAGTTCACTTTCCATTTTCCAGAGGTTTTCAAATATGCAAGGCTTACCTTGTAGAGAGCTACAAAGCTTTAAATCTATTGCGGGCATCTTTGTAGTCATAGTGGGCATGTTCTGAACCACGATGATACAAATCATCCAGGTAAGTTTGTTCCTGCGGCAACTCGTCTTCGCTGATTTCGCGCCACCAATGTTTGTTAGCACCTTTAACACCGTCATGCCAGCGGTAACCGCGCTCTTTTAAATAGTCCTTTACGTCAAACGGCGCACCAAACGCACGAACTAATACAGTTCGCCTGTCTGCTTCAGACAACAAGTTTGCAACGGACTCGGGCAACAAATGAAACAACCAGGCCATCGCCAAACAATCGGTTGCAGCTCGGTGTCCTTCATAAAACCAACCTAAGCGAAGCAGCAGGTACTCAAGCTTTCTACTTTCAAAGCCCAGTGCTTTCCAATCTATGCCACTGGCTGAACAGGCCCAAGATAGATGGCCTAATGCAGCAAACCGCTTTTCAAAGAAAGGACGATCAAACTGTGCATTGTGTGCAACCACCAACGGATCATCGGATAACCAACTCGCTACAATTGCATCATCAATGCGCTGGCCTTGCACCATATCATCGGTGATACCGGTTAACTCGGTGATCAGCTCGGGGATTGGCTTGCCGGGATCTTCATACAGGCTGATCACATCAACAATCGACACAATCCGCTTAGCTGATGGGCTGTAAAGCACCTTAACCATACCAAGCTCAATAATGGACTCGTCATCGGCAGACAGTCCGGTTGTCTCTGTATCGAGCAGCACCATTGGCTGTTCATCGCCGACCATAGGGGAAAGTTCAAGTGGCCAGGACTGCGGCTCACGCGTTAATGGAATACGCTCCAGCAATCTAAAATCTTCTGGTCTTTCTGGGATATCCGCGAGGCGCTCTAGCGGAAATGGCGCAGGGGCTCTTGTCATTGATGGTTCCTCTTCAATTCTATTGTTCGCTTTGGGTTATTTCACTGTGCCACAGGTTTTTCTAAATGCACCTTGGATACCTCAGCGTTTTTTTAATCTTTCTACTGGGTGAACCCATGTATGAAGGCTTTGGCTAAGCCTTTCAGAAAGCCTTAGCTAAACCCTTTAGGTAACCCTTACCGATACCCTTTAGGTACGGCTTAGCCAACCCCTTTTCAAACGGTTGAAAAAGGCTTGAACTGAGTTCGACTGAGCATTTTAATGATGCTCCTGACTTCGCTTTAAGCCAGTAAATTCAATACGAAGCAGAATTTTACTAACTGTTTTTAAACCCTTTGCAAAGGGTTCAACAAGCCTTGTTTGACGGTTACTTGACCCATGCGTTAACCAGTAGCAGTAACAGGATCAGTAACAGAAACAAGAGCAGTAGGCAGAAGCAGTATTGTCCAAGCCTTGCAGGCTTTGACGAGGGCGAGCAATCCCCACATCAAGCTTTTCAACACAAAAAAGAAATCACCCACGACACAACGTCTTACTCGAACAACTACAGTTTTACCTACAATTTTACTTGTAGAAATCAGCATAGCATTAGATACTGTATAAACAAACAGTATTAATTCTATTTTTTCGAGGTTCGTCATGAGTGTCTCGCTGATAGGCCGTAGCGGCGCACTTGCCTTCATCAAAGCCAAGCGCCTTCGTATTCCATTGTTCATGGAACGTGTTTCTGCTGGTTTTCCCTCACCAGCGCAGGATTATGTTGAGCAAACGCTCGACCTCAACGAGCTGTGTATCAAGCGACCGGCTGCAACGTTCTTTGTGCGTGTTGAAGGTGATTCAATGATTGATGCTGGGATTCACCCAGATGATATTTTGGTGGTTGATCGTTCTGTTCAAGCAGAACACGGTGACATTGTCATCGCTGGCATCCATGGTGAACTCACGGTAAAGGAGCTTCAACTAAGGCCGTGCGTCAAGCTGATCCCAAGAAACCAGGCGTATGAGCCCATTCATATTCCTGAAGGGGCAGAGTTAGAGATATTTGGTGTGGTCACCAATGTGGTGCGAAACATGCGCCGTAAGTCGTGACTGTCCCATGCCTGTATTTGCCTTGGTGGACTGCAACAACTTTTACGCCAGTTGTGAGAAGCTGTTTCGTCCTGATTTAAAAGATACGCCGGTTGTGGTGCTGTCCAACAATGACGGCTGCGTGGTTGCACGCTCGCGTGAAGCTAAGTTACTCGGTATTAAAATGGGCGTACCCGTCTTTCAGATCAAAGCTGAAATGCAGCGCCATGGTATTTTGGCATTCTCGTCCAACTATGCGCTGTACGCAGATTTGAGCAGTCGAGTGATGCGCACTTTGGAAGAGATGGCACCACGAGTAGAGGTTTACTCCATTGACGAAGCGTTTTTGGACTTAACCGGTATTGAGTCGGCCATATCTCTTGTCGAGTTCGGACAACAAGTGCGAGAGCGCATAGGCCACTGGATTGGGATCACCGTCTGTGTAGGCATTGCACCGACTAAAACACTCGCCAAACTGGCCAACCATGCCGCCAAGAAATACCCCGCCACTCAAGGAGTTGTAGATCTAACTAATCCAGATCGGCAACGTCGATTGCTCGCATTAGTCCCGGTTGATGATGTTTGGGGCGTTGGTAGACGGCTTTCTAAGCGTTTAAATGCGTTGGGTATCACCACAGCCTTAGACCTAGCCAATGCCTCTCCTAGAGCCATCAGAGACCAGTTTTCGGTGGTTTTAGAAAGAACCGTCAGAGAGCTCAATGGTGAGTCGTGCATTGAACTAGAAGAGATCCCGCCAACTAAGAAGCAAATCGTCTGTAGCCGTTCATTTGGCGTAAAAGTAACGCAATTTGAATTGTTACGTGAGGCCGTATGCGAATACGCAACCCGCGCCACTGAGAAGCTTCGCAAAGAACAGCAGCAAGCCAAAGTGCTGACTGTGTTCATACGAACCAGCCCCTTTAAGGACAACGAGCCGCAGTACAGCAATTCCGCATCGGGCGAGTTGTTGATACCCAGTTGTGATACTAGGGATTTTATCGAGCTGGCCAATCACTTACTCAAGAGGATTTGGAAGGATGGTTTTCGTTATGCCAAAGCGGGCGTCATGCTGTCTGACTTTTACGATCCAGGCATGTTTCAACCAGGACTATTCGATGACGTATCAACCCGCTCTAATAGCCAGCAGCTAATGTCTGTATTGGACACCATTAACCAAAGTGGTGCCGGAAAGGTTTTCTTTGCTGGACAAGGTACGAAGAAAGATTGGTCGATGAAGCGAGAGCATTTATCTCCCGCTTATACAACACGCTGGGACCAGTTACCGCGAGTACGGTAATGCTCTCTTTATTTGCTGCTTGAGTTTTCGATAATGTGGAGCGTACGCTGAGGGAACGGAATAGTCAGACCAGCTGCTTCAATGGCTTCTTTTACCTGCTTATTCAAATCCCAATAAGCTGACCAATAGTTTTCATTGGTTGCCCATGCTCTCAACTGAATGTTTACTGCACTGTCGGCCATGGACGCAACCATTACCTGAGGCGCTGGTTCCGACATCAATCTTGATTCATTTTCTGCAACACCTTGCAATATTTTAAACGCGTCATCTATGGAGTCTGAATAGGAAATTCCCACAACAATATCCATCCGGCGTTTACCATTACGGGTGAAGTTTTTGATATTATTTCCCCATAAGACGCTATTCGGGGAAGCAATATACAATCCATCTATAGTTTCAAGCACGGTTGTAAAAAGATTTATCTCTTTAACTGTCCCTTGAGTTGAACCAAACTCAATAAAATCTCCAGATTTAAACGGTCGAAGGATCAGTAGCATGATTCCAGCTGCGATGTTACTGAGCGTATCTTTAAGCGCAAGACCAACTGCCAAACCTGCCGCACCAACCAGAGCGATAAGACTAGCAGTATTTACCCCAAAGATGTCTAAAATAAATACACCGCCGATTACATATACCGCGTAACTGGCTACGGTTGAAAATATTGGTATCAGGGTCACGTCAACTTTTTTCAACTTAGAGTTAGTGTCTTGAATCGCTTTGCGCACTGCTCTTGCAATAAGTGAGCTTGCCACCAAAATAACAATAGCCAAGATTAAATTATAACCAAGCGCTACTATTGTCTCTGAATGATTTTGCCAAAATTGAATAAGTGAATCTTTCATATCTCTCTCTCTCTCTCTCTCTCTTTCATTGTGCGCATGTGAGTTGAATCCACATGCCCACTTATTATTTTTGATTTTGCTATTAAATCACAGACGAAACTAACCAAGTGTTGTAAGCACAAAATGCGATTAGCAGACCTGCGCCTTCCAATCTGTTAATCCGTCCAGCATCACGAAATCCATAGGCCATAAATAGCAGGGCGATTGTCAAACCCATCATAACTAACCAGTCGCGAGACATAACCTCGGAAGACATACCTGTAATCGGCGATATAACGCCCGCGATACCAACGACAGCGAGTAAGTTAAACATGTTAGAACCCACCACATTGCCAATAGCGATATCATGCTCACCTTTTCTAACTGCAATAATGGATGCTGCTAATTCAGGGAGTGACGTGCCCAAAGCAACAATCGTTAAGCCGATAATTAAATCACTAACACCCAGTGCCTCTGCGATACTCACTGCTCCCCAAACGAGTACTCGTGAACTCACTATCAGAAGAATCAAGCCAATCACCAGCCAAAAAATAGCTTTTTTGATAGGCATCTCGTGCTCAACCAGTTCTTGATCCATTTCACTTTCTAATTTATCCCCTTTACCTCTCATAGCAGAGTAAATACTCCAGCCAATTAAGGTAAAGAACCCCACCAGAAGAAGAACAGACTCAAAACGTGTTAGCGAGCCATCCCAAAGGAAATAACCGAGCGCAGAACTAATAAGCAATAATAAAGGGATCTCTTTTCTGACTATTTTTGATTGCACCAATATTGGGGTAACAATAGCTGTTAACCCTAGAATTAAACCTGTATTGACGATATTCGAGCCGAGCGCATTACCGAGGGCTAAATCTGGATTGCCATCAATGGCCGCCATTGCAGAAACAACCATTTCAGGTGCAGACGTACCGAAACCAACAATGACCATTCCAATTAGCAATGACGGCATGCCAGCATATTTTGCAGTCGCGGCTGCGCCTTCAACGAAGCGGTCAGCACTCCAAACTAATAAAATAAAGCCAGCTAGAATGGCTAAAGAAGCAACTAACATTATGCGCACCTCCCGTTTTTAAAATGACTCGTATTACTACAGAAGGTGCAGTTTAGGAGTTGTTTAATGGCTTTACTGAATGAAAATTTACGAGTATTTCCACTGGCATAAGACGCCAATCGACTGTTCGTAATAACGATGGTTAGCTGTGACATGAGTATTTCCTTGGGGTGGTTTAGACAAAGGCAAACGAGACTCTCCACCCCGAGAGCGCCATTTGCCTTAAGTCTTGTCAATCCAAGTATGGACATAACCGCCACGAACTGCTGTTCGGAGACTGTTGACGGTTATCACAGTAAAAACTGAGAGACTACTCCCCTAAGGTTAGAACCGAATGATATAACCATTTATAACCATTTACAACTTAGCAATAAGCGTTCACTCTGCGACGCAGCATGTTGAGCTTATCAACCTGGCGTCGAATATCACTGAAGAATTCTTCTTTCTCCATGGCCAGCGCTAACTCCCATTCTTTGGCCAAACCTTGGCAGTCCAAAAATGCGTATCTCAGCTTCGTCTTTGAAATACGCAGACCCTTGCTAAAGACCACGCGTTTGCCTCGTTGACCGTGAAAACTGTTGATGTACCACTCGATGCCAAAGCCATACTTAAAGTCTCTGATACGGACACCAAGCAGCCCCCAGTCTTTAAAGGGCGCATTCTCTCGAACCTTGTAATGGGTAACCCAAAAGTCATCAACTTCAGCTCGTGCCAGCGCTTTTAGCCTGTCCGTTTCTTGCTGCAATAAATCTGATACCTCTGATTTCCATTGTTCATTGACGATTTCTACCAAACCAATTTCCCCATCCAATTAACCCCAAAAGCCAAAACCACTATCCGTTTGGCTTTTGGATCGAAACGCCAAACGTAAAACTGCCGTCACAATCACTGTTTGGCGTCTCGATATAAATCAACTCGCGCAATCCCATACCTGACAAGGGATACAGCCCGATTTCACTTAAAAACGCCTAAAAAGACGTATCGCCATGAACAAACAAACCGTTTGGCGAGTTCAGGCCAAAATGCAAACGACGTTTGGCGTCTCGATTTTTTTGGCTAGGTCACCAGCCGCCAAACAGAGCCTATTCTCATACTTTTGCGAAAATGCAATAGGCAGATAGATGAAAGGATTTGTCACCTTTCTGCCCACCGCCAGTGCACCGAATCCTGATAATGACATTTGAGTGAACCGCCAGAGCACTTGGAAATGCCCAAGCGTGACCTGAGCGGTTAGTTGAAAACTGTTAGAGCACTTTGAGTGCACAGGAGATAAGTATGTTTGTACTAGGCGTAGATATCGGTTACTCAAACCTGAAGCTGGCCATTGGCCAATCAGGCAGTGAACCGAAAACCATTATTCTACCTGCGGGTGCCGGTCCTGCGGATCGTATGCCGGAGCGTATCGGTGGTGGCGATGATGAAACTTGTTTGTATGTATCTGTCGATAATGAGCGTTGGGCCGCTGGTGTGCCTGCTGGACGCCTTCAAGGCTGGGAACGAGAGCTTCACCCGGAATATCCCACCACAAAAACCTATAAGGCGCTTTTTCATGCTGCCTTGTTAATGGCAGAAACTGAGTCCATCGATTTGGTTGTCACTGGATTACCGGTTTCCCAGTTTCATGAACCACAACGTAAGTCTGACCTTGTGCAGCGTTTAAAAGGTGTCCATCAAGTGACGCCTAAGCGCAGCATCACAGTTCATGATGTCAAAGTGCTGCCGCAGCCTGCCGGTGCCTATATGGATCTGGTTCAAACAGGTGGAGATTTGGGCTTGATTGAAGAAGGTCGCGTCGTCGTTATAGACCCTGGCTTTTTTTCTGTTGACTGGGTTGCCCTTGAGGCCGGAGAAATTCGCTACAGCTCATCAGGAACCAGTCTTCAGGCAATGTCCGTGCTACTGGAAACCATTGATAAGCTGATTTCGGAAGATCACGGTGCCAAAGTAGGTATGGATCGACTTGAAAAAGCCATGAGAACCGGCGACTTGCAGGTTCTGCTGTTTGGAGAAAAAGTCGATATTTCACCTTATCTAAATGCTGCCATGAAAAAGGTAGCGCCTGTTGCTCTTACAGCCATGCGCCAATCTATGCGTGACGAAAGCATCAATGCAGACTTGGTATTGATCGCCGGAGGTGGAGCCTTGGCTTATAAGGAAGCGGCCAAGGAGATTTTTTCACGAAGCAAGATCATCGTCCCGGAACAGTCTGTTTTGGCGAACGTCCGAGGCTTCTGGTTTTATGGGGCCTGATCATGAGAGTTGTCGTCAACATTCCCCCAGGGAGCCACCCTGAACTGCTTAAAGAATTAGAAAAGACGCCACCACGGGAACGCGCTGAGCGTCTGCGGATGCTGGCCACCTTTGGCTTAATTCACATGAGCCAACCCAATCTATCCACGTCATCTGCACCGGTGGATGGCCATGTACCAGATGGTAAAGTGCCTTCTATGAGTACAGCGCCAGAACCCAAAGCAGAATCACGTAAACAATCTTTAAAATCAAAACTAGGGCTGGGCTTATAACATGGCGTTATCAGTTAGCTGGCTCGATGCCAGGTTAAATAAGGAAGCAAATGAAACCGTAGTAAAAGCCGACCGAGATGGGCTAAGTGCTCGGGTATCGCCCAAGGGCAAAATTGTCTTTCAGTTTCGTTATCGTTTCGATGGCAAGCAACAGCGGGTAGACATAGGTACTTACCCACTTATGAAGCTTGCTGAAGCTAGGAATGAGCTGGATAGGTTAAGGGCTATACTTGATCAAGGCCGAAACCCTAAGCTCTACCTTCAGCAGGAACGGGCTAAGTATTCTGCCAACCAAAGCTTCGAATCGATTTTTCGAGACTGGATAGACTCTGCCGGTAAGCAAGGATTAAAGGAGAAAACGTGGCACTTCCAAAAACGTAGCAGTGAAATATATTTGCTGCCCAGACTTGGCAAGTACCCATTAACTGACATCAATGAATTGTCCTTAAGAAACTGTCTTCGTGAGGTTTCAGAGTCGTCTCCGTCAAACACAGAGCGCCTAGTGTCTGTACTGCATAAGTTCTATGACTGGCTGATTGATGAACAAATCTTGGAAATTAACGCTGCTGCTGGGATCACAGCAAAGAAGGTTGGTGGTAAGAAAGGCAAACGAACTCGGGTGCTAAATGACAACGAGATCAGGATACTTTGGCGCTATTTGCATGAGTCAAAAATCACTGAGAAGAATCGCATCTACATAAAATTGCTTCTGTTATTGGGAGGCCGTAAGGGAGAACTCATTCAAGCTGAAAAGCATCACTTTGACTTGCAATCTGCAATGTGGACAGTGCCCATAGAGATCCGCAAACAAGGTGAGAAAATTGGAGCGCCGATCATGCGGCCATTGATTAAGCCAGCTATTGAGCTGATTGAACTGGCGATGCAGATGAGCAAATCAACCTACTTGTTTCCCGCGAACGGACAAGAAGAGCTTGCCACAAATGGCTTTGATACCACTATTCCTAATAATGTGAAAATCTGGGCTCGCAGATCGCTTGGTGTTGAGATGGAACATTGGTCTATGCATGATCTTCGCAGAACGATGCGAACGCGAATGTCAGCCATCACCACGCAAGAAGTTGCCGAGTTGATGATTGGCCACAGCAAAAAAGGGTTGGATGCTATCTACAACCAATATCAGTACCTGGATGAAATGCGTCATGCTTACGACGTTTGGTATCAACAGCTAGAAACCATCATCGAGCCGACAGGCTTTCCATTCAACTGGCGTTTCGGGCAGTAAAATAAAAGAAAGAGGCTCAGTCCTCTTTCTTCTCATACTCCTCCAAGTCTTCAATGTGCCACAGCTTGTTTCGTGTATTTCGGTTGATGCGAGGTTGCGGCAAGCTGCCATCTTTTATTCTTCGCCAGAGAGTCGTATAGCTAATGTGGTAACGAGCCATCACTTCGTAAGACGTTAGAAAAGGGGTTATCTGGTGCGCTACTGCTGTCATCTGCATTCTCCTGAAAATCAATGTAAAGCTATCATCGCCTGATTCATCACTTGTTGATGGTCAGAAAGATGCATGATTTGTTCAGAAGATCAGCCTTATCAAAACACCGGTATCATTGTGCAGTTTACAAAATTTCTAGTTTACGGCGCTAAGCGCCGTAAAATCGCATTAAGTTAAACCATCTTTATCGATATGCACGCTCTAGCTACTAGGAATTTAGCGTAGCGGTATGCTTCGTAAGTGCGTTTCGATGGCTTCAATCACTGACTTAGTAAGTGGTAAATGCGCTTTTTCTTTCGCCCATACCTCATGGAAGCCTGCTACGGTTTGTTTGGCTGTATCTAACACCAATTTTTCTGGCAACATGGCTTTAGCCGCCAAGTGCGATAACTCATCCAGCGTGAAATCGCTGAATTTCTTGCTACGGCTCACCTTCAGCGATGCACTATCATCGGGGATATAAGGAATGGTTGAAACAAAGTCATAAGCAGGTGCAATAGACGCAGTGCGCTTATCTTTGTAAATCACAGACCAATTCTTCAAATGCATATCGGCATTGCCAATTAGCGTGTTGAACACCAATCGGCGAGTAAATTCAGCAATGTCTTCGTCTTGCCCTTCAATACCGATAACCTGAGCAATATTTCGCATACTGGCTTTTTTGTACTTATCTTGAGGATAAACACCAAACACTTGCGCAAAGTCCTCAATGTGAACAGCTTGACCATCTGCACGGTCAAAACGCTTGATCACAAAAGCGCTATCTCCAAATTTGCCAATGCCATTTGGGATATTAGTAATCCGATTAATAGGGAGTAGCTGCGTTTCTGGCACGTCCATTCCCAACATTCGAGCCAGTTCCATCATTGAATATTCATTTTCTGGCACAGCTTCAAATCGAGACGACGGTAATTTTACAATCCAAGAGCCACCTTGACCGGTTGCTGGGATCGTCAAACCGCCATTTGCCTGCTGCACAGCTGAAAACTTCAATTGCACTCCCGCTAATGAAAAACGCATTGGCCCATCTGTCTTCGTTTCATCTTCTATGTCTTGATACACATTAGGTGGTAAGGCTTCACCATCCGCAGGCTCAACCGTGATCGCTCCAGCCAGATCCTGTCCCAGTACCCACAATAGAAAAAATTCCCGTGCTGGGTTCACACCAGCACGCTCAGCCAGGTAATTACGCATGGTTTCTTCTGGTAAAAGGTTGGAGAAAAACGGGGTTAACTTAGTTTGGGTAGGTTTGAAGCTAGTCAGCAGGCCACCGAGCGAATCTTTAAAGCCAAGCCCTAACACAGGCCGCGATTCGTCATTAATGTACGAATCCATAAAGGCAAAAAGTGTTCTGTCATTACCCACGTTGGTGATCGTTGCGATCGGTTCACCATAGAGCAACACGTTGAGCGTAGAGACATGGTTAGTCATCGTCGTCTTCCTCTAACTGATACGCGGGCGACATTGGCTCACCCTCATCGCTGATGCCGTTAATACCTTGGCCACTTCGAATGATCGACTTGATGGCAGGTACAGACTTTTTAGGCGCAACCAATAGCTCTAGGTCTAGTACACGGGCAAGTGCAATCAAACTGGATATTCTTAAATCAACACTGCCAGACTCGATTTTCGAAATATGGCTTTGAGGCACACCCGAACGAGCACTTAACTCTCTCTGGCTAAACCCCTTTCGTACCCGAGCTTCTCGAAGACTTTCTAGTATCTGCTCTGTTACATAGCTCATTTCGATACGCCTTAATGCATCACTTAAGAATAATTATATACAAAAACATATCACAGTAACTCAAATAACACAAATTCGATTAGCCATTACATATCAAGAGCCATGACCTGATACATAATTACATATAAGTAGAAAGAGATTTTTGTCATCGACAAAAGAGCGATACTCTCGCTGATAATCGCGAACTGACGCATCAAACTCCCTAAGTACTTTTGTCGCTCAGCCCTTATACAGCAAGGGCTACAGAAGAACTCGCGTCAAATCGCCAGAAGATAAGTGCAACAAAGAGGAAGTTTGTACACACAAGTCGAAAAACAAGTGCAAAATGATGGTGTAAACAGCAACTAAATTTGAAGGTAAGTCTGATATCTCAATTAGAAATAACCGTATTGGTTCGCTTCAAGCATCTTCAAAAACAAACACTAAAGCAAAAATTACACCAACAATAAACTCCCTCATTAAATTTTGTAATTTGGTACAGAAGAAAACATTTACCAAAAAAGAGACTCTTTTTAACGGTAGTACTTTTTACGTCAAACCCAGTAACCACAAGGCCTACAGACAGGTTTGTGTCATGGAATTTTCGCCAAAGGCCTCTAAAACGGAATTTGTACTCAAGTTTGTACACACTTTCCGAGGTTACGCTTGAACATCATTGAAAAGCAAAGAAACGAGAAAAAGCCTTTAAATTCAGTACGTAGAGATGTGATTGTGGTGTGCAATGAAAGGTGATTTTAAGCGTTGAAAGGCTGGGCGGCATCAGGGTGAGAGATGATGGCAAAAGTCCTGCGCTCAGTGACTTTATTGATAAATTCTTGATTCGACATTATGTGTTCTTCTATTGTGTACACTCACTTTTGCACAAAAAAGCAAACAGTGCGTCATACTGATATTTGAAATTTTCGAAATTATACCGAATCCTTTCCTTGCTGTAATTTTTTTTAAATCAGTATCTTATTTAACCCCTTGTACACCTTCTCGTATTAAGCTAAATCACCAATTAATAAATAATAAAAAGCCTCTATTTGATCTCACAAATAGAGGCTTTCATGTTCAATAAAAATAAATGCGTATTATTTAGTAATTTTGAACGGGATAAACATAGGGTATCCATTGCGAATCACACGCATGGGCACAGAGTGATCGTCCGGAATCTTCTTAGCAATTTCAGAGAAATGCGCGGCATCTTTAATATGGATACCATTCAACATGGTAATCACATCCCCTTGTGCTAATCCATTACGAGAAGCCGTACCACCAATGACTCGTTCAATAATAACTCCACTCTTTATATCTAAGCGTTTTGCTAGGTCAGTCGAAAGATCTGAAACAATCATTCCTAAACGGTTTTGATCTTCTTTTTTCTGAGCTAAAGACTTTTTATTATTAGGTCGCGCTTCAAGTAATAAGGTCATTGTCTTATCTTTCCCTGAGCGAAAGATGTCGACTTTTACTTTGTCGCCCGCTTTCATCTGACCAACAATGTAAGGGAGCTCTCCTGAGTGATTAATCTTTTTACCATTAAAGGACAAGATAATATCACCAGACTCTAAACCAGACTTTTGAGCAGGTGAATCAGGTATCACTCGACTAATCAAAGCACCATGAGGCAATTTAAGACCAAATGACTCAGCAAGATCATTATTTACATCTTGAATTAACACACCTAACCAAGCGCGAGAGACTTTTCCGTGCGCTTTTAACTGCTCGACTACCGACATTGCCACATTTGTAGGAATAGCAAATGAAACCCCCATAAAGCCGCCAGAACGAGTATAAATTTGCGAATTTATACCAACGACCTCACCAGATAGATCAAACAAAGGTCCACCTGAATTACCTGGATTAATTGCCACATCAGTTTGAATAAAAGGCACATAATTATCAGAAGGTAAGTTACGCCCAGTAGCACTCACAACGCCTGCTGTAACGGTATAATCAAAACCAAATGGTGATCCAATGGCCAATACCCACTGACCTGCTTTCAGGTTATCTGAATCCCCCATTTTTACAGTAGGAAGATTGTCAGCATCAATTTTCAACAATGCTAAATCGGTACGCTCGTCCACACCAATCACTTGAGCTTTATATTGCCGACGATCATTTAAACGCACATGAATAACATCCGCACCATCAACCACATGATTATTGGTTAATACATAACCGTCTGAAGAAATAATAAAACCTGAGCCTAAAGAGCTTCGTTCACTTTCTTTTGGCACTTGTGACCCACCATTAAATGGTTGCTGCCCAAAAAAACGTTTAAAGAATTCATTCAGCTCTTCATTATTTGGCGTAACCTCTGAACTAATACCTTCTGAAGCCATTTTTGTCGTTACTAGCTGTTCGGTACTAATATTGACCACAGCAGGAGATGATTTCTCTACTAGTTTAGTAAAATCAGGAAGTTCAGCAGCATGAGTAAACATAGAGAGCATCATAAAAATGCTCACAGCCCCTATATTTATTTGCTTAAGCAATCTGTTCATTGACTAGTCTCCTTAGACATATCAAATTTTATACTTTACAAAACAACGATTCCGTAAAGTTTGTAATGGTCAAGTAATCCTGTAGGTCTTCTAAGCCACTTTTTGTAATTCTTTT
>JBQEFB010000005.1:122797-150793 GCA_052107635.1 Marinomonas sp. | reverse complement strand
CCGTGTCAGTGGGTGCGTATAATACATTCTGAAAAAATTAGCGCAAGCACTTTTTAATGCTTTTTTTAATAATATTCAGAAAGTATGAAAAAAGGCGCCGAAGCGCCTTTTATTAATCTAATAGACGATCATCTTAGAGCACAAAAAGATGATGCTTTTTCTTACCTAGCTTCACTAAGAAGTACTTATTGTAGTACCCCTCTTCGGCTGCAAAAATACTCGTAGCATCCATGTTGTTATCCAAGCCTTGCGCCTGACCATTCACAACAACTGAATTACGCTGCAAAGCATCTTTTACTTGTTTACCACTTGCCGCTAATCCAGCATCGGCTAATAGTGACGTCAAAGGCGTTGCTGCAAGATCAATCCCCTGCAACGAACTGCTCGGTAAACCATCTAATTGAATCTGCTCTAGATCCTGTTCACTTAGATCATCCGCCTGACCACTAAATAATGCTTTGGTGATACGCTCCGCCGCCAGCAAGCCTTCTTCGCCATGAACTAACTTAGTTGCTTCACGAGCCAAAATAGATTGCCCTTCGGGTTTACCAGCACTCTCTTGATCTGCTTTTTCAATCGCATCAATATCTTCTAGACTTAAGAAGGTAAAAAATTTCAAAAACTTATAAACATCCGCATCCGTAGTGTTCATCCAGAACTGATAAAATGCGTATTGACTGGTTTTTGCCGGATCTAACCAAACAGCCCCTGATTCTGTTTTACCAAACTTAGTACCATCGGACTTGGTGACCAAAGGAACGGTTAAACCAAACGCTTGAGACTTATTTTGACGACGTGATAAATCAATACCACCTACGATATTACCCCACTGATCACTACCACCTACTTGAATCGTACAATCGTAGGTACGATTTAGCTCAGCAAAATCCATCCCCTGCAATAATGCATATGAAAATTCGGTAAACGAAATGCCAGCACCTTCCCTATTAAGGCGCTGCTGGACCGACTCTTTATTAATCATGGCATTAACAGAAAAGTGCTTACCGACATTACGCAAAAAATCTAACATGCTCATTTCACCAGCCCAATCAAGGTTATTTACTACCTTGGCTGAATTAGGTGTATCGTCAAATTTTATAAACTGACTTACTTGACCACGAATTCTCTCTGCCCAGTTAGCGACCACATCAGATGTATTTAGCTGACGCTCAGTCGCCTTAAAGCTTGGATCGCCAATAAGTCCTGTTGCTCCACCCACTAGCGCAATAGGTGAATGGCCTGCGTCCTGAAAACGCTTCAATACAAGTAAAGGAACAAGGTGACCTAGATGCAAGCTGTCGGCAGTTGGATCAAAACCACAATAAAGCGTACGACTTCCACCAGCCAAATGAGATTTAAGCTCTTCTTCCGCCGTCATTTGAGCCACTAAACCACGTGTCTGTAAATCTTTTAAAAGGTCGTTACTGTTTACTGTCATTTTTTAGATCCACTTCCTAAAGAGTTAGTTTTGTTAAAGCATTCAATTATAAAAGTAATGTTGGTACGATTATAAGGCTTTAATAAAGAATTTTGGGTACTCATTTTGACTAAACTTATACCAACAAAGCATCTACTACTAATCGGCATTATTGCTGCATTTCTTGTTATTTTGCTTTTTGTCGCTCCAACCAGCACAACAAGTGCTACGAAAAATATAACGATAAAAGTCATCCCTCAGATTATTAATGAATCTGAACTCAACTTATCTCAAATACATTTAACACGACCAGATCAAGATAACACTCAAATCATTAGTTATAAAAAAACTAACGAAGACTCTCCTTATATCATTGATAATAAAGATAAAAAAAATATAGAAAAAGAAAATCCGACAGCTTTATCAAATGAAAAACTTGTCGCAAATCCAGCACCTACATCTACCCTAACTCAACACTCAGTTCAGATAAAAAGCGGGGATTCGCTATCGAAAGTACTGTCTAATTACAAAGTCTCTGCAACAGACATTTATAAAGTCTCTAAAGCAGATCAAACCTATAAAAATTTATTAAAAATGAGGCCTGGGCAACAGTTAACCTTTTCAATAGAGCAACCATCAGGCTCACTTAAAGAAATCACTCTGACACTAAATAAATTAAAAAGTATCAATTTTGATCGAAAAGATGAATCATTTTCGCGTACAGAAATAAACCGAACACCTGAAATATTGCAAACCTACCAAGAAGCGGTCATTAATAACTCTTTATTTGTTGATGGGATGAATGCAAGTATTGATGAGCCACTTCTTATAGAGCTTGCCAACATTTTTGGCTGGGATATAGATTTTGCATTAGATATAAGACAAGGCGATAGGTTCAGCCTTTTATATGAAGAAAAATTCTTAGATGGTAAGAAAATTGGTCACGGCAACATTCTTGCTGCTCAATTTATTAACAACGGACGAACCTTTCAAGCCATTCGCTATAAAACAAGCAAGGGCGCAAACTACTACACTCCAGACGGCCTAGCAATGCGTAAAGCCTTTCTGCGAACCCCGGTTGATTTCACTCGAATATCCTCAAAATTTAATCCTAATAGATTACACCCAATATTTAAAACCAGTCGTCCTCATCGTGGCGTAGATTATGCTGCCGCTAGCGGTACACCAGTAAAAGCCGCTGGAGATGGTACCGTCTCATTCGCTGGCAAACAAAACGGTTACGGAAACGTTGTTATCATCAATCATGGTAAAGGTTACCAAACGCTTTACGCCCATTTACGCGGCTTTGCTCGTGGCATGCGCAAAGGCAAAGTCGTAAAACAAGGCAATATAGTCGCCTATGTCGGACAAACGGGCTGGGCAACAGGACCACATCTACATTATGAGTTTAGAGTGAATGGCGTCCACAAAAACCCAGTAACGGTCAAGCTACCAAACGATGCTCCTATGCCTAAAACCGATTTGAAAAAGTATTTACCTTATGCTCAAACAATAGTAGCCACACTTGAAAAATCCAATTCACTTGAATTTTCTCAACGACTCGCATTACTCCAAAACTAATAATAATTACCTTATTTAAAAAACAAAAAAAGCAGCTATAAGCTGCTTTTTTGCATTACAAAAATAACACTATTAAATAGAGCTATTGATAAACTCAACTAGTTGAGACTTAGAAACTGCCCCTACTTTTGTACCAACAACTTCGCCGCCTTTTACAACCAACAGCGTTGGAATACCACGAACGTTATATTTAGGTGCTGTTTCAGTATTTTCGTCTACGTTCAACTTCACTACTTTCACTTTACCCGCATATTCTGCCGCAATATCTTCTAATACTGGCGCAATCATTTTACAAGGACCACACCAAGGAGCCCAAAAATCAACGATAACAGGCACATCAGAATTTAACACTTCTTCTGAAAATTGAGCGTCTGTAATTTGGATTGTATTATCACCCATAAGAATTCCTTAAAATCAGTTTTTTACTAATGAATGCCGATAGTATATCACTAAACTATTAGGGTAAAAATGCGTTACATCTAATTAGAGTGATAGAAAAACACTATGGCAGTAACAGACGAATTGCTTCAGGCAATGCCAATATCGAGTGTACTTCTGCATCAGACCGTAATGTCCAATTTTCATGCCAACGTCTTGCGCCATGCCGATTAAACCAAATGCTTTTTATCCCTGCATTTGCTGCGCCAGCAACATCATCTAGGGGATGATCACCGATATGAACCATGTTCTCTATCGTCACCCCAGACCTTTCTACTGCCATTTCAAACAATTTAACATCAGGTTTAGCGACACCAACTTGATCAGCCCTAATAGCAAAATCAAAATAATGGCCAATACCAATATATGGATGAAATATATCTGCATTGCCATTAGTAATGGCAATAAGAGAGTAATCAGCCTGAAGTCCTTCTAACACTTCTTTAACATGTGGATATAAATCCACTTTTTGACGCCATTCTGAAAAGTAAGACAATGCCGCCTGAGCAACTGAACTAGCCTCTTCCGTCGGCAAACCAAACTGCTTCAATGCTTTTTTATAAATTTCATAGCGCAACATGGTGATATCAGATAATAAGTTAGGGTTTTCGATGATCAACCCTTGACGTATTTCTTCTCTAGCTGCAAATGGATAACGAACACCAAAACCAGGAAATCGATCCTCAAACCAAGATTCCATTGCGTATTCTGCGCGCTGAATAACAGGATCCACATCCCACAATGTATTATCTAAATCAAAAGCAACAAGCTTTTTCATAATGGAAGCCTTTGTATTAATACACTTAACAATTCAGCGGTATATTCGAGAAATAGAATTTCTCTTTCCGTACTAAACACTTTTTCAGACGTTGCTCCCAGCACTAACATACCAGCCGTATACTTTTTATTATCATAAAGATACGTAATGGGTAATACGGCATGAGAACGCACCTCTGACACATCATCCTGAAAAAAGTAACCTAACGCTTTTTTTGATAAGGTTCCACAGGCTGATTTCTTTACTCGTGAAGCACTGGCTAAATATTTTGATACATCTTCTGTAGAGCAACAACGAATAGCAGAACCCTGATTGTCTCCGAATAAAACAAGGGAATGATAAGCAGCAGCGAGGTCATCCCTAACCATATCGTCAATAACAACAGCGAGTTCATCCAACGTGGTACATTCTAAACCTGCCAAGATAAGACGACGCGTTTTCTGCATAATAGCTTCATTTTCACGAGCCACATTTACCAAACGTTCGAATTCTCGACGATAATCAGCCGTAGATTTTTTTAATAAATCAACTTGATATTCAAGCAAAGAAATTGCGCGGCCATGAACGGGATGCGGAAGCGTTAAGCTTTCCAACAACTCTGGATTTTTAACAAAAAAATCCGGCTTATGTGATAGATACTTAATAACTTCCGCTTCGTTCATAATACCTCTATAGGTAGATCTGGCCTTCAAAAACTTTTTCAGCAGGACCTGTCATTAAAATTGGGTGACCTTCGCCTTTCCACTCAATCAACAAGTCACCACCACGTAAATGTGCCGTTACTCTTGATCCCAACCAGCCTTGTTTAATCCCTGCAACGACAGCAGCACAAGCACCAGTACCGCAAGCTTGTGTCTCACCTGCACCACGTTCATAAACACGAAGATTTATTTCTTCTGTATTTAGAATTTGCATAAACCCTACATTTACTTTTTGAGGGAATTTTTCGTGGCACTCTATTAAGGCTCCGACTGTAGAGACTTCTTCGTCTGTTAACTCATCGACACGCAATACTGCATGAGGATTACCAACAGAAACAGGCGTAATCAAATACTCCTGCTCTCCGACATTTAAAGGGTATAAAGGCATCGAAGACTCTGCAATAAAAGGCAACGATTCTGGCTCAAAGTTTGGTGTACCCATATCAACAGTAACTAAGCCACCCTCAACAACTCGAAGCTGTATCTGCCCACCTTTCGTTTCAACATTGATAATGCGCTTATGTGTCAGCTCTCTATCTAATACAAATTTAGCAAAACACCGTGCGCCATTTCCACAGTGCTCGACTTCTGAACCATCAGCATTATAGATACGATAACGAAAATCCATGTCAGGATTAGTCGGTGGCTCAACCATTAACAACTGGTCAAACCCAATACCAAAGTTACGGTCACTTAAACGTTGTATTTGTTTTTGATTAAAAAACACTTTACGAGACACTGCATCAACAACAATAAAGTCATTTCCAAGCCCATGCATCTTGGTAAATTTTAATAACACAATAGACTCCTTAGTCGGGTAATACTTGCTCGCCGGCTAATTGGTGCTCTATTGTTTCACGAGCTCGAATAAGATGTACCTGATTACCATCTACCATAACTTCTGCAGCACGGTTACGACTATTGTAATTAGATGACATAGTAAAACCATACGCCCCAGCAGAGCGTACCGCTAACAAATCCCCTGCCTGAATATCCAACTCACGCTCTTTACCAAGAAAATCACCCGTTTCACAGATAGGTCCGACAAGATCATAACTGCGAACACCCTCTGTTGTTGGCACAAGAGAAACAGGAACAATATTCATCCAAGCGCCATATAAAGATGGGCGAATCAAGTCGTTCATTGCTCCATCAATAATCGCAAAATTCTTATGTGGAGTGCATTTTAGATATTCAACTTGAGTCAATAAAACCCCAGCATTAGCAGCAATAGAGCGACCAGGTTCAAATGCCAAGGTAACATTACGACCTTTAACTTTTTCTAAAATAAGTTTCGCATATTCAGCAGGCTCTGGCGGCACTTCATCGCGATAACGTACGCCTAAACCACCACCCAAATCTAGATGTTTGATTTCAATACCAGCCTCTGCAAGCTGATCCACCAAACCAATCAAACGATCGAATGTGTCTAGGAAAGGTTTTAATTCAGTCAGCTGAGAACCGATATGGCAATCGACTCCCATAACATTTAGGTTAGGCAACTGATTCGCAATTTCATAGATGCGAACCGCATCCTTAATATCAATCCCAAACTTATTTTCTTTTAATCCAGTAGAAATATATGGGTGGGTTTTTGCGTCTACATCTGGGTTGACTCGTAACGACACGGGAGCAACTTTGCCCATATCACCAGCCACTTTATCTAATCGGTATAACTCCGCCTCAGATTCAACATTAAAACAATGAATCCCCACTTCTAATGCTCTGCGCATCTCGGTCGCTTGCTTACCTAATCCCGAGAACATGACTTTCTTAGGGTCACCACCAGCTCGTAATACACGCTCTAACTCACCAACAGAAACAATATCAAAGCCAGATCCTAGTCGTGCCAATACATTTAAAATAGCAATATTAGAACACGCCTTAACAGCGTAGCAAATCAAGGTAGGATGTGATGAAAAAGCATCAGAATAGGCTAGATAGTGGCGCTCTAATGTTGCTCGAGAATACACATAACACGGTGTACCATATTGCTGAGCGATATCAGACAAAGCGACATCTTCAGCTTGTAATGCTTGATTTGAATAATTAAAAAAGTCCAAAAGGGAGTCCTCAGTTAGCAGACGATTCTTGCTGTGGCGCAGCGTTATCGGTAGGTAAATAAAGGTCACCTTTGTTACCACAAGCAGCAAGAAAAGCTGCTAAAATAAGTACTGAAAGCCATTTTAACATCGTCTTAATCTCTTCAATTTTTTGATCACCACAGTATACGTGGAGGCCAGATGATTCCCAACCCTTAGCACACCATTAAAAGCAATATTCTTTACTTAATAACACAATTACTCATACCTTGAATTTGCTATATTTACGCCAATCTATAAAAGCAAACAACCAAACAGAGGTTAATTATCCCTAAACATCAATGGGTACACACTTCCATACTACAAATCAGACAGCACACCCCTTCTTGGGCTATGGCGCTCATGTTCGCACTCGCGATCCATATTCTTGTCATTGCTATTGCCAATTATCAAGGGTGGTTTACTGCCTCAACAGAGACAAAAGCAATCCAACAACCTGAACTAGATATAACAATAATTGCTCCTAAAAGTCGTATAAACCATAACGAACCAGCAGAGCCAGAAATCATTGATGATAAAAAAACACCATTAACAAGCGACTCGGTACAACAAACAAAAGCGCCAACATTCAAGCAATCCGAAACGAATGAAACCCCTCATTCCCAAGAAAAAACAGACAAAAATTTAATCCATCACGACACTAGTCAGCCTTTACAAAACAGCGTTTTAATAGAGAAACCAGATAGCGATGTAACAACAAAAGAATCGTTACTCGACCTGTCAAAAATATCAATTTCTCCCGATATAGACGAAGCCATAATAGAACGTGTTTTTTCAAAGGAATTACAGAAAAAGATCGAGGTATCGAAACAAGTCCAAAAAACGTATTTGAAAGGTGTCAAGGAGAAAATAAACTTTCCTATCACCATTGATGCTGATGGCACCCGCTATGTGAATATAAAAGGAGTTTGCTGGCGCTTACCAAAAGAAGGTAGTAATGATAGCTGGGCTATTGTTTTTGATGGTTGCGGCTTGAAAGATAAGGCCTTTCACTTCGAGCTAAATATTAACCCCAGTATTTTGACGAATGAGCTCCTTGGCCCTGATTCACCTTTCACATTGGATAAATAAAAAAGCGACGCATGGGCGTCGCTTTTATCTAACGCTTAACCGACCTACAAACTAACGATCTGCTAATTCTTGTTTTGCACGCGCGACTGCTTTTATCACTTGAGCAGGCGCCGTTCCACCAATATGGTCACGAGCAGCAACAGATCCTTCTAACGTTAAGACTTCAAATACATCCGATTTGATCATGCTACCAAAAGACTGCAACTCTTCCAGCGTCATTTCTGACAAGTCCTTGCCTTCTTTGACACCATAACCAACCGCTTTACCCACTACTTCATGGGCATCGCGGAATGCAATACCTTGACGTACCAAGTAATCAGCTAAATCTGTTGCGGTAGAAAAACCACGACGAGCTGCTTCGTACATGTGCTCTTTACGAGATTCGATTGCAGGAATCATGTCTGCAAAAGCACGCAACGAGCCTTTTAATGTATCCACAGTATCAAAAAGCGGCTCTTTGTCTTCTTGATTGTCTTTGTTATAAGCCAAACACTGGGATTTCATCAAGGTTAACAGTCCCATGAGATGACCATAAACACGACCTGTTTTACCGCGCACAAGTTCTGGTACGTCTGGATTTTTCTTCTGCGGCATAATAGAAGAGCCAGTACAGAAACGATCTGGTAAATAGATGAAATTAAATTGAGCGGACGCCCACATTACCATCTCTTCAGCCCAACGAGACATGTGCATCATGATAATAGACGCAGCTGAGGTAAATTCAATGGCAAAATCTCGATCACTAACAGAATCTAACGAGTTATAAGTTGGGCGTTCGAAACCAAGTAGTTCAGCCGTCATATGACGATCGATAGGGTAGGTCGTACCTGCTAATGCTGCTGCGCCCAAAGGCAATATATTAATACGCTTACGGCAATCAAGTAGACGCTCATAATCACGTTGCATCATTTCATACCACGCCATCAAATGATGACCAAATGTTACTGGCTGAGCCGTTTGCAAATGGGTAAAGCCAGGCATAATAGTATTGGCTTCTTTCTCTGCCAAACTCAAAATACCTTGCTGTAGGCGTGTTACTTCATCAAGCAAAAAATCCACTTCGTCACGTAGATATAAGCGAATATCGGTCGCGACCTGGTCATTACGAGAACGCCCAGTATGAAGTTTTTTACCTGTCACACCAATTTTTTGCGTTAAACGCGCTTCAATGTTCATGTGAACATCTTCTAATTCAATCGACCAGTTGAATTCGCCACGCGCAATTTCACCTTCGATTTCAGTCAAACCTTGAATAATCTGATCACGCTCTTCTTCTGTCAAAACGCCAACGCTTGTTAGCATTTTCCCATGCGCAATTGATCCTTGGATATCTTGCTTCGCCATACGTTGATCAAACTCAACAGAAGCAGTAAAACGCGCCACAAAAGCGTCAACAGGTTCAGAAAAACGGCCACCCCATTGCTGGTTTGTGGTTTTATTAGTATCAGTCATTCACTCAGTTCCCACAGAAATTCAAACAGCTGCCAAGAGTACCTCAAGCGCCATTACTTATAAAGCACAGAAGGATGACGCTCCAGCTCTTAACGAGTATGATTAAGTTCATAAATATCAACGAAGAATGTTTTCTTCTGACGTCTACTAGGAGTATATGTGAAAAATAAAATTGTGATTGCTACACGTGAAAGCAAACTCGCCCTATGGCAAGCCAACAACGTAAAAGCCCAATTAGAATCACTCTACCCTGACATAAAAATTGAGTTACTTGGAATGACGACCAAAGGCGATCAAATTTTAGACTCGCCTTTATCGAAAATTGGTGGGAAAGGTTTGTTTGTCAAAGAATTAGAAAACGCGCTGCTAGACGGTCGTGCAGATATCGCAGTCCATTCGATGAAAGATGTTCCTATGGCTTTCCCTGAAGGCCTTGGACTTGCAGTTATTTGTGAACGTGAGGATCCAACCGATGCTTTTGTCTCCAATAGTTTCAACTCAATAGATGATCTTCCAATTGGTAGCATTGTTGGCACATCAAGCTTACGACGCTCTAGCCAATTGCGCATGCAACGATCTGATCTTATCGTCAAAGACCTACGTGGTAATGTTAATACGCGTCTACGAAAATTAGACGATGGTGAATACGATGCCATTATTCTCGCTACCGCTGGATTATTACGATTAGAAATGGAAGATCGCATCAAACTAAGAATCCCTGAAAACGTTAGCCTACCAGCCGGTGGACAAGGTGCTATGGGGATCGAGTGCCGCTCTGATGATTTAGACACACTTAAACTACTAGAACCGCTTGAGCATCAAGAAACGGCTATTCGCGTAACGGCTGAACGTGCAATTAATGAACGTTTAAACGGCGGCTGCCAAGCCCCTATAGCATGCTTTGCCACACTGGATGGAGAACAACTATTTGTGCGTGGATTAGTCGGCAGCCCTGACGGAACCAACATAATTACCAGTGAGATAAAAGGTCATAAAGACGATGCAAAACAATTAGGCATTACACTGGCGGATGACTTATTAAGTCGTGGTGCAGACCTTATTTTAGCGGCTATTTATAAATAGCAATGATCCCTTTTATAGAGGCGAATACATCTGGTGAGTAAATTAAACATTCTAATCACTCGACCTGAGCCTGAAAATACGCTCAGCTGTCAAAAAGTAGCACAACAAGGCTTCCATGGCGTTGCCTTGCCCATGCTCAATATTGTCCCTATTGTTGAAGACCGCCAAGTCGCCTCTATACGCTCACGGGTTTTTAATATCGATGAGTATCAGTACGTCATTTTTGTTAGTAAAAATGCAGCTCGAGAAGCCTCTGAATGGATCTACAGTTGCTGGCCTATGTTACCCGTTAATATTCATTGGATTGGCATAGGAAAAGGAACCACCGAAGAACTTATTAAAGGCAATATTCCGGCTATCACCAACCCAGGGCATACAACAGAAGCACTACTAGAGTGGCTAAAACCTGCGAAAATGCGACACATGAAAGTTCTCATCGTGCGTGGTGAAGGTGGTCGCCCTGAGCTAGGAAATAAACTTGAGCAAAGAGGTGCTCAAGTTGATTACCTCTCGCTTTATGAGCGAAAAAAACCTGTTTATCAGGCGCAAACTTTCACTTTTTTACCAGATATTGACTTAATATGGGTAACCAGTGGTGAAAGCTTGATAAACTTAAACAGCTATATTGAACAATATAAGCCCAGCTACAAATCATTATTAATTCTTACGCCAAGCGAAAGAGTCAATGCATTAGCGAAGGATATGGGTTGGCAGAAAGCGGTTTGTGCGCATGGCGCGGATGACAGCAGCCTCATAACGGCGACGGAACTTAACACAGGACAGAAGAATGACAGAGACTAATAAACAAGCCTCAGAAAATAATATCGCAGCTAACGCAGGGGCTAAAACACCACCCTACAAAAAGCCTGACGAGGTGTCACCTCCTGCCACATTTCATAAATCCATCATTGTCGCCTCCCTCATCATCTCTGTTATCGCATTAGGATCGAGCGGTTGGCTGTTTTACCAAAGTAAGCAAGATAATACTCAAGTAACAATCGCTGCGTTAAAAATACAACAAGACAGCTTTGATGCCGAACTCAACACTTACAATAAAACCCATCTGCAAATAACCAAGCTAGCAGATCAAGTCACCCAGTCAGAACAAAGCACTAAACAACAAACCTCTCTATTACAAACACAACAAACAGAGCAGCGTAAACAGCTGCAATCTTTAGGGAATCGGATCCGCCAAATAAATAATGCCAGCAAAGATGACTGGAAGTTGGCAGAAGCAGAATATTTAATACGTCTAGCAAATCAAAGACTGTTACTTGAATCTGATATTAATGGTGCCGAGACGCTACTTAGCAACGCTGATAGTATTTTAGCAGACCTCGAAGACCCGATCTTCTTTGAAGCTCGCAAAGCCATTGCAAAAGACATTCAATCGTTAAAATCTACTAATCACTTTGATCTTGAAGGACGCTATCTACAGTTAAGCGCTCTATATGACCAAGTAAACCAGCTACCACAACGTGAACCATCTAAAAAATGGCTAGCAATAAACAAAAAAGAACAAGCAAATAAACTTGAACAAGCGACTGCACAAGTAGGTAGTACTTTTGCAAACATGTGGAACGCACTTAAATCTCTTGTTGTGATTAATTACAACCACAAACCTATCAAGTCTCTATTACCGCCTGCCGAATACCAAGAATTGGTCACTGGACTTCAACTACAAATAGACGTTGCTCAAGTCGCTTTAGTAAAAGGAGAAACCTCTATTTACCAAAAGGCACTTTCTCGAATCGCGCACGCCATCACTGATCATTTTGATACTCGCTCTCAAATGGTCATCGCTTTTATGACAAGCTTGACAGCATTGCAACAAGTGAATCCAGCCCCAGAGCTACCACTACCAAGAGACTCTTTAAATGCAATGAAAAAACTTATGGTTGAATGGAATACACACCCAACCACAAGTACACCTGATACAAACAAAGAGACACAACCTAAACATACAGCATTAGGAGAGTCTGCATGAGAAAGCTTCTCTTCGTTCTTGTAATAGTAATGGCGATTGGTGGCGTTTTAGGCCTGCTTATGCGACAAGACAGTGGCTATGTATTGATTGCTTATAATGGTGTAACCCTTGAAACCAGTTTATGGGTCTTAGCTGCCGCACTCGTTGTGATCCTATTTGTATTAAGCTGGATAAAACGCATTCTTTTTATCATTCTTAGACCAAGTAACTCTCTCTCTAGAATCACCGATAACCTTGCTAGTAAACGCGCCACTAAAAACACAATTCGCGGCATGCTTGAACTAGTAGGTGGTAATTGGCGTAAAGCCGAAAAGCTATTAACAAATAGCGCCAACAATGTGGCCTACCCTCTTATTAATTATATTGGCGCAGCTTACGCAGCCAACGAACAAGATGAACATGACCGTTCAAAAGCATTATTAAGAAGTGCTCATCAGTCGACCCCCGAAGCGGAGTTTGCAATTGGTTTTGCTCAAAGCCAAATACAAATGCGACAAGGACAATATGAAGGCGCTTTAGCATCTTTACTTAGTTTGCAGAAACTAAAACCTAAACACCGACAAATATTAAAAATGTTAGTCGCGGTTTATACAAAATTAGACGATTGGGACGCGCTCTTTAAACTTACCCCGACATTAAAGAAAGAAGGCATTTTTGATAACGACAACATGCTTGAAATAGAGAAAAATGCCTTCTTAGCACTGCTTAATAAAATTAATTTTCGCAATAAACTTGGCGAGGTCAATAAAGACCTAGTTACAGATCTGGAAACGCTGTGGAATAAGCTAGACACCCTATCTCAGGATGATCATATGCGTCAGCTTTATGCCCAGACCTTAATTAACTTCAAAGATGAAGAAAAAGCAGAAGCCTTTATTCGTCATAGCTTAAATAAAAAATGGTCTGACGTATTAATATATGAGTATGGCAATCTTAGAAATTTAGATGCGAAAAAGCTGCTAGCGCACTGTGAAGACTGGCTTAAAAAAGAACCCGCTAGCGCTAACTTATTACTAGTATGCGGACGCTTCAGTCAATCCTTACGCCTTTGGGGAAAAGCTAAAGACTACTATGAACATGCTTTTACGTTAGATAGCCAAAGTGAAGCGCTTGCTGAACTGAGCCGTCTTTTAAAAGCAATGGGAGATACAAAAGCAAGCCAAGACATCATCATGGTTAGCCTTAATCAAGCAAGCAGTAAACTAAAATCGCTACCGCTTCCTCAAGATCATTAATCTGTTTGTCTAAAATGCAAAAAGCCTCTTTAGAAAACTAAAGAGGCTTTTTTAATGCTCATATAACAAAAAATAGCTACCTAAAACGCACCACTAATTCATGTAATTCCAATGACACCGTTTGCAACTCTCGAATACTATCACTCGACATATTCGCTTTATCAAGACCGTCTGTTGCTAGCTCTGATATTCGTGCAATTTGCGTATTAATACCCTCAGATACATGGGCCTGTTCTTCTACCGCTGCCGCCATCTGAGTAGCCATGCCAGCAATATTATCAACACCAGACACAATAGATAATAATGTAGACTCCGCATCTAGCATTTGCGCTACACCCGCCTCAGCTTCCATTTTACCCTGATCTGCAGCCTCAACAGAGCGCTGAGCACCTTTACGCAGCGTTTCAATAATCTGATGAATTTCCTGTGTAGAACCTTGGGTTCTTTGTGCTAACTGCCTAACCTCATCAGCAACGACCGCAAAACCACGCCCATGCTCTCCTGCTCGAGCCGCTTCAATAGCCGCATTTAACGCCAATAAGTTAGTTTGTTCCGCTATCTGGTCAATCATTTGTGCTACTTGAGCAATCTTCTCAGACTGAGAAGACAAATCTACCACCGCCTCACTAATACCATAGACGGTATCACTCAATGACTGAATGGAGTTTCTTGTTTGCTCAATAACCGTTCGACCTCCCTTAGCAGCAAGAAGTGAAGATTGAGCGCTATCAGCAGTACTTTGAACATGTGACGATACATCACTAATAGTTATGGTCATTTGATGCATCGCCGTTGCGACACTTTGCGTCTCATGCTGCTGAAGTGTCATTCTCTCTGTTGATTCAAGAGTTCGCGATAGCCCTATATTGGATTTCTCTGAAACCTTTAGAGATTCATCCTCTATCCTTGTTAGGACCGTCTCTAATCGTGCATTAAGGCTTTTTACCCCAGCCTCTAGCATCGCCATGGACGGCTCACTATCCGAATAACTGGCAGCAGTTAATGGATGCATACACGCCATCGTCATACGCTCTTTTAAAGTCTTGATGCTGTTGTTCCTATTAAATAAAAACACACCATTAGCTAACAAACTAAACACCAAAAAGACACCTAATCCAGATAAGGCGTCGTCAAGCAACCAAGCAGCAGCTCCTACCACTAACGCAAGTAGTGGCAATAACCACGACCACGAGAAAAACCTATTTACCGCGATATTTTTACCCGCATTAAGTCGACTATAAAGCACCTCTGCACGTTCAACGTCTGCTCGACTTGGAACAGTTCGTACCGACTCATAACCAATGACTTGACCATTTTCAGTAACAGGTGTCATGTAAGCATCTACCCAGTAATAATCACCATTTTTACAGCGATTTTTTACCAATCCCATCCAAGGCTTACCCTGCTTTAAATGCTCCCACATCACCATGAATGCATCTTTTGGCATATCTGGGTGACGAACAATATTATGAGGACTGCCTATAAGCTCCTCTTCTTCGAAACCACTAATTTTCACAAAAGCTTTATTACAATGAAGAATTCTTCCCTGTAAGTCTGTTGTAGAAATAAGCTTCTCTTTACTCCCAAACGTTCTTTCATGCGACGTAGAATGTAGGGTATTACTCATATAAAGCCTTTCTTTAAGACACGATTAATATTTTCCACGCTATCACTAATGATTAATCATTGAGCATTTAACCTTCGTAGATAGCCTTTACTAAAAATAGGGAGGATTATAAAAGAGAAAAACACTTTTTTTACCTCTAAAATAGGGAAAGAGTAAGGGTTAAAACCCTTTACTCTCAATAAGATAGAGATAAAATCATTATAATCTTTTATTTAACCAACGTGTAATCACAGGCAAAAGTGATGTTGGTAACTGTAATGCCCCAGCCAAAGGCAAAAAAGCAGGACCTAACAAGGCTCCAGCAATACTGTAGGTTAACAACACATTGCGGTTACCTGATGTAATAGCCGCCGTCAATGCAATCTCTTTCCCTGACCGCCAATACACAACCAATGACACAATAAAGAAAAGTAGACACAAACCAACAGCCACTAAAAGATAATTCAACGCAGCCATTGGATCATCGTTATAGAGAAGCCTAAAGCTGCCAATCAAACCAAAAGGAAAGGCAAAAACCAGTAAAATAGTATAAGGAGAAAACTTAAACAACAGATTCTCCAACGCCTCTTGTGGAGCAAACCGATGAACTACAAAAGACAATGCCATCGGTCCAAAAACAAAGATAGCTAAACGCAGAAAGTAAGAAACCAAATCAAGATGAATATCACCACCCTGATACATTAATAACGTCACAAATATAACAATAGGTAACAATAAAGTCGTCGCTATCGTCATTGCCATCGCTTCAAGACTATCAAAACCAAGCGCTCTAACAATTGCCGGTGTAGCAAATAAAGATCCTGTCGCCGCAACAGCAACCATTGCCAATTGAAGTGATGCATTAGCAGAACACAACCAACCAATGGTGCCAATAATTAGCATATAAAAAACGGCATGCAATAAAGAGTAATACCATACCTTTATATCTTTTAGTCTATTGAGCAATTTATCTTGCTTAATACCAAGTAAGGTTAGTGCCATCAGAAAAAATAAAACATAGGGTAAAAATGGAAAAACAGCCAGAGACACAGAAGGAAACAAAAAGCCAAGAATGGCAGCTAAAAACATACACAATAGGGAATGACGTATAAGAAGAGCAAACATGTTACTTACATCCTTTAAGTACCGACTTTTAAGCATAAAACTTAAAAGACATTATTTTTTATTATTGGAATAGATTCTATTTTTTTCTGGCAATTCAGCAATTTCAATAGGCCAATTCTGACGAGCACGATCAAATGCGTCACGCAGCTCATTAAGTTCACTATCAGCAGTTGTGCCTACTAATGAAGCATTTTTCACTCGTTTAATATTTGGAAAAAATATCAGATTATCATTCATAACCTATCTCTATTGCTGCAGCCTCTAGATATCTATCGTCACTCTATGGATAATCTTTAACAAACGCAATAATAGAGCCGATAGAATCCCTATGAAATTCTTAATATCACCAGCAAAAACACTAGATACAACATCCACGCCGAGCGTCAGTGAATTCAGCCAACCACGTTTTCTAGCGCAATCACAACAACTAATCAACACGATAAAGCCCTATACGCCCGCACAAATTGCGTCTCTGATGAAACTCAGCGACAAATTAGCCACACTCAATGTCGAGCGCTACCAGACTTGGGAAAAGGCACATTCTACTGATAATAGCCGCCCTGCGGTCTACACCTTTATGGGAGATGTTTATACCGGCCTTGATACCTACTCTCTTAGTCAAGAAGACATCGACTATGCACAAGACCATCTCAGAATACTCAGTGGTTTATATGGCCTGTTAAAACCTCTGGATTTAATGCAGGCCTACCGTTTAGAAATGGGCACCAGGCTCGAAAACCAAAAAGGAACCAACCTCTATCAGTTTTGGGGAGACACCATTGTAGACTCTCTAAACAATGAATTAAGTGAAGGTGAGCTATTAGTGAATCTAGCATCGAATGAATACTTTAAGGCGGTCAATACCAAGCGCCTTAATACCACATTGATTAGCCCAAACTTTTTAGATGAAAAAAACGGTCAGTTTAAAGTCATTAGCTTTTATGCCAAAAAAGCTCGCGGTTTAATGTCCCGCTACTTGATTGAGAATCGCTGTAAAACCTTAGAAGAGCTAAAACGCTTTGACTTAGCAGGCTATCGTTACGATGCTGAGCGCTCAACAAAGAATGAGCCTATCTTTGTTCGCCCTGAAAGCGCGCAACCACAAAAATAGTCTTTTCAGTCCGCATGTCGCTCATTGCACCATGCGGACATTGTAAATCACTGTTTTTCTATGGCTGTTTTACCCTATGACAGCTTTATCCTATGGAAGGTTTGCAGCCTTGAGTGACTCTATCGTTACCACCCAGATCTTGATAGGTTTTCACATCCGTGTAGCCTTCTTCTAGAAAGGCCGCTCGCACCGCTTCACCTTGGTCATAACCATGCTCAAACACCAAATACCCTGATTCTGCCAAATAACTCGGAGCATTCACGATAATATGCAAAATATCCGCTAGCCCATGACCTTTTGCCACCAAGGCACTCTTTGGCTCAAACCGTACATCGCCTTGTGCTAAATGCTCGTCGTCTGGATCAATATAAGGCGGGTTAGAGACAATCAGATTAAATTGACACTGCACGTCTAACTGATCAAACCAACTACTCTGTAAAAACATCACATCCAGCTGGTTGCGCTTTGCATTACGCTTAGCTAAGGCAACCGCCTCTTCGTTAAAGTCGATACCTATTACCTGTGCAAAAGGATTTTCTGCGGCCAGCGCCAACGCAATAGCACCCGTTCCCGTCCCCAAATCAAGCACCTGATTCGCGGCCGCAGGGTCGATTAACGTTAATGCCACTTCCACCAAACATTCGGTATCAGCCCGTGGAATCAAGGTGCACTTAGCCACCTCAAGATCCAGCGTCCAAAATGCCTGCTGCCCAACAATATAAGCAATTGGTTCGCCCTGTTCGCGTCTTTGCATTAACGCTTCAAATTCAACAAGACACGCCTCATCCAGCCGTTTATCTGGCCAAGTGTAAAAATACGCCGTGGTCACATCTAATACATGCGCTAACAAAATCTGCGCATCGAGTTGCGCCGTGTCAGACACAAAATTAAGGCGCTCGTAAGCGCCTTTTAGCAGTTCATCAATTCGCATATGCGATAGTAACCCTATGAGTTGAGCGGTTTAACAAATCGATTAATTTTCTGAACTCAATGCTGCTAGCTGCTCTGCCTGGAACTCATTGACTAGAGGATTAATCAATACATCCAAATCCCCTGCAACAATTTCATCTAATTTATACAGAGTTAGGTTGATACGATGATCCGTAACACGACCTTGAGGATAGTTATAAGTACGAATTCGCTCAGAACGATCACCACTACCAACCAATGACTTACGCTCTTCTGATTGCTCACTCGCGGCTTTTTCTTGTTCCGCAGCCAACAGACGTGAGGCCAATAAAGACATCGCCTTCGCCCGATTCTTATGCTGCGAGCGCTCTTCTTGACACTCTACAACCACACCAGTTGGTATATGCGTTAAGCGAATTGCTGAATCCGTTTTGTTCACGTGCTGACCACCCGCACCAGAAGCACGGAAAGTATCAACGCGTAAATCACCTTTATTAATGACAATATCTGCCACTTCATCCATTTCTGGCATGACAGCTACAGTACACGCTGAGGTATGAATACGACCCTGAGACTCCGTTGCAGGTACACGCTGCACTCGATGTGCACCAGATTCAAATTTGAGTTTTGAATAAGCACCTTCACCAACGATTCGAGCAATCACTTCTTTATAACCACCATGATCACCCTCATTGGCACTTACAATCTCTACTTTCCAGCGCTGTGTTTCAGCATAACGGGAGTACATCCGAAACAAGTCACCTGCGAAAATAGACGCCTCATCACCACCTGTTCCCGCACGCACTTCTAAGAATACATTACGAGAATCATTAGGGTCTTTTGGCAATAATAGCTTCTGCAACACAAGCTGTAACTCTTCTTGCTGCTGCTGCCCAGCCTTCATTTCTTCCACACCCATATCTTTAATTTCTGGGTCGGAATCCGTCATCATCAATTCAGCTTCTTCAATGTTATCAGCAACTTGCTGATACTCATTAAAGCATTTTACCACTGGCTCTAACTCTGCATACTCCTTTGAGTATGCACGAAATAGGTTTTGATCCATGATGACTTCTGCGTCACTTAATTGTACAGCCAATTCATCATAGCGATCGGACAAACTTTCTAACTTCAACTTGATCGAATCTTTCATTTTTAATTATCTTTATCTTCATTAATGCCCAATACAGTTGCGGCAATGGTTAATCCGTCTTGATCAGCTTCAGCACCCGCTTCTTTTAAATAGCGTGTTGGTGAATGAATCAATTTATTCATCAGCCCATGAGCAAGCCTATTCATTACTTGCTCTGGAGAATGGCCAGACTCTAAGCTTTTCAGCGCTTTAGTAAGTTCGCGGTCTTTTATCTCTTCTGCCGTATGGCGATAAGTAACAATTAGATTAGATACTTTACGGGATTCTACCGCTCTATGGTAAGAATCTACACCCTCTTCGATAATCAGTTCTGCTGCTTTCGCAGCATCTTGTCTTGCCTTAACATTTTCTTCAATCACTGAATGCAAGTCATCGACCGTATAGAGGTAAACATCTTTCACCTCTTCTACTTCTGGTTCGATGTCTCTTGGCACGGCGATATCAACTAAAAGCATCGGATTATAACGACGTTTAGATGTCGCTCTTTCTACCATTCCCTTGCCTATAATTGGCAACTGGCTCGCTGTCGATGAAATAATGATATCTGCTTGTGATAAATAGTCACCTATTTCACCTAGCATAATTGCTTCAGCATTTAAGTCATTAGCCAATGTTTCAGCATTAGCCAATGTTCTATTTGCTATGATGATGCGCTTTACACCCTGCTCTTTAAGGTGCCTTGCTACTAATTCTATTGTTTGACCAGCACCAATTAATAATGCTGTATTTTGTCGGATATCAGCAAAAATACGTTGCGCTAAACTCACTGCAGCAAAAGCAATAGACACTGGATTTTCACCAATAGCAGTATCTGTTCGTACACGCTTAGCAATAGTAAAGGTGCGCTGAAACAGCGACTGTAAATCAGGGCCGATACATGATCCCTCTTGAGACACCGCATAGGCGGATTTTACCTGCCCCAAAATTTGCGGTTCACCTAAGATTAAAGAATCTAACCCTGAAGCCACACGCATCACATGTCGGACACTATCATCTGCTAAATGCATGTAACAATACTGCTTGAGATCATCAAAATCTAACCCATGATAATCACCTAACCATCGAATGATATCATTCGCATCAGCCTCATCATCAATAGAGCAATATACTTCAGTACGGTTACAAGTCGAAACGATGATCGCTTCATTGGCTTTTTTTCC
Organism: Marinomonas sp.; assembly: GCA_052107635.1. Taxonomy (GTDB): domain Bacteria; phylum Pseudomonadota; class Gammaproteobacteria; order Pseudomonadales; family Marinomonadaceae; genus Marinomonas. The sequence goes on along the minus strand of JBQEFB010000005.1, from coordinate 129,884 downwards.
AGAAACCAAAGAAGACAATGCCTCTACCATTTTTTCAGGAGCAAAGGCCACGCGTTCACGAATCGCAACAGGAGCTGTTTTATGGTTAATTCCCACTGTAATTAGCGACATTCAGAAACTCTTTTAAAAGATCGGGATCTCAAGACAAGGATAAGAAGAGTAAGCATACCAACACGGCTCTTTACATAAAGAGGACACATTATACGAGGAATTAGCTTAATTTCGCACCCCATAGAATTAATAAAAGTAATAGGATTAGTTTATAGTTATAGCTGACACAACCTATCGGCTAACGATAACATAAGGGCTATATGAATTTAGCATCGAGAACGAACATGCCACCTTATTTGCACACCTTTATCTGTGCACAAACAAAATCCACTAAGATAAGACAATTATCTGCGCTTATTCTTATCGCAAGTTCTTTTACTTTATTTGGCTGTAGCTCAGTTTCTTCGTCCGACATCCAGCAAGACCAAGCCAATAGTAAATCGATAGCACCTGTCATAAGCACTAAAGACAATAACATTGAAGCATTACTAAAAGCAGAGTTTACACTTCAAAGAGAAGGCCCTAATAGAGCATTCGTCCCTATATATAAAATTGCGAAAAAAACCAGAGACAAAACACTCGCTGAAAAATTAGTTCGTGTGGCCATCGCTAGCCAAAATAACGAAAATATAGAGAAAAGTGCAGACTTACTACTTTCTATTTCTCCAGAAAATGAGCAAGCACATGCCCTAAAGATTCAGATGAAAATACAGTCCCATGATGCAGACAATGCCGCTAAACTCATTGAATTTGCAATCGAGCATAAGATATCACTTCAATTCTTACCGCTTTATATTGATAAAAATATCCGCAATACCGACTTAATAAATACGGTAGAATCTACATTGTCGCAATTATCAGCAAGCGATAATACAAACCTATTTATCAAAGCAAGCCATGCTCGTACGCAATTTAGTGCGGGAGAGTTTCAATCCGCTATAAAAACAAGCCAAGCACTGTTATCAAATCGCGACACGATGGATACAGAGCCTTTATTTCTTATTCTTGCCTACAGCCAAGATCAACTTGATAATACAAAATCGGCTATTACTACTATTGAAAAAGGTCGACTACAATTTCCTCATAGCATTCGTCTACTCGCACCGCTATTGGAATTTTTAGTCAAATCAAAGCAAACAGATACGGCAATTCAGCGCTATCAAGATGCAGAATTAGACACGCCATCTAGACTTCAAATCGGCATTACGTTTGGTAATTTACTACTCTCTAGTGGACACCCAGATGTAGCACTGACCATTCTTAACCAATTACCTAAAGAACAGTACGGTTTTGAAAATCAAGCAAGCTATTTGAAAGCTACAGCCCTGTCAGACCTAGGGCAAAAACAACACGCTATTATAGAAATGAAAAAGGTCTCAGGTGTCTTAAACGCACATGCAACGAACCAAATAGCACTATGGCTCTATGACGAAGAAAAGGAACAAGAAATAAACGACATGGTTCTAATGCGAACGTCTAAAAGCCATATCTCTGAAGTAGTCAGCACTATCTGTCTCCTTCATGAGGAACATAAACAACACGGCCTTTCATCAGAGCTTCTCCACAAAACACTACAACTTTATCCAGAATCTAAGGCATTACGTTATCGAAAGGCATTACTTGATGACGCTATAGGCAACTGGAAAAGCACGGTGACCGAATTGAATATTTTATTAGCGGACGCCCCCCTAAACCCACAATATCTTAACGCTTTGGGGTACACCCTACTAACACGCAGTAATGATATTGATAAGGCAATGAGTTACATAGAAAAAGCTTATAGTCAAAATGACAAAGACCCCGCAATCATTGATAGTTTAGGGTGGGGGTACTTCTTACAAGGCAAACTAATCAAGGCATCCTTTTATCTGAAAAAAGCATGGAACACCTTACAAGACGCAGAAATTGCTGCTCACTATGGTGAAGTACTTTGGCAGCAAAACGCACATCAAGAAGCCAACAGGATTTGGCAAGAAGCGCTTAACAATACGCCACAAAACGCACTACTAATCGAGACAGTTACACGACTCAACCCATCTCTTTTAGACAATTATTAATCAAGAATAAAGGATAAGAAATGACATTCTTCCGTCTCACTATAATAACGCTACTTGCATTATTACTAAACGCCTGTGCTTTTCTAAATCATCAGCCGACGACGCCTGCTCCTCTCAGCGTAACCAGCATCCAAAGCTGGACCGCAAAAGGCCGTGTTGGCATTAGAACGGAACAAGATGCGGTATCGGGTAATTTCAATTGGGAACACAACCCTAATACATTTGATCTAAGAATGTACGGCCCATTCGGTCAAGGCAGCACTGAACTGAGTAAAGATAAAACAGGTAAAATAGTATTGACTTATGACGATCAAAAAGCCGAAGGTTACGATGCTGCGGCACTATTAAAAGCTCGCCTTGGCTGGGAATTCCCTGTTCGCCAAGTAAGTTACTGGATACGCGGTTTAGCCTACCCTAACAGCCCAAGAACCATAACAAGACAGGTCAAAAGTAACCTTCCGAGTAAAATCGTTCAGGATGGTTGGACGATTACTTATGAAAGATACTCAGACGTTAGGGGCTTATCTTTGCCACAAAAAATACAAGTCTCTCGACCTCCATACCGAGTTAGTCTGATTATTAATCAATGGGATATTCAGTAAAACGTATGAAACTTCCTTCTCCAGCGAAATTAAATCTTTTTCTACATATTACGGGTCAACGTGAAGACGGGTATCACGACTTACAAACCCTTTTTCAAATTATTGATTTTAGCGACACGATAGAATTCAATCTCAATAATGAAGGTAATATTCGTCTTTCGCCTGACATACCGTCACTTCCAATAGAAGAGAATCTTATTTTCAAAGCCGCCACCTTGCTACAGCCATATCGAAAGAATTTACACAGTGGCATTGATATTATCTTGGAAAAACAACTGCCTATGGGAGGTGGAATTGGTGGTGGCAGCTCAAATGCAGCAACAACATTACTGGCCTTAAATACCCTGTGGCAATGTAAGCTACCACTAGAAAAACTCGCCGAGATAGGCCTGCAACTGGGGGCCGATGTTCCTGTTTTTGTCATGGGCAGATCAGCTTTTGCGCAAGGGGTTGGCGAACAACTTCACCCCATGACATTAGGTACTCCATATTTTTTAATCGTAAAACCCAATTGTCATGTTTCAACTGGTCAAATTTTTACCGATAAACATTTGACAAGAGACACTCCGCCCATCAAAATATCGCACGTTTTAATGGTCGATGGGCATAATGATTGCTTAAGTGTTGTCAAAAAACACAATCCAGAGTTAGATGAAGCGTATTCATGGCTTAAACAGCATGGGGATGTAAAACTAACAGGCACTGGAGCTTGTTTATTTATATCATTTGATAACCGTCAAGATGCTGAACGATTAAAAATAGCGATTCCGGAAAAATGGCAAGCCTGGATTTGCCAAGGCTGTAACCTATCCCCTACTCACTATGCATTAAATCAGTGGATTGAAAAAAATAATATATGACTTATTAAAGGGTATAGTACCTTTCTAATTCAGTCCATGTTCATCACTATAAACTTAAAGGGTATACATAGTGTCTAAGTTGATGGTTTTTACCGGTAATGCAACGCCTGAACTCGCTCGTCGAGTGGTACGTCGCTTAGGTTTACCTATTGGAAATGCAACCGTAGGAAAATTTAGTGATGGTGAAATTGCGGTAGAAATCAATGAAAACGTACGCGGTAAAGACGTTTTTATTATTCAATCTACATGCTCCCCTAGCAATGATAATTTAATGGAATTGATCGTCATGGCAGATGCGTTACGTAGAGCTTCTGCAGCTCGCGTTACAGCGGTCATTCCTTATTTTGGTTATGCTCGACAAGATCGTCGCGTCCGCTCTGCTCGCGTACCAATCACAGCCAAAGTAGTTGCAGACATGATTTCATCAGTTGGTATTAATCGCGTACTAACGGTAGATCTTCATGCAGATCAAATACAGGGTTTTTTCGAAATTCCTGTAGACAATGTTTATGCGACACCATTACTGCTAGATGATTTACAACGTCAAGGTCATAAAAATATAGTGGTAGTTTCGCCTGATGTTGGAGGCGTAGTTAGAGCTCGCGCTTTTGCAAAACTATTAGACGGGGTTGATCTGGCGATTATCGATAAACGCCGACCTCGTGCAAACGAAGCTCAAATCATGCACCTAATCGGTGATGTCGCAGGTAAAACCTGCGTATTAATTGATGATATGTGCGATACAGGTGGTACTTTATGTGCTGCGGCGAAAGCACTAAAAGAAAATGGTGCAGAAAAAGTAATCGCTTATTGCACACATCCTATTTTATCTGGCAAAGCCATTGAAAACATAACAAATTCCGTGCTTGATGAGTTGGTCGTGACTGATACCATCCCATTGACACAAGAGGCGCAAAATTGCCCTCAAATACGCCAGCTGTCGCTGTCTGACATTATGGCGGAGGCTGTTCGTCGCGTATGCAACGAAGAGTCTATCAGTGCTATGTTTGGGGCCTAATCCAAACACATTCGCTCGGGACGGGTCGCAGTTCTGGGCACAACTTATTATTATTGGGAAAATATCATGACATTATCTATTAATGGCGCTATCCGTTCTGAAGAAGGTAAAGGTGCGAGCCGCCGCCTTCGTAAAGAAGGGCTAGTTCCTGCTGTTATCTACGGTGGCACTACTGAACCGAAGTCTATTTCTTTTAAAGACAACGAATTGCTTAAAGCTGTTACTACTCCTGGCTTCCTAACAAGCATTGTAGAAGTTTCTGTTGATGGTCAAGCGGAGAAAGTACTTGTTAAAGCACTTCAACGTCATCCAGCAACTGGCGATGTAATGCACATCGATTTACTACGCATTTCTGAAGATCAAATGATCACTACTCGTGTTCCTTTAACCTTCATCAATGCAGCTAAAAGCGAAGGCGTTAAAGCCGGTGGTCGCTTAACTGTTGAAGCAAAACTAGCTGAAGTTCGTTGCCTACCAGCAAACCTTCCTGCAGAGCTAGTTGTTGATGCTGCTAATGGCCAATTCGGTCAAATTTTCCACCTATCTGATACGACTATTCCAGAAGGCGTTGAGTTAATCGCTTTACTTAAAGGCGAAGATCACAACCAACCTATCGGCCGTATCGGTAAAGTAAAATAGTAAAAACCATTTAAGGTCTAGTATTGTGGCAGGTTTCAAATTATTAGTCGGTCTGGGTAATCCAGGTAGCGAATACGAGAATACTCGCCACAATGCAGGCGCTCAGTGGATAGAGGCATTGGCTCGTCAGAACCAATGCCTTTTGCGCACTGAAAAGAAATTCTCAGGCCAATTTGGCAAAGTTTCTATAGCTGGTGAAGAGTGCTACCTCCTCATTCCCACCACCTATATGAATTTAAGCGGCAAAGCAGTGCAAGCGGTTTGCCAGTTTTACAAAATCCCTCCAGAAGAAGTTCTTGTCATTCACGACGAACTTGACATCCCCCCTGGCACAGTCAAATTAAAAAAAGGCGGTGGTCATGGTGGCCATAACGGTTTAAAAGACATCATAGCGAAACTGGCAAACAGCCGAGAGTTTGGTCGATTACGTATTGGAATCGGACACCCTGGTCACGCCAGCCAAGTTGCTAACTATGTTCTTAAAAAAGCCTCACCAGATGACTACAGCAAAATAGAGCAAACGATCGACGAATCGTTACGCTATGTTGATGATATCGTACGCGGCAATCTCAACCCCGTAATGAATCATTTACACAGCTTCAAAGCATAACCACTTAATTATTCAGGAATTTCAATATGGGTTTTAATTGCGGCATCGTAGGGCTACCTAACGTCGGTAAATCAACTCTTTTTAACGCCCTTACTAAAGCAGGAATCGGCGCAGAAAACTTCCCTTTTTGTACTATCGAGCCGAACGCTGGTGTTGTTGCCATGCCAGACCCTCGACTAGACGCTCTAGCCGACATCGTTAAGCCTGAACGCACTCTAGCAACAACAATGGAATTTGTTGATATTGCAGGTCTTGTCGAAGGCGCATCTAAAGGTGAAGGTCTTGGTAACAAGTTTCTTGCTAACATTCGCGAAACAGATGCTATTGCTCATGTCGTACGCTGCTTTGAAGACGAAAACGTCATTCATGTAGCAAACAAAATAGACCCTAAAGCCGATATTGAAGTTATTAATTTAGAATTGATCTTTGCCGATCTTGAATCTATTGATAAACAATTATTTCGCACAGCAAAAAATGCAAAAAGCGGCAATAAAGAAGCTATTGCCCATAAAGCTTTCCTTGAAAGCATCAAAGAACATCTGGAAAACGGTTTGCCAGTTAGAGCAATGACTCTATCTGAAGACCAAGAAAAAGAAGTGAAAGCGTTCCACCTGCTAACGACCAAACCAACAATGTACATAGCCAATGTTGCTGAAGACGGTTTTGAAAACAACCCACACCTAGACCAAGTACGCGAAATCGCACAGGCAGAAGGCGCTATGGTCGTCCCTATCTGTAACCAGCTTGAAGCAGAGATTTCTGAACTAGACTCAGAAGAGATGCAAGAGTTTCTAGATGAGATGGGAATGACAGAACCAGGGCTTGACCGAGTCATCCGAGCTGGCTATGAACTCCTAGGCCTTCAGACCTACTTCACAGCAGGCGTTAAAGAAGTTCGCGCATGGACAGTCAAACAAGGTGCAACAGGCCCACAAGCCGCTGGTGTCATCCACACAGACTTTGAAAAAGGCTTCATTCGCGCAGAAGTCGTCGCTTACGATGACTTCATTCAATATAAAGGCGAAAACGGCGCTAAAGAAGCAGGAAAATGGCGCTTAGAAGGAAAAGATTACATTCTGAAAGACGGCGATGTAATGCACTTTCGCTTTAATGTTTGATTTATTAGAAAAAAATTCATAAAAGACTTGACCCACTATCAACTTATATGAATAATATCGCGCCACAGAGACAGCAGATCGTTTAACGAAAACTGTCCTTGTGAACGTCTATTGGGGTATAGCCAAGCGGTA
>JBQEFB010000005.1:112113-122697 GCA_052107635.1 Marinomonas sp. | reverse complement strand
AGGCAACAGGTTTTGATCCTGTCATGCGTAGGTTCGAATCCTGCTACCCCAGCCAATAGACGAAGGCTATGTAGCTCAGTTGGTTAGAGCACATCACTCATAATGATGGGGTCACTAGTTCGAATCTAGTCATAGCCACCATTCTAAGAACAATGATTTTTTGGGGTATAGCCAAGCGGTAAGGCAACAGGTTTTGATCCTGTCATGCGTAGGTTCGAATCCTGCTACCCCAGCCATCATTTAATGTGCACATTTCATCTACTTCACTCCTTATTTGTATAGATTTTCCAGCCTAAAGATTTATAATAGAATAAATTTGTCAATTCTTGATCTATGGATGCAATACTATGATGAAACCAGCCCTACTTCTCACGACGGCCTTACTCACCGCTGGCACCGCACAAGCTGATGTTCTTGGCCTAACCGCTGAGGCTGGCTATTTTCTTCCTAGTGCTGACAGCAGCTCTATTGACGGAACATCTGCAAACCTAGACGGCAACAATGGCGCTTATTTTGGCATCGCCTTTGAACATCCTTTACCTATCGTTCCAAACATTAGATTTCAGAGCATTGACCTGTCTGCAAACAGCAGCAGCCAAAAACTCGATCTATCTCATCAAGATTACACACTTTACTACGAGCTCCTTGATGGCTTACTTTGGATTGATTTAGACGTTGGTCTAACCGTTAGGAAGTTTAGCGGCTCAGTAAGAACTAGCGGCCACTCAAGAGACATATCCAGCGTCTACCCTATGGGCTACGCTTCTGGTTACATTACCATTCCTGGCACCCGCATATCTTTAGGCGGTGAACTAAAAGCAGGTGGGTTTGATGGCGCAACTATTGCTGACACTACGCTGAAGATTAAATACCAAACGCCTTTCCTCGTGGGTGTGGAAGGCGGCTATCGCAGAGCTAATATAGACTTAGATGATAAAGATGTGAAAAGCACATTCTCAGGCGCATTCGTTGGTGCCTTTATTGATTTCTAATAACGCCGCACCATAAAAAAAGCCTCATCCAACGATGAGGCTTTTTTTGTATCAGCTCTAACTCAACTATTATTCTGCTTTGGTAAATACGATTTTATCATCTTCAACACCAGCAATGATTTGATCTCCCGAAACAAAATCTCCAGACAATAACTTATTCGCCAATGGATTCTCTATCCATTGCTGTATGGCACGTTTCAAAGGCCTAGCACCATAAATAGGATCATAGCCAATCTCTGCCAATTGATCTGATGCCGCCTCCGACAAGACCAAAGTCATGCCCAGTTCAGTCAACCTATCATTCAAATGCGCCAGTTGTATTTTAGCAATCCCTTTAATCTGCGCTTGCATTAATGGGTGAAATACGACCGTTTCATCAATACGGTTAATAAACTCAGGCCTGAAATGCATACCAACAACTTCCATTACCTTAGATTTGATCTCGTCATATTGATCATTGGTACGGTATTCCTGAATAACATCAGAACCAAGATTTGATGTCATTACAATAACGGTATTTCTAAAGTCTACCGTTCTACCTTGTCCATCGGTTAAACGCCCATCATCCAAAACTTGTAATAGAATATTAAAAACATCAGGATGCGCTTTTTCTATTTCATCCAACAACAATACAGAATACGGACGACGCCTAACCGCTTCGGTTAAATAACCACCCTCTTCATAACCAACATAACCTGGAGGCGCACCGATTAAACGAGCAACGGAATGCTTTTCCATAAACTCAGACATATCAATACGCACCATTGCCTGCTCAGTATCAAACAAGAACTTAGCCAATGACTTACACAGTTCGGTTTTACCGACACCAGTAGGTCCTAAGAATAGGAATGAGCCATTAGGGCGATCAGGATCCGCTAATCCAGAACGAGAACGTCTTACGGCATTAGAGACAGCATGAACCGCCTCATCTTGCCCAATAACAGACTCATGTAACGCATCTTCCATACGCAACAATCTATCTCTTTCTCCTTCTAACATCTTCTCCATCGGAATACCGGTCCAACGAGAAACAACCGTCGCAATCTCTTCTTCTGTCACTCTATTTTTTAAGAGTGTCATTTCAGTTGGCTCTTCCGCCTCCGCTTTACCCGCCTTGACAATTTCAGCTTCCAACATCGGAATCACACCATACTGAAGCTCTGACATTTTAGCCAAATTACCATTACGGCGAGCTTCTTCCATTTCTTGCTTAACGGATTCCAACTCCTCTTTAAGTTTTTGAGCACCTTGTAATGAGGCTTTTTCTGCATTCCAAATTTCTTCTAGATCAGAGTATTGTTTCTGTAGCACATCAATTTCTGACTCTAATTCTTCTAAACGAACTTTAGAGGCTTTATCTTTTTCTTTTTTGAGCGCCTCTTTCTCAATTTTTAATTGAATTAGACGGCGCTCTAGGCGATCCATATTCTCCGGCTTAGAGTCCATTTCCATACGAATACGACTAGCAGCCTCATCAATCAAATCAATCGCCTTATCAGGCAATTGACGATCCGTAATATAACGCTGAGACAACTTAGCGGCAGCAATAATCGCGGCATCGGTGATATCCACACCATGATGCACTTCATAACGCTCTTTTAAACCTCGAAGAATCGCAATCGAATCCAGAACACTCGGCTCCTCAACCAATACTTTTTGGAAACGACGCTCAAGAGCAGCGTCTTTTTCAATGTATTGACGGTATTCATTAAGCGTAGTTGCGCCCACACAATGAAGCTCACCTCGAGCCAATGCAGGTTTTAACATGTTGCCCGCATCCATTGATCCTTCGGCCTTACCAGCACCAACCATGGTATGAATTTCATCAATAAACAGAATGATTTGCCCTTCTTGTTTTGATAATTCATCCAATACTGATTTCAAGCGCTCCTCAAATTCACCACGAAATTTTGCACCGGCAATTAGCGTCCCCATATCCAATGACAGCACACGCTTATTTTTTAGCCCTTCCGGCACTTCACCATTAATTATTCGTTGCGCCAAACCCTCTACAATCGCCGTTTTACCGACACCTGGCTCACCAATAAGAACAGGGTTATTTTTACGGCGACGCTGAAGCACTTGTATCGTACGACGAATTTCATCGTCTCGACCTATCACAGGATCCAACTTACCTTCTGCAGCTTTAGCAGTAAGATCAACGGTATATTTATCGAGCGCCTGTCTATTCTCTTCGGCATTTGGATCATCAACAGACTCTCCACCACGCACATTATCAATAACAGTAGCAATATCTGCTTTAGTAACCCCTGTCGCTTTCAAGGCTTTCGCTAAATCATCTCTGCCCTCAAACATCACCATTAATACTAATTCAGAAGATATAAACTGATCTTTTCTTTTTTGCGACTCTTTATCCGCTAAATTAAACAGTCGACCCAGTTCAGGGGACATCTGTACATTACCATCATGATCACTCACCTTTGGCAATCGATCTAAAAGCTCATCTAGGCTCTCGCGAAATTTCGCGACCTGAACACCGGCTTGCTGAAGAATAGGCCGCGTACTACCGCCCTGCTGATCTAGCAAAGCCATTATCAAATGAAGAGGCTCTATATAAGAATGATCCTGCCCAAGAGCAATGGATTGAGCATCGGAAAGCGCTAACTGTAACTTACTTGTTAAATGGTCGATTCGCATTTTAACCTCCTCAAAAAGGGAAATATTTTTCGTTACTGATTAAATAGGTCCAGATAATGACTTTTCAATAGTCGTGTGTCATTTATTTGACACTCGTCAATAAAAGCCCCTTATTCACTCAAAAATCATCATCCAACCAAATCACTGACGCCATCCTTCCTGTCTTACCATCTCGCCGATACGAAAAGAACCGCGCCTGATCTTGATAGGTACAACAGTCACCGCCATAAATCTCAGCAACCCCACATGCACTCAACCTTTGTCTAGCCAATAAATATAGATCAGCCAACCACTTTCCATTACCTTGGAAAACAAATGCCGCTTCAGCTTCCGCATTTTTTGTAATAAACGCGTCTCGGACATCTTCACCTACTTCAAAGGCTGCCGAACCAATCGCAGGGCCAAACCAAACCAGAACATCACTTGGTGCTGAAAAATGCTTTAGCGTGTTCTCTAAGACGCCTGAGCACAAACTACGCCATCCCGCATGCGCCACTCCCACCTGAGTACCTTGTTTATTACAAAAAAATACCGGCAGACAATCCGCCGTTAGGACAGCGCACACCTGACCAATTTGAGATGTCACAGCAGCATCGGCATCAAGCTCGTTATCATTACTCGGCAACACCACCACATTAGTACCATGCACCTGATTCAGCCACACGATACTATTCGGCATAGCAAGATCAGAGGAAAATAATTGACGATTCTGCTTCACATCGTTAATTTCATCGCCAACATGCGCGCCTAAATTAAGAGAACCAAATTCCCCCTCACTTACACCACCCTGTCGTGTGGAAACATAAGCTTTTACACACGCAGGCGCTGACCATGAGGGCGTTAAATAACTAAGTGAAGATTTACCAATCAAGCCGTTCTCCAATAAAAGATAAACAATAAAAAGTGAAGGCAAAAAATAGACAATAAAAAAGCAGCCTAAGCTGCTTTTTTATTAAATATAGTCTGAGTCTTCACTATTGGACTCTACCATGTCTTTTTTCAGCGCCGCGAGCAGCAATTGCATATCCTCTGGAAGATCTACCTCCCACTGCATCCACTCTCCTGTGACTGGATGCGCAAGCTCGAGTTTTTTTGCATGCAACGCCTGGCGACGAAACCCTCTCAATGCATCCTGTAAGTCAGGCGAACACGCTTTCGGCATTTTAAGACGCCCACCATATTGCGGATCACCAAGAAGCGGGTATTGAATAAACGACATATGCACACGAATCTGGTGAGTACGACCAGTTTCTAACTTAAGACGAATATGTGTATGGTTTTTATAACGCTTCACTAAACGATAGTGCGTTACGGCATCTTTACCATGCACAGGTTCAACCGCCATTTTTTGACGGTTATGCGGATGACGCCCTATAGGCTCATTAACAACCCCACCACCTGTCATCTCACCAATAGCAATGGCCTCATACTCACGACCCATACTACGCTCTTGCAACTGAGCAACTAAATCAGTTTGAGCAACTAATGTTTTCGCAACAACCATCAAACCTGTCGTTTCTTTATCAAGTCGATGTACGATACCTGCTCGCGGAACATGTGCCGTTTCAGGCGCATGATGCAAGATAGCGTTCATCAAAGTACCATCTCGATTACCTACCGCTGGATGCACCACCAAGCCTGCTGGCTTATTAACAATAATAATATCATCATCTTCATAAACGATATCAAGCGGCATTTCTTGTGCTTGATGATCTTCTTGAGCCTCAAGCACAACATCAAGAGTAATTATTTCACCACCAAATAGCTTCTCTTTTGGCTTAGTTAGTTTCCCATCAACCAACAGTGTTCCTTCTTTTATCCAAATTTTAATTCTGGAACGGGAATAATCATTAAATAAATCTGTTGCCACTTGATCGAAGCGATTACCACCTAAATCAAAAGGAACCTGGGCTTCTTTTACTATGCGCTCTGCCATACAATGTACTTTAATCTGTTGTTTTCAGATCCGTGATTTTATCATAAGATCTGAATGTGAAAAAACGTGTAGCACTTTGCCTTTTACTTGATTTCGTAATAAGACGCTACAAAATGCCGATATGGGCTAATTTACCACTTCAAGGTTTTGATTATACATGGGATTTAATTGCTCGCTGCTTCGATTCGCTGGAATCGCCAGTTTTTCTTTACTTATCGCCGCATGCTCAAGCAACGATGCTCGTGGACCAGATCTTCCGGAACACGCTTACTATGAAAAAGCTCAACAAGCTTTTTCCGAGGATCTTCCTGAGACTGCAGCCAAAAACTTACAAGACTTAGATGCTCGCTACCCATTTGGTGAGTTTAGCACTCGAGCAGAGCTTGACCTAATCTATGCGCAATACCAATCAGGTGACTTTATTTCTGCACACGCCATTGCAGAACGTTTTATAAAGAACCACCCAGACCATGATGCCATTGACTATGCTTATTATATGCGCGCGCTATCCACTTACAGCGGCTCAGAAAGCTTACTTCAACGTTATCTAGATACTGACCCAAGCAAAACAGACGCACGAGAACTTCAAAAAGCCTTTAGAGAGATGGGGAATTTCCTACACAGATACCCTAGCAGCCAATACGCTCCAGATGCGAAAGCTCGCATGATCTTTTTACGTAATACAATCGCTCTGCATGAATTGCAAGTAGCTCGTTATTATCTAAAGCGCCAAGCTCCTCTTTCAGCGCTACGTCGAGGTCAAGCTGTTATTACCCACTATCCGACATCTACCTCAGTAGAAGAAGCGCTTGCCATTACCATTCAATCTTACAACGACCTTAACTTAACCAAGTTAGCTTTAACCAATCTATCCGTACTGAAAAATAGCTACCCCAATTCACTCTATGTTAATGAAGAAGGGAATTTTATTCCGATCCAACTACCAAGTGACGCCGACCCAGGATTCTGGTATTGGGTAAGCTTTGGTATTATTAATTAACCATTTCCTTTAACTGACAACAGGCATACTGCCTGTTGTCAGTTAACACTCTCTTTTCTCGCAAGGAAAGTACATCGGTATCCGCCCCTCCTCCCACTTGTCGTACTTTCTCATTACAACAGCAAACACATCCGACGAAAGAAAATACGCCAACCATTGTCTTACATAACGGTAACCACTACGTTCAAACCAACTAGGATTTACCCCAACAAATTGACGCACAAATGGAAAGAGGCAAATATCAGCAAAGGAGTACGAATCACCCAGTATAAAAGTAGAAACTGCCAGCCTCCTTTCTAAGCGATGCAAAAAGACCTCTCCTCGCTGCCGGTAATATTCTTCTGTACGCTCAGGATAGCGCTCGGCGTATTTATAACGATCCAACCAATACTTGAAAATACGATCATTATAGTTAACCCAGGCCAATGATTTGCTTTGACCTACCTTTTCAGTTGGCCACAATATATCTACTAGTGACTTATTTTTAGCCTGCATTAAAGACCAAAATATAATATCTACGCTTTCAGGATAACGTTGCCCTTCTAGATCAATAAGCTGAGGCACACTAGTACGACCACCCAAGGCCAGCAAGGCTTCTGGCTTAGCCTTTAAAACCACTTCTCTTATGCAGACATTTACTTCTAATACAGCAAGGAAATATCGCGCCCTTATGGCATAAGGACAACGGCGAAAGGAATATAAAATAGGGTACAAAGACAACTCACAGCACCTGGATTGTTTAATAAATTTTGGGTATAAAAAAACCATACATTGGTATGGTTTTTCGATCGCTTTAACGTCGCTAAAAAAGCAACTATTAGATCGCCGTTACATTTTCGGCTTGCGGACCTTTTTGACCTTCAGTCACCTCAAAAGAGACTTTTTGACCTTCAGTCAGTGTTTTTCGACCTTCAGCGTTAATTGAGCGAAAATGAACAAAAACATCTGGACCGTTTTCACGCTCAATGAAACCAAAACCTTTTTCATCATTGAACCATTTTACAATTCCGGAAACCAATTGACCTGACATAAAAACCTCGTTTCTTTTATTATTATGCTATTCATATAGCAATCCCTTAAACACCAAAAGATCAAACTCTTTTAGCCACTTCCATAGCACTCAATATGACAGCATAAAAATACACTCAATACATATTAGCTTTTTGATAGTATGACGTAGAAAAACAAATAGGAAGACTATTGTAAATAAGTTTGTTAAAAACAGTAAAAAATGCAAATTAAAATAGAATAAACAAAGCTTTAAATATAACCCATAAGAAATCATTATAATTAATGAGTAACTTCATTATCCCCACATAACATCAACGCTAAAATCACATGAAAATAATTATATGAATATTTGGTTACTGACACACAGTGAAGAAACAAAAAAAAGCAGCGGCACAGGAAAGCTTATAAAAGACACTTTAAACAATCAATGTCACGTAATCGAGTGGGCAAGAAAGCAGCCCAACCCAGCACTACTAGCATTAGACCCTAGCAATACGGCAATCGTCTATTTAGCTAACCCTGACTCACCGACGCTGGGAAATAAACAAATTCCGGATATGCAAAATATCATTATACTGGATGGCACTTGGCAACAAGCTAGAAAAATGTACAACCACTCAGCCTACCTTAAAAATTATCCACATTATGAAATTCTAGGAGAAAAATCCATTTACTCTAAGCGAAGAAATCAAAAAGAAGCCGGACTCTGCACTGCGGAAGTGGCAATACATCTTTTAGAAAAAGTGAAGCACCCAAAAAGCGCAACACTTCGTGATCGCTTTTACGCATTCAATCAATCACAGTAACAAAAAACTCACCTAACTCTGGGATACTTGCTAACATTTTATCACCTACCACTACAGGCCCCACATTTTCAGGTGTTCCCGTCATAATAAGGTCTCCTGGGCGCAATTCAAACACTTCTGACAACTTACAAATCACTTCTTCTATAGACCAAGTTAGATTAGCAATATTACTACTCTGCTTAACAACACCATTCACGGCTAATGATATAGGGCTAGACTCAAGGCAATTTGCTAACTTAGCATCATAAAGAGTAATAGGACCAATCGGCGCAGATTGATCAAAAGACTTTCCAACTTCCCAAGGTCGACCCTTTTTCTTGGCTTGGCTCTGCAAATCACGGCGCGTCATGTCTAATCCAAGCGCATACCCTAAAATAGCTTCTTTCGCTTGATCAACAGAAAGGTTCGTACCACCTTTACCAATAGCAACGACCAACTCGACTTCATATTCAAACTGCTCTGTCGCCATAGGGTAAGAGATAACATTATCTTGCCCATAAGCAACAGGAACAACGCTCGAAGCACTCTTACAAAAAAAGAAGGGTGGATCACGGTCTGGATCATCCCCCATTTCTCGAGAATGCGCTGCGTAGTTTCGCCCTACACAGTAAACTCGACCGACTGGAAAAAACGCATCACTATCATCAACAGGTAAAAACACCGTAGGTTGCTTCTCGACTATACACTTCATCTCATCTCTCACTGCATTCAATATGATATCCACATCAACAGAATAAAAAGTACTGATAAGTTAGTAAAGTATAATCACAAAATCACCTCACCTCTTAAAAAATAATGGGTATTTGAAAGTAAAAGAAAAGAAAAAGTCTCTGGAAATAACAATAGAAAACACTGACGTTATACAAACAAAAAAGCATCCGTTATAGCGGATGCTTTTTTTAAAAATTGCTTGCTTACTTAATATAAGGCTCTTTTAAAGAACCCTATTGAATAAAAGATTTAGCATCACCCAATTAGGCAAAAGCAATCTTAGAATACGTAAGTAACACCAACAGCTGTTACATCATCTTTTGTGGACCCAACTCGACCAAGTTCACCGTAAATATACATAGAACTGTTTATACTGTATGTAATGCCCGCTGCGTATTCACTATAGTCTGATGCAGTACTATCTGGATCAACATTTTGAATAGAGCCATAGATATCACCAGGACCATAGCTATAACGCGCAGCCACACCTAGATAATCAGCATCACCTTCAGCAGTTTCATATTTAGCCGTAATGGACACAACATCACTTGGCGTAACAGTGACAGCCAAACCTATAGTGTCATTATTGTTTATATTCTGGTTATGACGAGAATCATAAGCTAAAGCAATTGCGACCATGTCCATTGAGTACTTAATAACGGCCATAGTAGAAGTGCCGTCATCAGCAACATCGATAGTGTCACCACCACCTTTAGTTTGAGCTGCTACCTGAATCTCAAAACCGCCTACTTCTGGTGAGTAATAAGCAAGCGTGTCACCTTCACTTGTTTTTGCACCATTAGTAAAAGCAATGTTTTCCATTTGGTCAATACCATCTTGGATAGCATTATTATAGACAGTATCAAAAGTACCAACTTGAAATTTACCAAAATCACCTTTCAAACCAACAAACGCTTGGTCGATATTAGAGTCAGTTGTCCCTTTCTCATCAGCATCAAATTCTAATTCATATTTGAAAAATGCAGTTGTATTATCAGTAACTTTTGACTCACCTTTAACGCCTAATGTAGAGCCGTTATCTGCAAACTGACTACCTTGATCAGAGTGAGTATATGCATACTGGATATTACCGTAGAAATCTACAGAGGTTTCTTCTGCAGCGTAAGCAGAGATAGAGGCAAGAGCAGCGCTAGATACTGCAAGAGCGACAATTGATTTTTTCATTCTCGTTTCCCTTATAGATGATGTTTTGCATTCTTTTATTATGAGCGCTCGATATGTGCAAGCAACAATCAAACAATCTAAACATTCTCACGAAATAGGCAACAACAAAGAAACACTTTGCCTTATTTATCCTTATTTCATCATTATTATATGCACAATACACAAATAAAAAGAAGTATTTTTTGAAATTAATAGAAATGCAATAAAAATCAGCTATATATAATCATTTTTTGCTCATTTCACATAAAATAAATGCAAAAAATAAGAAAGAAAACTTAATGAACG
>JBQEFB010000005.1:0-112013 GCA_052107635.1 Marinomonas sp. | reverse complement strand
GTGAACGGTGAACGGTGAACGGTGAACGGTGAACGGTGAACGGTGAACGGTGAACGGTGAACATTCCACCGTCAATATCTTTTTACAAAGTTCCGGCGCTTAAAGTAAAACGCCGGTTTATCAACATGCTGAGAGACATCTACCACATAAGATCATCGGGGATCTGGAAGTCTGCATAAGGATCTTCTTCATCCTCAACATTTTCAACTCGATTATTACAAACCAAAATAAAACGATCATCTCGCTCTGCTATTTTAATCGCAACAGGCTCTGGAATAAGCTCATAAGCTCCATCTAGCTTAGCAATCGCCAAACGCCCCTTACTAAGATCATCATGCATAGACTGATCTACATAAAGCTTCTTAACCTTTTTTTCATCTGTAAAGTGATAAGCAATATCACCACCTCGCCTGATTACCTTATTTTGAATAATCATTTGACGAATTTGGCCTTGAACTGCTTTTTGCTCAAGCTCTTTCTGCTTTTCTAAATTAAGCTGGCGATCTTTAGCCACTTTCTCTTCACGCTGCTTCTGCAAACTAATTTGTCGCTCACTATCGTCCTGAGCAACGGCTTTTCCATTTTTTACTTTTTGCTTATGCTGCAGCTTTTCAGCTTTTAGTTTGTTTGCTTTCTTTTTATTAACAAGACCTGCCCCCAAAAGCTGCTCTTGCAATGATTTAGCTGCCATTAGTTCACCTCATTTTTTATTCTAAATAACCAATTCCACAGTCGACAAAAACAATAACCAAAAGGAAATAGTAATTTACGACAAAAACAAAAAAAGCGACTTAAAAGTCGCTTTTTAGCATTCGCACTGCTGAGAGAGTCTCAGCAACGTTTCCTTATAAAGGAGTAACGTTTTGAGCTTCAGGGCCTTTTTTGCCTTGAGCTACTTGGAATTCAACTTTTTGGCCTTCAGCCAAAGTTTTGAAACCAGAAGTGTTGATTGCAGAGAAGTGAACAAAAACATCAGGACCTGAATCCTGAGTGATGAAACCGAAACCTTTAGTTTCGTTGAAGAACTTTACTGTACCAGTTACTACGTCAGACATGTCTGTATTCCTGTAGGTAAGTTAATTTACACGCAGATGTCATCATCTTGCGTTGTTGTGCTAAAAAAACTCGGTATTACTTATGACTTAACAGGACCGAACAAACATACTTGATGTAGTATTCGCAACTCTGGACATAAATATTGCCAACTCTTTTAAACGAAATTGATTGTAGTCTGCTTTCTATCATCGGGTCAATCATGTTTTGAACATTTTTTATCAATTTAGGGGGTAGCTAAAATTATATTGAGTCAAATCAATACTCTACAAAGAAACAACAAACAAAATGGTTTCTTTGATATCCCCTTAGTATACTTTTTAAGATACTAAAAAAGGACTATTGGAGCTTATAACTATGAAAGTTGCCGTTTTTTCATGCAAGCCTTACGACAAAAGAACACTTACTAACGCAATAATCCACACGCCATCAATCGAGTTTGTATATTTTAAAAGTAGACTTAGTCCAGAAACAATGACACTAGCAAAAGGCTTCGATGCTATTTCTTGCTTTGTTAATGATGACGTTAACCACGACGTTATTCACTATCTGTCTAAGCATGGCTTAAGTGCCATAGCGTTACGCTGCGCAGGTTTTAACAACGTTGATTTACCCGCAGCGAAAACAGCTAATATGAAAGTGTATCATGTTCCAGATTACAGCCCGACCTCTGTAGCAGAACATGCTGTGGCATTACTTATGACGTTAAATAGAAAAACCCACCGCGCTTACCATAGAGTAAAAGAAGGTAACTTTGCTCTAGAAGGCTTATTAGGATTCAACGTTCAAAACAGAACAGTAGGCTGTATTGGTACTGGGCGTATCGGCCAAGCTTTTTGTCGGATAATGAGAGGATTTGGCTGCAGAGTAATTTGCTACGATTTGTCTCCAAACGATGAATTAATCAATGCAGGGTGTGAATATTCGGACCTAGAAACCCTTTACAACGAAAGCGATATTATTAGTCTACATTGCCCCCTAAACGCCTCCACTCATCATTTGATTAATAAAAATAGCTTAGCCAAAATGAAACAAGGTGTGATGATTATTAATACCAGCCGAGGCGCTTTAGTTAATGCTCAAGAAGCAATCGACGCTCTCTACTCAGGTAAAATAGGATATTTAGGTCTCGATGTGTATGAGCAAGAAAAAGCCATCTTCTTTGAAGATATGTCCTCAAGCATCATCCAAGACTCCGTTTTCCAACTAATGCTGACCTTCCCTAATGTTGTTGTTACTGGACATCAAGGCTTTTTTACACAAGAGGCCTTAGAGCATATTGCAGAGACCACTATTGATAATCTCCTAAAACATTCGCAAGGTGAGGCTTGTTTACGTTTATTAAACCCTTAAATGACTACTCATCAAAATACAAATACAGATACAATGAACGAATGAGAATAACTTTAAGACAATTACAAATTTTTGAAGCGGTAGTACATACCGGTTCAGTAACGGCTGCGGCTGAAATGGTATCCATCAGTCAGCCAGCAGCAAGCCAAGCCTTGCGTGAACTGGAAGCCTTACTAGGACAATCTCTTTTTAGACGTCATGGTAAACGCTTGCAGATAACACCTCAGGCGAGACATCTTCTACCTCAAGCCCGAGCAGTATTGAGCCAAATAGAACAAATAGAAAGTATGGGAAATGAAGATGAGCTAAGTGGCTCACTTCACATCGCAGCCAGCGTAAGTATTGGTAACTATTTATTGCCTGAACAAATGTCGATATTTAAGCAAAAGCACGCCAATATCCGATTTAATCTGGATATTGGCAATACTCAACATGTCATCCAACAACTTTTGACGGGCAAAGCAGAAGTAGGTTTTATTGAGGGCTACTGTCAACACGCCGAACTGATGACTAAAGTCTGGTTAAAAGACGAGCTAGTAGTATTTGGCTCAGCACAAGAAACTCGCCCAGAAAATCTGTCTTGGGATGACTTACAAGAAGCCGATTGGGTAATGCGGGAAGCAGGCTCTGGCACAAGAAACATACTTGAGCAAGCCATGGGGAAAAACATAACACAGTTAAACGTTGTCATTTCTCTTGCTCATATGGAAGCAGTAAAGCAAGCCGTCATCCATAAAATGGGACTGGGGTGTTTATCAAGAATTGCATTATCCCAAGAACGTAATGCAGGCTTAATAAACCTCTATCAAACACCACTAGAGTTAAACCGTAACCTATTAATTATTACGCCTAAAAACACAGCGCTTACAAAGAACGCGCAGAACTTTGTTGACCAATGCTACGCCATCCCGTCTTTATAAATAAGGCGCACACTATGCGCCTTATTTAAGCTCTGAATATTGAGTTAAGTCATCGCATATGTCGTACCAGTCTGGCTTGCTGGATACATATATGTGGTGATCAGGTGATAAACTTGGCTCTTCATCCAATACACCTAATGAAATTTCAATATGATTAGGGGAATCTTTGTTGTAATAATAAATTGGACTGCCACAGTCCTTGCAGAAACCACGCCTTACACGCTCAGAAGAAACAAACCTTCGTACTCTTTTTTTCGTCGACAACCACTCTATATCTTTTTTTAAACAAGTTCCATAAGCGGCACCAACGCCACCATGCGCCTTTCTGCATTGACTACAATGACAAATACTGGCACTGATAAAAGGGGAAGTTATTGTAAATACAACAGAACCACATAAACATGAAGCTTTCATTATTACCTCATAAAAGCGAGCAAGCAGATAAATTATTACAAGCAGTTTTTGAAAGTTCATCAATCATTTATAAATCAGGCTTATATTTTCTCGACCCCTTTCGGAAGGATGGCATTATGCCAGATGCAAGTAAGTCGACCAACCCTACCCACCTAGGCTTTTACTTTTTCATAGAAAAACATCAAGAAACACTAATACTCGGTTGTACTTTACAACAAGGTCAATACAATAAATTCATCAAATCAATTATCTAGCTGGTTAGTATATATAAAATGAATATAAATAAAATTGACCTAAATCTGCTCATTTATTTAGATGTCTTGTTACGAGAGTCCAATGTGACGCGAGCAGCCAGTAAATTACACATCACACAACCAGCAATGAGCAATGGTCTCAAAAGACTTCGAGATCTACTCAACGATCCTCTGCTAGTACGCACCAACGAAGGCATGAAACCAACCGAAAAAGCACTACGCCTTCAACCTATTGTACGTAAAGTGTTACTAGAACTCGAAGAAGCACTACAGCCTGAAGCGGATTTTAACGAACAAACCAGTACCAGAGTGTTCCGTATTATGGCCAGTGATTATGCAGCCTCTACCGTTATCCCCAGACTGCTAAACAAATTGCGCGAGAATGCTCCAGGCATAACCTTAGATATCATGACGCCAAGCGATGTTACTATTCACGATGTTGAATCTGGTAAAATTGACATGGCTATCAATCGCTTTGAAGAACTACCACAATCCATTCACCAAAAAAGCATTTGGCAAGATGACTTTGTTTGCATGATGAGTACTGACAATACAGTCAAAAACAACTTTAATTTAGAAAACTATCTACAGTCTCAACATATTTGGGTTAGTAAAACCGGTTTTGGTATTGGTGTTGGCGTGGACCCAAATGATGTCCAAAAATTAGGCTGGGTAGATGAAGCGCTTCAAAGCATACACAAAAAACGAAGCATTCGAGTTTTTACTCGAAGCTATCATACTGCGATGCACCTAGCACTTGAGCAAGATCTTATTGCCACTTTACCAAGGAAGGTGGCGATGATTAACCGCAACAATCCTGACCTTGTGATATTAGAACCGCCTTTCAAAATCTCAACCATTGATCTAAAAATGATCTGGAGCTCTTTACTCCATCATGACGCCAGTCATATTTGGTTTAGAAGACAAGTAATGGAAGTTGCTAATGAGCTAAAAGAAACCACTTTAATCTAATCATTTATGATCTTTAACGCTGAGTAAAACACACAAAAAAGGCACATATTGCTAAACTAACATGTGCCTTTACTGACTTATTAAACCTAAAATAACACCAAGTGCCATTCTCTAATATAGGTTATTAATTATTCTTCTGTAGAGCCAACTGCTGCTTTCACTAACGCTTGAAGCTCGCCATTAGATGCCATTTCCATCACAATGTCACAACCCCCTACCAACTCACCTTTTACCCACAACTGTGGAAATGTTGGCCAATTAGCGTACTTCGGTAATTCAGCACGAATATCAGGATTTTCTAAAATATTGACAAAGGCAAAGCGCTCGCCACAAGCCATAAGAGCTTGCACGGTTTGAGATGAAAAACCACACTGTGGCGCACGTGGGTTACCCTTCATATAAAGAAGAATATCGTTGCTCTCAATTTGTTCTTTTATTGTGTCAATTGTATTACTCATTATAAAACCTCACCCTATATTGTCTCTTCGTAAACGTCGTTAGAAAACGATATTACGATCATTGGATTATCTTGACCAAGTTTATTGGGGTTGGTCTACTATTTACAACCCCAAAGTAATGGTTTCCTTTGTTCTTTCTAATGCGAATTGCCCTTTACTCCCCCCCATGAGTGTATTAGATTGGGCGATTACCCTTTTTAAAAATCACAGTTAAGGAGTCTAGCGTGTCGCCAAGGCATTTTCTTACTCTCAAAGACCTTACGTCTACAGAGTTAAAACAGCTACTATCTCGAGCTTCAGAACTTAAGAAGATTCATCGCGAAGGCACATTGTACGAACCGCTTAAAAACCGAGTTCTAGGAATGATTTTCGAAAAGTCATCAACTCGAACACGTGTTTCTTTTGAGTCTGGCATGGCCCAATTTGGTGGACACGCCTTATTTTTATCGTCTCGTGATACCCAACTAGGTCGCGGTGAGCCCGTTGAAGACAGCGCTCGCGTTATATCAAGTATGGTAGATGCAGTAATGATTCGTACTTTTGAACACAGCCTTGTTGAGACTTTTGCAAAAAACTCATCAGTCCCTGTCATTAATGCACTGACGGATGATTACCATCCATGCCAACTGTTAGCCGATATGCAAACTTACCTAGAGCATAGAGGATCAATTGCAGGCAAAAAAGTTGTTTGGGTGGGTGACGGCAACAACATGTGTAACTCCTATATCAATGCTGCTGCATTATTGGACTTCCAACTTGTGATTGCATGTCCAAAAGGCTACGAGCCTAGCCCTAGTCTAGTAGCCGAACATCAGGATAGAGTGACGATAGTCCATGATGCTAAAGTCGCGTCTAAAAATGCAGATCTCATTGTGACAGATGTATTTGCTTCTATGGGACAAGAAGACGAACAAGAACAAAGACTAAAAGATTTTGATGGATTCCAGGTCAATAAAGACCTAATGGCGCTAGCAAACAACGACGCATTGTTTATGCACTGCCTTCCTGCTCATCGAGGTGAAGAAGTGTCAGCAGAAGTCATTGACCATCCTGACTCAGTCGTATGGGACGAAGCTGAAAACCGCCTTCACGCACAAAAAGCATTACTTGAATTTTTGTTGTGTAAATAAAACCTCAAAAAAGCCCATATTGTACACATAGCACTATGGGTTTTTTTATATTTCACCCACTGAATCAAACTCACTTACTGTAAAAAATTATGAGTATTATCGAAGTTAGGCATCTAAAAACGCTGACAGCATTACGGGAAACAGGTAGCTTAGTAGAAGCAGCCGAACGAGTTCACCTTACCCAATCAGCACTCTCTCACCAATTAAAAGACCTAGAAGAAAAACTTGGTTGCTCATTATTTATTCGTAAAACCAAGCCCGTTCGCTTCACCAGCGCAGGTTTACGATTACTCCAACTTGCTGATGATGTATTACTGTCTTTTCGCTCAGCTCAAAGAGACATACAACGCTTTGCAGAAGGTGAAAGTGGACGTCTTCATATCGCTATTGAGTGCCATAGTTGTTATGAATGGCTTATGCCTACTATCGATCATTTCAGAGAGCACTGGCCAGATGTAGAGCTTGATCTATCAACAGCCTTTAGCTTTATGCCATTACCTGCTCTTGCACGTGGTGATCTTGACCTAGTAGTGACCTCTGACCCACAAGACATCCCTAATCTAGAATACATTCCTCTATTTCAATATGAATCACAAGTGGCATTATCAAGACACCACAGGCTGGCCAAGAAAGAATTTTTAACCCCTGAAGACTTCAAAGAAGAAACACTCATTACATATCCAGTAGAGTCAGAAAGGTTAGATATTTTTAAACATTTCTTAACCCCTGCTGGCGTTTCACCGGCTAAAATCCGCCACAGCGAATTAACCTTGATGATGATGCAATTAGTCGCCAGTGGTCGCGGCGTATGCTGTATACCGAACTGGGCGCTCACAGAATACTCAAACAGACAATACGTGATTACAAAATCACTAGGAAGTGAAGGTATATGGTGCAAGCTCTACCTTGCTATCAGAAAAGACCAGCGACACAATGCGTACATGGAAGATTTGATCAACACGGCATCAAAAACGTGCTTTAAAAACTTAAAAGGTATTCTTTCACCTGACCTGTAGCGCTAATTTAATAAGATACAGAATCAACATCAGGACAATGTATTCTGATGTTGATTACGTGACCAAATAAAACTGAATTTAGCACCACCAAGATCACTTGAATCAACCAATACCGCACCACCATGCCAAAAAGCAATCCGCTGTACAATCGCCAACCCTAAACCATAACCACCAGACGCTCTAGTTCGACTGTTATCTAATCGCTGAAATGGAATAAATACTTTATCTCTATCTTCAACCGCAATCCCTGGTCCATCATCTTCTATATCAAGCTGACAACGCTCTTCATCTACAGAAAAAACGATCGCGATTTGACTCGTTGCGTATTTAGAAGCGTTCAGTATTAGGTTTTGCAAGGCTCTATGCAAATGATGCTCATCAGCAAAGACCATATCAGAATCAGGAACATCAACACTGACTTTCAAGTGCTTTAGTAAAGCTTGATTACTGTCTAGAATTGAACGAACTAAACGAGCAATACACGTTGGCTGAAAGTGAAGCGCTAAGGAACCCTCTTCTAATTTACCATACGTTAATACTTCATCCACTAAAGTGTTAAGCTCTTCTACATCGCCCTCTAAGGCAGCTATCGTACTAATAACAGAATCATCCACTTCATCTTTTACGACCTCAAGACCAAAACGTAGTCGTGCTATTGGCGTTCGTAACTCATGAGAAATGGCATTGATCATCTCTCTTTGCACTTTAAGCAAACGCTGAATATGAGAAGACATAGAGTCAAAGGAGTAAGCCAGCTCCTTTAATGTACCGCTACTATCAGGTATCCCTTTGGGTAACCCACCTCGTCCTTGAGCTATTTGGCGGGTAATTTTTTCAAACGTTTTTCTTTTTAAATCTAAATAAAATAACTCTCGCCAAATCAGTAGTAACATCGCCACAATCGCAATCGCAACGATTGAAATGACGATAAAGGTCAATGATAACCATTCTGGATGCCCAATCGCTATATAGTAAACATCATTCGTTGTATTACTTTTCCATAAAAAATCAAAGTCATTATGCTCTCCATGAACAAAAACAACGGCATCAACAGAGTTACCCTGCGAGACAGATTTCGTTTTAGAAACAGCAAGGTGAATACTTAAAGAGGGGATACTTTCCAGTAACAATTGCTTATCAGCATAAGACAAAGACGACAGCAGTAACGACTTAAGTAAACTTTCAATTTGAAAATAAGTATTTTTTTCTGATGCAACGCCAACTAAGCTAGGATTTGAAACCATACCGAAGGAGAATTGGTAGCCATTATTTGGTAAACGTTTCTCATTTTTCTGAGACAATAATGTCGCGACTTGAGTGGCATTTTGTGGAACGTCAAAGAATTGCCACTCAAGCCTCGATTCAGGCAAAGAGGTTTTCACCCCAGTTGCCAATAAAGCAGCACTAATTTCAGCATCTACGTACAATAATTGTTTATTTTTTTCGGCATTAAAGTGCAGCTTGGTAAACTCAACAGCGGCGTAACAACATATTAATATGATTAAACAACCCACCATAAGATGTCGATATAACCGCCATACTTCTTTTTGCATTAGCTGCTTATACCTCTTTTACAAAAAGATAGCCTTTACTGCGAATTGTTTTAATTCGACGCGGGTGAATAGGATCATCACCTATTTTTGAACGGATACGAGATATTCTCACATCTACTGAGCGATCCTGGCCATCATACTCAATACCTCGAAGCTCACTAAAAATTTCCTCTCGGCTTAAAATTCTACCAGCCTGACTTGCAAGCAACCAAAGAAGATCAAACTCGGCACTGGTTAACTCGACCTCATCATCAGACAACCAAGCCTCACGACGTGAATTATCAATTACCAAAGGTCCAAATGTAAGGCTTTGCTCTACCTTATTCGTATCCCCTACTGATAAGTCAACGTCTTGTGTACTACGACGCAATAGAGATTGGACACGAGCTAATAACACACGAGGCTTTGCAGGTTTCGATACATAATCATCAGCACCAATTTCCAGACCCAGTATCTGATCGACGTCGTCACTACGCGCGGTCAACATAAGGATTGGCCCTTTATAATCATTACGCACACTACGGCAAACAGTAAATCCATCGGCACCAGGCAACATAAGATCTAAAATAACCAGAGAAGGTTGCTCATCAATAATACGAGCAATCGCCGCTCGACCATCTGATACTACATCAACCAAAAATCCATTTTTAATCAAGTATTCTTGAGTAAGTAATGCTAAGCGCTCATCGTCTTCAACAATTAAAATTGAATGACTATCATCCGTATTCATGGGCAATCCTCGTCCTATCTATGGTCTATTGCAAACTTACGTTCTTAAAGAATCAGTTTGTAAGATAACGTTTTAGTTTTTTTATACGTTCACGGTTAACATCTAAATCAGAGTAACCTACTCGTGACGCTGAGCGTATGTGCACGACGCTATCCGCTTCAGGCAAATAGAATTCAAGGTCATCAATAAAACCTAACCATGCCGTTTTTACCTGTACATGCACATAACCTAATTGACTGGTAATAATATGAGCATTACCAAGATCAAGAAAGTAAGACTCAATCGCAAGCTGTGTATCCATACGATTATTATGATAAATGATAGGGGCAATATAATGCCCTTCATCACTTTTTTCAGCTTGACTAGAAACACAATTAGGAGAAGTTGGACAAGGCTTTAAGAGTCCAGCAGTCACCCCTAAATCTTCAGGAAGCTGATTATTTATTTTGACGTAAGCAAAAAAACCTATAACCAAAACGATAACAAAAAGGCTTATCCATTTAACCATGCCTATACAAGCTCCTAACAAATTCTCTACTACCTAAAAGTACGTTTACCGGGCTTTTTAGGTTTAAATTCAGGTTTATCTGTACTTTGCCAGTCAAACCCTTTTGGTCGACGAGCACCGCCAGTATGTTTATTTTTAGTACGCTTTACATCCAGTTTCTGCTGCTTAGTCTTTTGTGCAATAGCAGAAACTTTCAAATCAACCATGGCGCACAACGAATTCACATCCGCTTCTTCCATTTCTACCCAACGCCCTACTTTTGCTTTTGATGGCAGAAAAACCGGCCCAAAGCGCACTCGTTTCAAACGGTTAACTTTTACCCCTTGAGATTCCCATAAACGTCGAACTTCACGGTTACGACCTTCCATCAAGCAAACATAAAACCAACGGTTAATCCCTTCACCACCACCATCAACGACGTCAGTAAACTTAGCCTGACCATCATCTAAATTAACGCCTTTTTTAAGAGTCGCTATATTTTCTTCTGTCACTTCTCCCATCACGCGAACCAAATATTCACGATCAATTTCAGTCGATGGGTGCATCAAACGGTTAGCTAACTCACCATCTGTGGTGAACAGCAACAAACCAGAAGTATTAATATCCAATCGGCCGACAGCAATCCAACGCTCGCCACGTAACTTAGGAAGGTTGCCAAAGACTGTAGGACGACCTTCTGGGTCTTTACGAGTACACACTTCACCTTCTGGCTTATTATAAATAATGACTCTGCGACCTTCGCCAGCTTCTGTCAGTTTTACCGAATAACCATCTAATTCAATTGCATCACTCACGCTAACTCGATCGCCCAGCGTCGCAACAACCCCATTCACAAGAACACGTCCTTCACGAATACGGGTTTCCATTTCACGGCGTGAACCTTGACCGGCTCTAGCTAAAACTTTTTGTAATTTCTCGTCCATTACGAACCTCTTAGAAGGAATGCTTCTCAGCAACCCGTTTTTAAAAACACAGAATTTTGCGCATTATAGTCATACACAGCGATGCTTGACAGCGCCATTCCTAACTATTTACATAAAAGGAGCCGGATCTCCAGCACCCACTCTTACTACTTCAATTTTATCTGAATCCATCATCACTACTGTGGTTGGCTCTAGACCACAAAAGCCACCATCAATAACCAGATCTAAGGCATATTCAAGCGTATCTCGAATATCATAAGGATCGGTCATTGGCTCCGTTTCACCTGGTAAAATAAGCGAAACGCTCATCAATGGCTCTGCCAACTCTTCTAGTAACGCAGAAACAATACGACTATTAGGAATACGAATACCAATCGTTTTACGCTTCGGGTGCATCAATCGCCTAGGAACAACAGATGTCGCGTGAAAAATAAACGTGTATGGCCCAGGAGTATTGTTTTTAAGCAAACGATAAAGGTGGTTATCAAAACGCGCATACGTTGATATTTCGGATAAATCTCGACATACCAACGTAAAGTTATGTTTATCATCCAATCGACGTAGCGCTTTAATTTTATCCATAGCCGCTTTATCACCCAAACGGCATCCCAGTGAATAACCACAATCCGTAGGATAGGCGATCACACCACCATCCAAAATAACTTGAGCGGCTTGCTTAATTAAGCGTGCTTGTGGATTTTCTGGATGAATTTGAAAAAACTGACTCAAAAGACGCTCCATTAATATTAAAAAAACGGCTAGAAATACGCCATATCAACAACATACTAGACTATAAAAGGTATAAGACTCAACTCAAATGCTAAACCCAATCACGCCAAACAAGATCCACTGTACTTTCATGAATTTGCGTAAAACGCCCGACTTGAGTCCAAGGGCCAAAAGGACCGTGATAATCACTGCCTACAGACGCAGTCAACCCAAACTCTTGGGACAGTCGCTCCAACAAGCGTACATGGTCAGGACGCTCATTACCCGAAGCCACTTCCATTCCTGTGCCTCCCCATGCTTTGAAATCTGTCAATAGGCGCTTGAGTTTAGTCACAGTCAGTGGGTAACGTTTCGGATGTGCCAGAATCAACGCCATACCTTCGTCTTTCAATAATGCTAGAACAGTGTCTAACTCAGGCCAAACATCACGAAGATTTCCAAGTCGCTTATTCCCTAAATAACGGTCAAATGCTTTATTCGCGTCTTTTACTAAGCCTTTTTCAACCATTAACATCGCAAAATGAGGCCGACCAAGCTGACTATTACCCGCTAAAGCAACAGCTTCATCAAATAAGTCAGGTAACCCCTGTTTAACTAATAAATCAGCGATACATCGAGCGCGCTCTAACCTTATCGTTTGATTTTTTTCAACAACTGACAATAACGCGGCATTCGTGGGATCAAAGTTTAACGCCACCATGTGCAAAGGAATGCCTTTCCATTGGGTAGAAAGTTCTACGCCATTTAAAAAAGGTAATTGGTGTGAATTAGCCTGTGCTCGCGCTTCAGGCAAACCACTCAAGGTGTCATGATCTGTTAGAGCGAAAAGCGTCACGCCTTGCTCAACCGCTAAATCTACTAATTCCGTTGGAGATAAACGTCCATCTGAAAAGGTAGAATGTGTATGAAGATCAACTTTACGGTAACTCGCAGTTTCAGGCATAGATAGACTGTTCTTTAAATGGAATGGTGGTTATCATGGGTTCAGCATACATAAATTGGTTTTTATATGAAAATACTATTCGACTTTCTTCCCATCTTGGTCTTTTTTGTTGTCTATAAATTGTCCGGAGACATCATACTCGCTACCGCTATTCTGATTCCTGCTAGCATATTACAAGTTGGCTATAATTGGCTGCGCTATAAAAAAGTTGAGAAGATGCACCTCGTATCCTTAGCTTTAGTCGTTGTTCTCGGTGGAGCGACCGTTCTTTTTGGTAATAGTGAATTTATTAAATGGAAACCTACCATAGTAAACGGTTTATTTGCTCTCGCCTTCTTGGGAAGCCAATTTATTGGTGAAAGAAATATAATAGAACGCATGATGGGAGAGAAAATAGAACTGCCATTCAAAGTTTGGCGTACGCTAAACATTGCTTGGGTCGCGTTTTTTCTACTCTCTGGTGCCGTCAATCTTTATGTCGCATTCTCTTTTAGCGAAGAAATCTGGGTAGACTTCAAATTGTTTGGCCTGCTAGGTATGACAATTGTCTTTATCATTTTGCAAGGTATCTACCTTTCATCTCAAATCCAAAATAAGGAATAACCATGCTTTACTCCATCATAGGTCACGATGCAGAAAACAGTTTAGCGGGACGTAAACAAGCTCGTCCCGCGCATCTTGCTCGCTTACAACAACTACTAGATGACGGTAAACTCGTCCTAGCTGGACCCAACCCAGCAATCGATTCTGACAACCCAGGTGATGTGGGATTTACCGGCAGTGTGGTGGTTGCAGAGTTTGCTTCTTTAGAGGCCGCGCAAGCATGGGCCGATGCCGACCCTTATATGGAAGTAGGCGTTTATAAAGAAGTTACCGTAAAGCCTTTCAAACAAGTTTTCCCAAACTAACGTTTTTTTTAACATTAAAACGCCGATTAAAAGCTGCTAAGTTATATCGTAACTAGCAGCTTTTTTATTATTCTACTGTTTTAACATCTGAGTGACCTAAATCACGGTCAGGATCAATTACATCTCGTACTCGTTGTTTCAATACTTTAGCCTCTGGAAAGCCATTTTCAGTTTTACGACACCATACCTCTATGCCATTGACTCTAACCTTAAAGATACCGCCTTGGGTAGGAATCAAAGTCACACTTTTAATCTCATCATCAAAGGTTGTTAATAACTCTTGAGATAACCACGCTGCACGAAGCATCCAACGACATAATGTACAATATTCAATTTCTATAACCGCCGTTCGCATCACTCACTCCTGTATAATACCGATAAAAATTTCAAAACCGCTTGGCGTGTCGCCATGCTCCAAATACTATTAGGACACTCATTTTTCAAGGAAAGTCTATTATGCGCAAAACTTTTATTATTAGCCTTATGTTTGCAGCGCTTTGCTCCCAAGCCAACGCAACCGAAGTCGATATTACAACGAATCAAGGTACAATTCGCCTCGACTTGAATGATACAGCGGCACCTAAAACCGTTAAGAATTTTCTCAACTATGTTGATGAAGGCTTTTACAACGGTACTATTTTTCACCGAGTCATGCCTAACTTTATGATTCAAGGTGGCGGTTTTACAGCAGACATGCACCAAAAAACCACACAACCAGCGGTGCCTTATGAAGGTAATAACGGCCTAGACAATAAACGTGGCACAGTAGCAATGGCCCGTACTCAAAACCCAGATAGCGCAACCTCTCAATTCTTCATAAACCAAAAAAACAATGATTTTTTGGATGATGGTGCTCGAGGCGCTGCAGGCTATACCGTATTCGGTAGCGTAATATCTGGTATGAATGTTGTTGATGATATTTCCTCGCTCCCGACTCACTCAATGGGTCCATACCGAAACGTTCCATCTACCCCCGTTGTCATTGAGAGCATTAAACGTGTTAACTAGTTATTGTTTAACAACACCTGAATTAAATTGGGGGGAGGATGGTGCTCCTCACTCAGAACAATTTGACGATGTGTATTTTGATAAAGAAGCGGGTCTTGAAGAAAAACGTTATGTTTTTCTTCAGAACAACCACCTGCATGAGCGCTGGAAAAACCTTTCCAGCGCTCATAGTAACTTTACTATTGCAGAAACAGGGTTCGGTACTGGACTCAACTTTCTCTGTGCATGGCAAGCCTTTATAGAGCAAGCTCCCGTTAATGCGACACTGAATTTTGTCTCAGTTGAAAAGTTTCCTTTAACAAAGACGATGCTGACGACAGCACTTCGTATGTGGCCATCTCTACAAGAATACAGTGCAGAGCTTATTGCCCACTATCCCGAACTTAGCCATGGTTTTCATCGATTGGAACTTGCACAAGGCCGCATTCAATTAACACTTTGTTTTGGTGAGGCGGAAGAAGGTTTTTCCGCATTAAATGCTAACGTGGATGCTTGGTTTTTAGATGGCTTTGCACCAAGTAAAAACCCAGAAATGTGGACACCCAATCTTTTTAAACACATTCATAGGTTGAGCCATCAAGGCACTACCTGCGCTACATTTACTGCCGCAGGTATTGTCCGCCGAGGACTAAAAGAAGTCGGTTTTGAAGTGAAAAAAGTAAAAGGTTTTGGTCAAAAACGAGAAATGGTCGTCGGTAAACTCAACGAACAATCTCTGTCTTTTGCTGACCGCATGATTCAAGGTGAAGCTTGGTTTAATGTTCGCATCGACCGTGATGTTAATGGTAGCGAACTTGAGTCAGCTAAACATGTTTTAGTTGTTGGAGCTGGATTGGCAGGCGCCAATACTGCTTATGCCTTAGCAAAACAAGGTATCAAGGTCACCGTTTGGGAACAAGGTGATACCATCGCTTGCAAAGCCTCTGGTAACCCTCAAGGGATGCTCTATCCAAAATTGGCCAGCCAAGATACTCCCGTCAATCGGTTTTACTTATCGTCGTATTTGTATGCCTCTAAACTGTATTCTCAACTTGATGATCAAACTATATTCTGGGATCAATGTGGCCTCGAACAACGTCCCACCAGCGAAAAAGAAGCGTTACGATTTCGAGGCATATTAGCCAATAAACTTTACCCAAATACCATAGTACAGCCAACTGCATCTGAAGACGGTAGTTTATTTTTACCTTTATCTGGCTGGGTGGTACTCACTGAGCTGTGTCGATCTTTGTTAGATCACCCTCTTATTTCTGTTCATTTGAGCACCTGTTTAAGTGAGTTAAAGCAGGATATAAATAACTCGCAATCTTGGATAGCAACAAACCAATCTCAATCAGAAGCCTTTTCTCATGTGGTTATTTGTACTGCTAATGACACCCACAAGTTGAGTTTTTTACCAGATACGCCAGCTTATCCAATTCGAGGTCAAGTCTCTTATTTACTTCTTGATGCAGCGAGAAAATCTTGCTCGACTAATCATGAGGACAGTGAAAAGTTACAAACGAAACATGTCCTTTGCCAAGAAGGCTATGTATCGCCCGCCCTTAAAGAGACATTGCATTTTGGCTCCACATACGACGCTAAAGACAATGACGAAACAATTAGAGCAGAAGGCCACCGTCGTAACTTACGCATATTAGAAACCCTGCTTCATTTAAAAGAAGGTACATTACACGAAGAAGATTGTGGTGGTAGAGTATCGTTTCGCTGCGCGATTCCCGACTACACGCCCATGGTAGGTCCTATTTCTGCTACTGATGCCTTGCAAAATAGCTTTGCCATGCTTAGTAAAAATGCCAAATGGCAATGTAATCAGGTAAATATTCCGCAAAATGGAATCTTTATCAATATTGGACATGGCTCAAGAGGTCTTGTCTCTACACCTTTAAGTGGTAGCTACCTTGCTAGCTTGATTGCGAATACGCCGTCTCCAATAGAGCAAAGTATTATGAATAAGTTACACCCAAATCGATTTGTCATCAGAGCATTAAAACGCAGCCAAGCACACTCCTGAAGATAAACACACAGCCACTAACGTCTTATGTGAAATTAGTGGCTGTTTTTGTTTACAGCTCAAAAAGCCCACATGCACTTGGAATTAGAGCCACAAAGCGACTTCGCGTTTTTAACCGCAACACCACATGATTCAAATCAAGCAGTAATGAATTTAGCTCATCACGTAACTGAAAAACACCTGGGTTAATCGACTCATAAGGATAAATATGATCTTGTACACTCAATTTATGGAGTTCATCTAGCTCATCTTGTAACATGCTCTTCATAGCAAAAAAACGATCTTTTTGATTAATATCGTTGGTTTCCCAATAAGCATCCGCGAACGTAGAATTTAGCTCGTAGAATACATGTAATGCATCGGCAACGGTTTTTTTAGTCATACTGTCTCCATATCTGTGGCAATTATGTCTTAGCCCTTGTTTTGTTTCATGCTAACACCATAACTTACATTTTAGCTGCGAATTAACATAGGTAAATAGCCCTTGAGTAATACAATGAACAATGCCGTGACTTCTGGCAACTTATGGCCATCTTTACAAGCTGAAGCAAAAAAGCTCGCATTAGATGAGCCGATTCTAGCAAGTTATTTCAATACTACCATTCTTAGACACGAGTCCCTCAGCTCAGCACTTAGCTTTTTACTCGCCAGTAAATTGGACAGTATATCTATACCTGCGATGGTGCTTAGAGAGGTATTTGACGAGGCGATGTCTGACCGTAACTCCGGTATTGTAGAAAGTATCGAGCAAGATATTCTCTCGATAAAAGAAAGAGACGCGGCTTGTGATTGCTTAACCACGCCGCTGCTCTTCTTTAAAGGGTTTCACGCCTTACAAACCTACCGTGTTGCAAATTGGCTGTGGAAAAAAAATCGTAAAAGCTTAGCCCTGTACCTACAAGGTCAAATGTCGATGGTGTTTAGCGTGGATATTCATCCAGCAGCAACGATTGGCTGTGGCATCATGCTTGACCATGCAACCGGCTTGGTCGTAGGTGAGACCTGCATTATTGAAGACAATGTCTCTATTCTGCAATCCGTCACGTTAGGCGGCACCGGAAAAGAACATGGGGATAGACACCCCAAAATCCGTTCCGGTGTGTTAATCGGTGCTGGAGCAAAAATATTAGGTAATATAGAAATTGGAGTAGGCTCTAAAGTTGGTGCGAGTAGCGTCGTATTAGAGTCTGTAGAACATCATACTACCGTTGCCGGAGTACCTGCGAAAGTAGTCGGAAGAAACACAGGAGAAGAACCTTCTCGCATTATGGATCACAATATCAATCATTGTGTACAAGAAGATTCCGCTCAAAAAAAGACAAAACCTTAACATTAATTAGGACTCTATGACCTCATATAAGGTCGTAGTGTCCTAATGTATCTTTCGGCACCATTTTTATCGTTTCACTTTCTGTATCAAACAATAGCACTGCCTCTCCACTTTTTAGCACTGCTACGGCTTGCTGGCGCTTCTGTTCAGCAGATAAATCATAATCACCGTAGTCAGTACCTTCACGAGACACAATATCATCAAGAATAGTCATCAGTGTTTCTACAGCCAATGACTCATAGGGAATTAAAGTATCCAATTAGACAACTCCATGAGTTTTTAATAAAGCGATGATACCCGCTTCATCCAGGATAGGAATATTCAAACTCTGAGCTTTCGTCAATTTTGATCCCGCTTTTTCACCAGCAACCAAACAATCTGTTTTTGCTGACACCGAACCACTCACTTTCGCACCGAGCACTTGCAGCTTATCTTTTACTTGATCACGAGAAAACTGACTCAACGAGCCTGTTACCACATAGGTTTTTCCAACCAAGGGCAGATCGCTTTCGTCAACAGCCACCTTCCTCTCCCATTCAATACCTGCATCCAGCAAACCTTGAATAGTTGTGACATTTTTCTCTTGTTCAAAGAACAATCTTACATGCTGGGCCACAATAGGACCGACATCATCCACTTCAATCAGCGCGTCTTGATCCGCTTGCATAAGCAACTCTAGTTCAGAAAAATGTTCCGTCAATGAACGTGCTGTTGCCTCACCGACTTCACGGATACCTAAGCCATAAATAAAGCGATTGAATTGCGTTTTTTTCGCAATATCAATTGCCTTTAGCAACTTATCAACTGACTTTTGTCCCATTCTTTCCATTGATAATAGCGCGTCTTTTTTCTCTGACAGAGTAAATATATCAACGGGGGTTTCTAATAACTTTTGATCAACTAACTGTTCGATCAATTTATCACCTAAACCATCGATGTCCATCGCTTTTCGAGAAACAAAGTGCTTAAGAGATTCTTTTAATTGCGCGGCGCAAACCAAACCGCCAGTACATCGAATAACCGCTTCACCTTCAACCTGTTCTAGATCAGAACCACAGACAGGGCAAATATCAGGAAAAGTAACGAAAGTCGTTTCCTCTTCCACACGTCGATCTTCTAATACCTGAACAACTTGTGGTATCACGTCACCAGCACGCCGTATGACGACATAATCATTTACCTTCACACCTAAACGCGCAATTTCATCTTTATTATGTAAGGTCGCATTAGATACAGTAACACCGCCAACAAACACCGGAGCTAAGCGGGCTACAGGTGTAATCGCACCGGTACGACCCACTTGAAAATCAACACCTAAAATACGCGTAACTTCTTCTTGAGCAGGAAATTTTCGAGCAATTGCCCAGCGTGGCGCACGAGCAATAAAACCAAGCTCTTCTTGCAGGTCAATCTGATCAACTTTATAAACAATACCGTCTATGTCATAAGACAAGTCAGGGCGTTGTTCGTTGAGCATTTCATAATACTCAATGCACCCTGCCGCGCCCTCTACCGTCTTCATCAGGTCATTGATTCGAAAGCCCCACTCGCCCAGCTGTAACAAACCATCATAATGACTGTCTGGCTGATCCCAACCTTCCACATAACCAATTGAATAGGCACACATAACCAATGGCCGTGATGCCGTGATCTTTGGATCTAGTTGACGCAATGAACCTGCTGCTGCATTTCTGGGGTTAACAAACGGCTTATCGCCTCGCTCTACCGCTTGTTGATTAAGTTTTTCGAAGCCTTCTTTCGGCATATAAATCTCACCACGCACCTCTAATACTGGTGGAGGTGTCGCTGTTCGCAAAGACAATGGAACAGAATATATTGTTTTTATATTGGAAGTTATGTCTTCGCCAGACAAACCATCGCCTCGGGTTACCCCGCTTACTAAACGACCCTTTTCATAGCGTAAACTAATCGCCAAACCATCAAGCTTAGGTTCACAGCAATAGGTAACTTTTTTACTATCTAGTAGTTTTTTAATACGTTGATCAAAATCTACTAATGATGGGTTATCAAAAGCATTATCAAGAGAGAGCATAGGGACCGTATGCGGGACATTAGCAAAACCACTGTCTGGTTTCTCTCCTACACGCTGCGTAGGAGAGTCTGCTTGAACCCATGCTGGGTGATTTGCCTCTATATCTTGTAATTGACGATAACAACGATCGTATTCCGCATCAGGAACTAATGGATTATCTTTTACATGGTAAGCATAGCTGTAATCATTTAACTGCTGAACTAAAGCCAGCATCTGTTCTTGGGTTGTGTCGTTAGTGTGACTCATAAAGAAAACTCGAAATAAAACCGAACAAGAGATAGAAACAATCAAGGCCCCTTAGGGCCTTGATAGAAAAGATTAAGGTTTACGTTTCATTAAACGTCGTCGTTCAAAGTCTCGTATACGTTGACGGCAATGAGCAATAGTCTGCTCACTCATCGGACTGCGACGCTCATCGCGCAGCTCTCCACCTAAATTACGTACTAAAGCTTGTGCCGTTTCTAACATAAAATCAAAAGCTTTCATGCTATCTTTCGGACCAGGCAAGCCCATAAAGAAACTCACACCAGGGCAATTACTTTCCCCCATAGTGTCTAAATCAAACGTACCAGGCTCAATTGCGTTAGCCATACTAAACTGTACACGGCCACGATCAAAACCTTCTTCATGGCGATGAAATATATCCATATCTCCATAACGCATCCCGCAATTTAAAACGAGTTGCAGTAATTCAATACCGGCAAAGGTTTGTCCTTCAGGAGAGAACGTATTAATAACGATCACCTCTTCTATTTCAGCCGCATCATCATTGTCGCGCTCTTCTTCATCAGCAAGATCATATGCACTGCCGTGAGGAGTCAGTTGAGTAACATCTACGCTCGAGTAATCACGTTCATAATCGCTCTCTTCTGCACGCTCAGTGTGAGGTGTCTCATCACCAATATTCAAGTCATCACCTTCAACCTGATTTGAGTCATAGTCATCAAAATGATCATCTGAATAGTTTTGCTCCGTATCTGAACCAGACTCTCGATGAGGCACTAAAGAAGCGAGTTCATCAAGATGAAGGTTTTCGTCACGCTCCAGTGTAGGACCAGAATCTACTTTGTGCGGCACCTCTGCAAGCGGTGAATTCACCGTTTGTCGTGCACTTTCAAACGCATTAGTTCTCGGATTGGTTGTTGAGCGCTCTCCCTCTGAAGAAACAGGTCGAGCACCACCATTAGGTAACTCTCTTCTTACTGTGGCCTCACGTACTAACTCTTCAGGGTCGACAAAATCCTCATCTTCTTCCTGAGTAAATTGCTGGCCTTTTTTATATCGACGAAATCCATCAACTAGAATTGCAACAATCACTACAACTCCAATTAAGATTAGCCACTCACGCAAGCTAAAGTCCATTGCATTTTTCCGAATTAAATCAATAAAGTTAACGCTATTATCAAACGAAGTGCCTTAGGTTTCAATTATAAGGTCACATTGATTGCATAAATCGTCTTAGTGTTTGAATATATCGCTTTTTTTATACCGATTATCTTCCCTTTTGTCAGGTCTTTCGCTGAACTCTTTGAGAGTTTTACAATAAGATCAACTTTATCGACATCTTCTAGAGACATTTTTGACATAAGGTTATCTAAATTCGTTAGAGTAATAGGTCGGTCAAAGTCCTCTGGGTATACTCGACGTATTGCTATCGGCATTTTCTGACCTGATACCACGGCATAAACTAACAACACATCATCAGAGTGCCAGGTGACTTTTTTATCCCATAGGATTTTAAGGCTAATTTGTTGAGTCACTAACGCTGGTACTTGTTGATAACTAATATTGCCAGCTTGCCGAGCACTCTGTATAGCGCCTAATAATGTTTGTCGTTCTGTCGCATTATCATTATAACGAGCGGCGTCTTGCCATGCTAAAACGGCCTGAAGATATTCCTTATGATCAAAAGCCGAGATGCCTCTGAGTCCTAATGAAGTTGCATTTTTAGGTTCAAGTGACAGTGCTTGCTTAACCAATTCATCCATTTCAGGTGTACTGATATTACCATTTTTGTAAAACACCGCTTGAGCGTATTTCCCTAACACTTCAGCTCTGTCTGGTGAACCTTCAGGTAATCGAGATAACGCCTTTTTAAAACCTGCTACCGCTTTAGTATATTGTGAAGCGGCCATTAACTCATTCGCTTCATAATACCAATCTTCCGCACGATCATAACGTCGGCTTCGATATGCTAAAAAATCAAGTGTACTCTTTGCCGTATTCGCTTTCATCGCTAATAACTGTGTAAAAGCCACATCTTTGGAATACCCCAAAGATTGATATAAGATCACACTCCCCAAAACAATGACCGAAAACATAGCCAAGCAAACATACTTTGTCGAGAATAGCACTCGGATCACAGTCAATCGATGAGACCGAGGCGACAGCTTAGGTAGTGCAGTACTCTTTGCTTCTGCCTGAAGATCTTTTAATAATGTCTCTGCTTCTGCAGCGGTAAGACGCCCGACCTCTTGCTCACTTGCTATTTCTGTTTGTCGTACCTGAATAAATTGCTGAGCGACACGACTCTTATCATTAACCATCATAGTTTTGACTGAAAAAAACAGAAAAGCCAGCCCACCTACCATCATCAATGCCATTACTAACCACAGTAACATCATGACTCTTCTCCTGCTTTTCTCGTTTTATTTCGATAAACGACGGACACAAAGATCATCAATCCGATCACTAAAAATGCGCCAGGACCAACCCAGAGAATAGAGGTGGCTGCGGAATATTTTGGACGATATAAAACAAAATCACCGTAACGTGCGACCATATAATCAACAATTTCTTGGTCTGTTTTATCCTGCTCAATCATCTCGTAAATCTGTGCCTTTAGGTCCTTCGCTATCGCAGATTGCGAATCTGCCAAATCTTGATTTTGGCATTTAGGGCAACGCAGTTCTTTCACTAAGGACTGAAAACGCGTCTGATTTAATGCACTACTAAATGTCAGTAACGACTCAGACAACGCATAGGAAGATAATAATAAAGTCATCAGGATAACCAGAGATTTGATGGCTTTCATTTTAAGTAACCTTTCATTTCCTGCCAAACAAGCTCACTCATCGCGCCTTGGTAACGATAAACAATAATACCGTCACTATTCACTACAAATGTTTCTGGCGCTCCAGTGACTCCCATATCAACACCAAATTTTCCCAGCTCATCCATCAATACGGTTTGATAAGGGTTACTTTTAGTCACCAACCACTGCTGTGCTTTTGCTTGGTCATCTTTGT
Organism: Marinomonas sp.; assembly: GCA_052107635.1. Lineage (GTDB taxonomy): Bacteria > Pseudomonadota > Gammaproteobacteria > Pseudomonadales > Marinomonadaceae > Marinomonas. Next base: position 88,496 of record JBQEFB010000005.1, on the reverse strand, counting down.
AATCAATCCCCACTATTAAAATACCTTGCTTAGCAAGTTTCGTTAGATAGGCATGTTCCATCTCACAAGTCGGACACCAAGTCGCCCAAAAGTTAAGTAAGTAGGCTCGCTTAGGTAATACGGATGGATCTAAAACTTTATTGGTTTGCAAAGATACTAACGTAAAATTAGGTACTGGCTTGCCTATCAATGCTGAAGGCATATATTCTGGATTAACGCCTAGCTGTTTATACATAGCCACAACTAAGCCTACAAATATAAGAAGTGGAAAAAATAATGCTAACTTACGCATCATTACCTCCTACTTTGGTACGATACCGTTTATCCAAAGCAGACAACAATCCACCTCCCATCATCATTAAGCCGCCAAACCAAATCCAGCGAACAAATGCTTTCATATAAATACGTATGCTCCATGCACCCTCTTTTAGCGGTTCACCTAGTGAAACATAAAGATCCCTTGTAAAGCCTGCATCTAAACCCGCTTCTGTCATTACCTGACGACTTGCTGAATAAAAACGTTTTTCAGGCTTCAATAAGGTTACAAATTGACCGTTTTTAGAAACGGTAATTTCTCCACGATCAGCAATGTAATTAGGCCCTTTCAAATGCGAAATACCATCAAAATGAAATTCATAACCTGAAAAGGAAACCGTCTCTCCTGGCGATACTTTTAACGTTGCTTCGCCACTACTGGTACTCACTAATAAGATACCAATGAGCGTAACAACCATGCCAAGATGAGCGACCATCATTCCATAATAGTTACGCGGTAATTGCCGTGCTCTGGGGATAATACCTTTTACACCCGATGACACCTTGTCAAACCAATCTTTAAACGTGAGTATTAACGCCCAAAACGCAACACCTAATGCTAACCACCCCACCCCACCTAATGAATAGAAGTAGCTTATAGTTCCAGCGATAACAACCGAAAGTAGTGCAGGTAACAAAGTCGCTTTTAGTAACACGGTCGATTTTGTCTTATGCCATTTAGATAAGGGACCAACTGCCATAAAGACAATAAGCAAAAGCGCAATTGGAGAAAAGACCGTATTAAAATAAGGCGCACCGACAGAAATACGTCCTAGCCCTAATACGTCAAAAATCAGAGGGTATAAGGTGCCTAATAGGACGGTTAATGTCAAAACCGTCAATAATATATTATTTAACAACAACCAAGCTTCACGTCCTGTCAGCCCAAATGATGCACTCGACCTAACTTGCCCTGCACGAAAGCCGTAAAGCACTAAACTTCCGCCAATCAGTAGCACCAATAAAACGAGAATATAAATACCTCGGGTCGGATCTGCAGCAAAAGCATGTACTGACGTTAAAACGCCTGACCTTACTAAAAAGGTGCCTAATAGTGACAAACTAAAAGTAAAAATAGCCAGCAATACTGTCCAGCTCTTAAATACCCCGCGTTTTTCTGTCACCGCAAGTGAGTGAACTAATGCCGTTCCGGCCAGCCAAGGCATAAATGAGGCGTTTTCAACAGGATCCCAAAACCACCAACCACCCCAACCAAGCTCGTAATAAGCCCACCAACTGCCGAGCGTAATACCCAGAGTTAAAAAAGCCCAAGATAGTGACGTCCATGGCCTTGTCCAACGAGCCCAAGATGCATTTAGATTACCAGTAATTAATGCAGCAATAGCAAAGGCAAAGGCAACAGAAAATCCCACATACCCCATGTATAACATTGGAGGATGGATAATCAGACCTATATCTTGCAGCAAAGGATTTAAATCCTGCCCATCTACTGGAATTCCAGGTAACTGACGAACAAAAGGAGAGGATGTAAATAACATAAAAGACAAGAAGCCCAGTGCCACCATACCCAATACACTCAACACAACAGGACTGACTTCTCTTGGTAAGGTATGACTTTTTAATGCGACCGCAGAACTCCAGCCAGCTAGGATCAATACCCACAAAAGTAATGAACCCTCATGACTCCCCCAAATAGCACTAAACTTATACCAAATAGGTAAATGGCTATTTGAGTTATGGCTAACATAGAGCACCGAGAAGTCATCTGTGACGAATGACCACGCCAACACAAGAAAGCTCATCAGAACAAAAAATGACATCAAAAAGGTCAAAGGTCGTGCGGTATACAATAAGGCTGAATTCTTTTGCCAATAACCAATTAACGGCACAACCGCAAGACAAAGAGAAAAAAACAAAGCCAGTATTAATGCAAAGTGTCCAATTTCAGGAATCATAAAAGCCTAAGGTTCACGAGTAATAGATGGATTATTGACAGTCGATTTCGACCCTTTTTTTAAAGCCTCTGTGATTTCTGGTGGCATATATTTTTCATCATGTTTGGCTAAGACTTGAGAAGCAATAAAGGTGTGTTTGTTAACCAGTTTTCCTTGAGCAACAATGCCTTGCCCTTCTCGGAAAAGATCAGGAAGTATCCCTTGATACTGAATTCGTACCGTATGCTTAAAATCAGTCACCTCAAAACTGACATCAAGAGTATCTACATTACGATGAACGCTACCAACTACTACCATACCACCAGCACGAATTGTCGTATTTTCTGGCGCTTCGCCCATCACTATTTGCGTTGGTGAATAAAATAGATTGATATTTTGCTGAAGCGCATACATTACTAACCCAATAACAGCACTAAGAATAAATACTATGACGGAAAGGGTAATAAGACGCTTTTTTCGAATGGCATTCACGGTCAATCAGACTCTCTTAAATAACGTTTTTTTAACTGCTGTAAAGCTTTACGGCGTGTTCTTAGCGTATTCGCTATAAGTCCGATGAAGATCACCAAGACTAAGCCATAGGTAGACCACACAAAAGCACCATGAGTTCCCATGGTAAAAAAATCAGCTAAGCTATCAAACGCCATGCTTCATTACCTCTTCTTTGACCCATTTAGTTCGACGCTCTCGACATAAAATCTCTGATTGCATACGCCACATCACTAGTCCTGCAGCCATACAATAAAAACCAACGACGACAATCAACAAGGGCAACCACATTTCAATAGGCATTGTGGGCTTTTCCACCAAACTAAACGAGGCAGGCTGGTGTAAAGTATTCCACCAATCCACTGAATACTTAATAATAGGCAAATTAATAAGTCCTAAAACACTCACTACCGCTGCGGCTTGATTTGCTAACGAAATATCTTCTAGCGTATTTTGCAGAGCAATAATGCCCATATATAAGATGAACAGCACTAAAACTGAGGTTAATCTTGCATCCCATACCCACCAAGTCCCCCATGTGGGCTTCCCCCAGATAGCACCAGATAATAATGCTATCGCCGCCATAGTCGCGCCAATAGGCGCCATGGACTTAATAAATATGGGGGCCATTTTCATTTGCCAAACCAAGTAAACTAAGCCAGCAATACCTAACGAAAAATAACAAGACTGCGCTAAAACAGCAGCAGGTACATGTACATAAATAATCCGATAAGTGTCGCCCTGCTGGTAATCGGTAGGTGCAAAACCTAATCCCCACACTCCCCCTACAACAACCCCTAACAGGCCAATGCTAAAAATCGGTAATGCCCATTTACTTGACCACTGATAAAACCATTTAGGCGAGCCTAATTTATGAAACCAAATCCAATTCATTAACGCACACTCGCTTTAATACAGAGAGAAGTCATCACCGGCGATACGACTAAAGACAACAATGAAATAGCCGCTAATAGAGCCAATAACCCAGAATAAGGAAAACCAAATTGTATCGCTTTAAGTGCAGAGGTAGAGAAGATAATAATAGGGAAATAGAAAGGTAAAATAAGCAACACCATCAACATCGCCCCTTGCTTTAAAGAGACGGTTAAGGCCGCCCCAACACTCCCAATCAAAAACAACCCTGGTGTACCCAGCAATAACGTCCATAACAATAATGACAAACTACCCGCAGGCAAAAAGAGCATTTGTGCAAAGATAGGCGTTAACAATAACAAAGGGATAAGTACTGCGAACCAATGTACGCTAACTTTAATTATCACCAACCAAGGCACTGACAGCCCACTAATAATTAATTGCTCTAACGTACCTTCCGCATAACTGTCTTTAAACATACCTTCTAAAGCAATAATGATAGCCAATGCTGCAGCACACCAAATAATGCCTCCCGAAGCAGGGGATAAAAAAGCCACGGATGGGTCTATTCCCAAAGGAAACAACACAATCACCATAACAAAAAAAAGTAAGGCATTTATCACTCTTTGTTTATTACGGAAAAGCGTCAGACACTCAGCTTTAAAAAATGAAAAATAGGTCATTCTTTAAAGCTCCACTCGTTGATGAACCAAATCGGTTAGGGATAAGTGCGAAGCGAATATTACGATACCGCCAGACTGAGCATGCGCTGCTATTTTTGACTCAAGTAAAGTAATTAAACTTTGGTCCAGAGCGGTAAAAGGTTCGTCTAATAACCAAATGGCCTTTTTTGACAACCAAAGCCTCACCAACGCTACACGCCGTAATTGACCTGCTGACAATTGCTGTACTGGCGTATCAATAAATGTCAGCATATTCAGATCATCGAGTACCTCTTCAATTTTCAGTATCGAGCAAGACGGTAAATACCAACGTAAATTCTCAATAACACTGAGAGCGCTATTTAGTCCCGTCAAGTGTCCTATATAAAGCGTATTTTCAAGCAAGTTTTGACGATATTTAAATACACTCTTACCATTAAATACAATAGAACCACTTAACGCAGGGAGTAAGCCAACCAATACTTTAAAAAAGGAGCTTTTACCTGCGCCATTCGCCCCAGTAATATGAATCACATCGCCAGACCGAGCAGAAAAAGACAAGCCATTCAAAAGATCGCTTTCTCCTCGCTCAACCCATAAATCTGATATGGTTAAAGAAATATCCGAGTACAAAAATATATCCATGCAAGTAAAAAATAACAAAGTAGACTTACTACTGTGCTAGTAAGTAATAAATAGTTCTCATTATATGTGAAACACTTTCAAATAACGAACACGTGAGCTGCCACATGATCCCAGATGTCAACAATTCAGCCAGTCCAATAGCACAAGGCCAAGCTTCTTCTCGCCCATCTGGAAATATAGGTACCATCAGCCAATTACAAAGTGAAATTAAATTAATACAGAACTTAAGCCTAATACGAATTCACGGCAGTGATAACCTGTCATTTGAAGGAAAACCAGTACAACTACTGCGCGCAAGTAGCCCAGAACAACACTCTTTCACTTTGATTAACACAGGTCCAAAGATTTCAATAGATGCGCAAAATGCCAAAATATCCTTATCGCCTCCGAACCAGGCAAGCCTCAACTTCCCTAAAGCAACAGCCGACGGAGCACCGCTAAACATCAATAACCTAACGCTTGCTTCTCGCATCATAACGCTAACCGCACTATCCCAGTCAACAGCGTTGAAAGGAGTCAACTTGACCAATGTTTCTGATGGCCAGAATACATTACAAATCACTAGCCAAATCCCGCTACAAAAAGGGGAGTCAGTCCGTGTACTACTGGATGCAAACAATAACTTACAAGTCATACCCAACAAGACGACTCAGGTAACATCACCGCCAATCGAAGCATTAAAACAAAGTTTACCAAAACAGCTTTCAAATTCTGAAATGTCTCAACTGATCAAGCAATTACAAATCATTAACAATGCTCAAAATTCGTCATTAACAGTTCAATCTCAGCGAGCATTGGCACAGCTTATACAAGGGCTTCCCTCTTTAGATCAATTAACACAATCACCTGAAGCAATGAAAAATGCGATTCACACAAGTGGGGCATTCTCTGAATCCTTATTGAAAAATGCATCGCCAAGCTTAAATACCGATCTCAAAATAAATCTTACAAAACTGGATAACCTATCCAATGAACAATCAACCCAGCGACCTGCTAACTTTCCTACAGAACAAATTGCTAATGCCATCGAGCGAGTCACTACCAACCAACTAAGACACCTTGCTGAACTTAGCCAAACTAACACTCAGATTTATCCATTACACATAGAGTTACCCATAAAAGACAACCAAAGCAGCAGCTTAGTACAATTAAAAATAGACAAAGACCCTCAAGATAACACAACACCTGAGCATGAACGACGCTGGCTAGTAAAACTAAATTTTGATTTTGAAGAAACAGGGAGGTTCGAAGCAAGAGTCAGTATTCAAGGAAATACGGTTGGAATTATGTTTGCAGCTGAGAAAACAGAAACGACAGTTGCGATAAAACAACAAATCAATAATTTAAAGCAACAACTAAAAAATAAAGACATTGAAGTACAAAGACTGGAAGCCTTTCACACGACTCTAAAAGAAAGTAAAACAGACACACCAAACAGAGCGTCTTTAATTGATGTGAGGACCTAATGAAAAAAGCAGTGGCACTGAAGTACGATTATACTCTAGCTCCGACCGTAGTAGCGAAAGGTTCAGGGTATTTAGCTGAACAGATTATGGCGGTAGCAAAGGAGCATGATGTGGTTCTGCATCAAAGCCCTGAGCTAGTAGAAATGCTCAGCACTCTTGAGCTGGGTGAGGAAATACCAGAAGCCTTATACCTAGCCGTCGCTGAGATTATCGCCTTTGCACACACTATTAAAAATAAATGGCCTCTAGATTAACCGCATTTAATGATAATCAGAATTACGATGCGCTTCTTTTTTCAATAAACTAATCAATTCCGCTTCGGCTCTGATCAAGCCACATTTGGAAACAAGATCATCTACTGTTGCCCCCATTGCCAGCAACTCCATCGCACGATTATAAGACACGTTACCTTCTTTAGACAAAATTTCAGTTTGTCGCTCAACAGCCATATTGAGTTTCTTCTCAATAGCAACCAACCGACGCCCCATCCCGATAGAACCAGATGCTAATACTTGCACCTGTTTTTTTTGATTTATATTGTCTTCTTGCTGCTGGAGTGTCATCTGCTTCATACGCTTTGATAAACGCATCGCCCATACTGCTAACGCCACTAAAAGTAAGAACTGAAAAGTAAGCAGTAGATTAAACAACCATTGAGATTCCATCGAGCACCATCACCTTCAAACTTACATTGAGCCTATTTCAGACCACTCATCTTCAGATAGAAGTTTATCAAGATCTACCAAAATAAGCAGAATATCATTTTTGTGGCACACGCCTTGAATAAACTTTGATGAATCATCATTACCAACATTCGGAGCAACTTCGACTTCCGATTGACGTAAATACACCACTTCAGACACGGAGTCGACCATGATCCCAACAACGTGACCATCTAACTCTACTATCATGATACGAGTGGCATCCGTAATATCACCAGAAGGCAGATCAAAACGCTGGCGCGTATCAATCACAGTAACAACAGTGCCACGTAAATGAATAATACCAAGTACAAAACTAGGCGCTCCTGGAACAGGTGCAATCTCGGTATAACGCAGCACCTCTTTAATCTGCATAACATTCACGCCATATGTCTCATGCTCTAAACGAAATGTCACCCATTGAAGCATTGGATCTTCTACTTGTTTAGATTCTTTTAGCGCTTTACCTGTTGTCGTCACATCAATTCCTTAAAATAGTAAAATACTCAATACACTGCTATTTAAGATGGTTTTTAAATCCATTATTAGGATCATCTAATAGCTCAATAAAGCCCTGAACATCCAGTATGGCACACATATGATCAATAACAGTACCCGCCAACCATGGCCTTTTACTACGATCACTTCGCCATTTAACTTGTGAGGGGTCTAATGAGATAGCATCTGCTACTCGCTCACAACCTAATGACCAATCGGAGCGATCTAATTGAATGACAAATTTGAAATTTTCTTTTAACTCACCTAAATAATGATTCGGCATAACCCAGCGCGCAGTATCCACACAACGCAGGTTAAACTCTCCTACGTTAGCAACCCCCATAAACCAATCAGGCTGACCAAAAATAGACGTTAATCTACCTTTATCACTCTGAAAAATACCACCCAGTTCAATTAAAGGTACTGCCATCTTCAAACCACCGACGTAAAACAGCAGGCATTCAAAGCGACCCGTAGCCCAAGGTAAGGCTTCTGTTTTGTCGACAAATCTTCTTGGCTCTGGCTCAACAGTATCTAGAGTAATATCATCATTAGGTAGTGATATTTTATGCTCTTCAAACTTTAGCTCTTCTATAGTTGCCGCTTCAAATTCTGAGAATGCGCTATCAAGTGTGTCCAAAGGCACACTTTCCACAATACCATCATCTACTATCTGACATTCTTCTGACTTAGAGGGCAAGGTCTCTTCTAAATCAACGTTTTCCGATAAAGCGTCTTCTGTAACTTTTTCTCGCTCATCAACTAAATCAATCTGTGTCGCTTCTTGCAATAAATCATCAAGATAATGCTGGAGAGCTATCTGAGGACCAATCATCGCTGCGTCTTTCGTTTTAGAGTCTTTCATAATCCTAATCAGTCCACTGGATTCAATAAGGTATTCATGAGGCTCTCGTAAGCTTTTACACCTCTAGCATTTGCATCGAGTGCTGAAGGGGCAACACCAGCGGTACTCGCATCTCTTAATTTCGTATCAATAGGTATCACAGATTGCCATACTAATTCGTCATAGGTATCTTTTAAGCTGCGCAAGCTTTTATTGGATGCCTGCGTTCTTCTGTCAAACAAAGTTGGCACTATAATGTAGGGAACAGGGCGTTTTCTCGCTCGATTAATCATTGTAAGCGTTCGAACCATACGCTCTAGTCCTTTAATGGCCAAAAACTCAGTTTGCACTGGAATAATTAATTTCTGACAAGCCGCTAAAGCATTAATCATTAACACACCTAAAACCGGTGGGCTGTCGATTAGCACATAATCATAATCTTCCCATAAAATAGCAAGCGCCTTAGAAACAACTAGCCCCATACCACCTTTGGCTTGAGCATGTCTTTCCAGTGTCGCCAATGCAGTAGACGCAGGTAATAAAGACAAATTAGGGTGCCCAGTTTCTAATATCAATTGCCTCGGAAGACTGACAGGAATCTTTCCACTGACTTGAAATAAGTCATAAGCACTGTGCTCTATAGAATCTGGATCAAATCGAAAATAACTAGTCAAAGAACCATGAGGGTCTAAGTCCATCATTAGTACTCTGTTTCCAGCATCAGCCAACAATCCTGCTAAAGCTACCACCGAGGTAGTTTTTCCAACGCCGCCTTTTTGATTTGCTACTGCCCAAATGTGCACTCTAAACCCTCTAAGATCCTACGTTATTATTTTGCCTACGATTGCATGGTAATCATATACAGTAAAAAGTTATTTGAACAAGTAATCATGTAAATTTGCCGATCGAACTTTACTGATACGAAGTACAACCCGGCGATTTTGCTGTCGCGCTTGAGTGCTCGTATTTCGAACTTTAGGGTGTTCACTAGAAAAGCCAATCGGAGCAATTAATTTTGGATCCACACCGCGATAAACCAGTTCATCAACAACGGAAGAAGCTCTCAAACTGGATAAATGCCAATTTGACATAAGGCGACTTGACGTTACGGCAAGATCATCAGTGTTTCCATCCACTAAAACAGGAGCAGGATAGCTTTGTAAAACCTGGCTAATAACAATTAATAATGCCACCGCCTCATTCGTCAGCTGATATTCCCCCTCCCTAAATAACAACGCGGACTTGAGCTCTAGATTCACCCAATTTGCAGACTCTGTAACAGATATCTTGCCCGACTGCTGAAGGGATTCAAACTGACTAGTAACAACATTATTTAACACATCGTAAATGGTCGGCTGAGGAAGTGCATTAGGGGGAGCAACAACTTGTTGTGGTTCATTTATAGTTGGTGGATTTGCAGGAATAACCTTAGTGTCTACCACCTCCTGCTCTTTGGGATCGCCAATAATAGGCTGACCAATATTAATCGGCTTAATCGACTTTTGAACCGCATTAAAAACACCATTGAGCGTTTCTGTTAAACGTTGATCATGCCCTTGTGTTTGAAGAGATATCGAATACAACGCTACAAAAAAAGCAAACAACAAGGTGATAAAATCTGCATAGGAAAGTATCCAGCGGTCACGCCCTTGAGTACTACTAGAAAATGACGGCTTACGAACTTGCCTTCTACGAGATGAATGAGCCTTGTCATCACTCATAGCTATTTAACTCTATTTCAAGCCTTTGCGGATGCTTTCCAGTGGCAACACCATGCACACCGTCAATAATAAGTTGATGATATAACAACTCTTGATCCGCGTAAGAAGCTAGCTTTTTAACAATAGGAAACACAACTAAATTAGCAAAACCTTGTCCGTAAAGTGTTGATACAAAAGCGACTGCGATACCATGTCCTAATGCCGTGGGACTATTTAAGTTTGCCATTGCTTGAATGAGACCCAGTACTGATCCCATGATACCCAGCGTTGGAGCATACCCACCGATGGATTCTAAGAAGCTGACGCTCGCCATGCGTTTATCATGGATACGATTGGCTTCATCATGTAAGCGATCCACCAGTAACTCTGGGTCAGTCCCATCAATCGCCATTTGCAAAGCTCGTGAGGCAAATGGGTTAGAAAATAATTCAATATCTTCTTCCAAAGAGAACAAAGAGGTTTGGCGCGCTTTTTGTGACAACTCAACGATAAATGCTTTAGCGAAAGCAAAATCATAAACAGGAGGGAAAACACTCCACTTCGCAAGATAAAAAGCACGTAGAGCGTCCTGAATGCTACTTTGCATCAAAGTAGCACCTATACTCCCAACAATAACAATAATCGCAGAAGGTAAATTAAGCAGTAAAACAACTTCCCCTCCCCCTAGCCAGTTCGCTAAAAAAACAGAACTAAAAGCAAGAAATAAACCACCGAGAGTAACAAAATCCACTAAGAGACCTCACGAGAGATTCGTTCACCAATATGATTAAGGTCAATAATGTCATCAGCAAGATTGGCTTTTTCAATCGCCATAGGCATACCATAAATGACACATGACTCTTCACTTTGTATCCAAACTCTTGATCCTGAATTCTTTAACATTCGAGCGCCCTCTCTGCCATCAACGCCCATTCCTGTCATTACGACTGACAATACTTTTCCTGGGTAACACTTAGAAGCGGAACCAAAGGTAACATCAACAGACGGTTTATAATTAAGCCGTTCATCACCTTCTAAAATACGTACACACCCACCATGACGAGAATCTACCATCATTTGCTTACCACCAGGTGCTAATAAAGCCACTCCCGCCTCAAGGCGATCCCCATCTTTGGCTTCCTTTACGGTTATCTGGCATAAATTATTGAGCCGTTCTGCAAATGCCCCTGTAAATGCGGCAGGCATATGCTGAACCACAACAATGGGAGCAGAGAACCCTTTCGGCAGCTTACTCAAAACTGTTTGAAGTGCCATTGGCCCACCTGTGGAAGTGCCTATTGCAACTAAACTGACGCGTTTTCGTGAACGAGGAATAATAACACCGCGTTCAGTGACAATAGGTTTAGGGGCTATTTTGGGGGCAATACTTCGTAGCTCAGTAGTAGAGCGCGCCAATCGAGTCCGAGCGACAGTAAGAACTCGCTCTACTAAAGCATGCTTTACCACAGCAGAATCACGAGAAATATCCTCGAAATTCTTTGGCATAAAATCAACAGCACCAGCTTCTAACGCATCTAATGTGATCTTAGCGCCTTCATGAGTCAGAGATGAAAACATCAATACTGGTGTTGGCTTTAGCTTCATGATATTTGAGACAGCTGAAATACCATCTAAGATAGGCATTTCATAATCCATAGTCACAACATCAGGAGAGAGCGCTAGCACCTTCTCTACTGCTTCACGACCATTATTCGCGGTTCCAATCACTGTTAACCTAGGATCAGCCTCAAATATCTCAACTAAGCGGCGTCGAAAGAACCCTGAGTCATCTACGACCAGAACCGTTACTGCCATATATCGCTACTCCTAAATAAAATCTTATTTACCTTGATGCGTAGCTCTTAAGCATATTAGGTACATCCAGAATTAATGCGATACGACCATCACCAGTAATCGTCGCACCAGCTATACCTACCGTTCCTTGTAGCATTTTGCCAAGAGGTTTAATAACAACCTCTTCTTGACCAACCAATTGATCTACAATGAATCCAACTTCATTAATACCTACCTGAACCACAACAACATGTGCCTCTTTTGGTCTCATGTCTTTGGTCGCGCCTTTTATCAACCAACTTTTAAGATGGAAAATCGGAAGCGTTTTACCTCTAACCACAACGACTTGTTGGCCATCAACAACATTGGTTTTTTGCAGATCTAAATGGAAGATCTCATTAACACTAACTAACGGGAAGGCAAATGCCTGATCAGATAAAGTGACCATCAAGGTTGGCATAATCGCCAAAGTAAGTGGCACTTTTATTATAAAGCGCGACCCTTGCCCTAATACTGATTGAATTTTCAAAGTACCATTAAGCTGAGAAATTTTCGTTTTAACAACGTCCATTCCTACACCGCGCCCAGATACATCGGTAATTTCAACTTTTGTTGAGAAACCTGGCGCAAAGATCAAATTAAAAGCTTCTTCATCAGACAGTCGCTCAGCAGCATCTGAATCCATTATGCCTTTTTCAACCGCCTTTCTACGCAATACATCAGGGTCCATACCTGCCCCATCATCTTCGATAGATAATAGTATATGGTCACCTTCTTGCTCTGCTGAAAGCACAACATGTCCTACTCTCGGTTTGCCTTTTGCTTCTCGTATTTCTGGCGTTTCAACACCATGATCCACAGAGTTTCTCACTAAGTGGACTAATGGATCAGCAAGCGCTTCTACTAAGTTTTTATCTAAATCTGTCTCTTCACCACGCAATTCAAGATTAACTTCTTTTTTCAAGTTTCGGGCAAGATCTCGAACAACACGGGGAAACTTACCAAATACTTTTTTAATGGGTTGCATGCGAGTCTTCATAACCGCATTTTGCAAATCACCTGTCACCACATCTAAGTTAGCGACCGCTTTTCCCATAGATTCATCTTCACTTTGCAGACCCAGACGAACTAAGCGGTTACGAACGAGTACCAGCTCACCCACCATATTCATGATGTCATCCAGTCGCTTGGTATCTACTCGAACTGTCGCTTCTTGCGTGATGGGAGCATGCGTAGATTTTTCTTTTGCATGTTCAGGAACAGGTTTTGGCTTTGAAGCCTCTTTAGGAATAACTTTAGCTGCGGGAATAGGTGGCGCTTTCTTAGCTTTATCGGCTTTATCGGCTTTATCGGCTTTAACGCCCTCATCAGCACCGACTTTCGGCGCTTGACCTTTACCATGCAAGCTGTCTAGCAAAGATTCAAATTCATCATCGGTAATTAAATCAGATTCTTCATTTAGAGGTACATCAGGTTTGTTTTCTGGTGCTTCTGGTTTACTAGAATCAGCGCCATCAATTTGACTAGGCGCTTTTCCACCATGCAACTGATCAAGCAACTTCTCAAACTCATCTTCTGTAATTTCATCTGAATTCGTAGCTTCATCTTGGGCAACAGTAGCTTCTTCAGCTGAGGTGCCTGGGATACCGCCCCCATGCAGTTGATCTAGTAATGCATCAAACTCATCTTCTGTAATGTCATCAGAAGTTGAGGTAGATACTGGTGTCTCGATAGAATCACCGCCCTCAAGAGCATCAAGTAAAGATTCAAACTCATCATCAGAGATATCTTCAGGGGTAGAACTATCATTCACTATCGGCGTAGGCACTTCGTCATTAATAACGACTTTTTCTTTGATCGCATCTTTACTTGGTGGCACTGCATAAGCACGTAACGCATTAATTAAATCTGGAGAAGCACGCTCTGGCTCACCGCCAGCACGAACAGCATCAAACATACCATTCACAGCATCAAGCGCTTGCAATACCACATCCATTAAATCTGAATCTATTTTGCGCTGGCCATTACGTAAAATATCAAACACGCTTTCTGCATAATGACAACAATCAACTAAAGGCGTTAATTGAAGAAAACCTGCACCACCTTTAACGGTATGAAAGCCACGAAAAATCGCATTAAGTAATTGCGAATCGTCAGGATTTTGCTCTAGATCTACTAACTGCTCGGAAAGCTGTTCTAGTATTTCACCAGCTTCTACTAAAAAATCTTGTAGAATTTCTTCATCGACCTCGAAACTCATCCCCTGCTCCTCTTAGAAACCAAGACTTGATAGCAAGTCATCTACTTCGTCTTGACTATGCAGTACTTCAGGACTGTTTTGTTTATTTATAACTGGACCATGACCACGAGTATCATCCTGTTCCGGCGCTTTCTCTTGATATTCAATTCCAGAAATACTATCAACGCGCCCCGCAACGGTAACAAGATGTACAAGGCGTTCTTCTACATCCCGAATTAAATCATTTACCCGAGCTATTACTTGTCCCGTTAAATCTTGGTAACCTTGTTCTAGCAGAATAGTATTTAAATTGGAGTGTAATGCCGTTGCGCTGTTTTCAGTATATTGCAAGAAAACATCAATGCGTTTGTACAAATCACGAAACTCTTGTGGCGTAAGATCTCTCTGAATCAGACGATTCCAATCTTTGCGTAACTCCTTTGCTTGTGTTTGTAATTCACTAGCGACAGGTACACTATTATCCACCATATCCATGGTTTTATTCGCAGCAGAGTTTGTTAATTCAATAACATAATTCAATCGATCAGAAGCATCTGTGATTTTAGTTCCAGAATCACTTTCTCCAGCAATAAGATCTACTGATTCAATCTGAAAGTCTCGAATGGCATCATGAAGGCTACGCGTTAACGTCCCTACCTCTTTGTAAAAGCTATTATGTCGAGCTTCACTAAGTTGCTGTATTACCTTAATAGCGCTACTAAAATCACCTGCTTCAATGTAATTTACAAGATCGACAGCACCATCTTTCACTAGGTTTTCAAACTCCCCTAGCTCAGCTCCCACTTGCTTTGACATCAAAACTCCCTATTTCGCAGCATCTATACGTTCGAATATTTTTTCAATTTTTTCTTTCAATGCAACCGCCGTAAAAGGCTTAACAACATAGCCATTTACACCAGCTTGTGCCGCCGCGATGATTTGATCACGCTTTGCTTCAGCGGTAACCATAAGGACAGGAATGGTTTTCAGCTTTGCATCAGCACGAACGGCTCGCAGTAGCTCAATACCAGTCATCCCTGGCATATTCCAATCTGTCACGAGAAAATCAATCGATCCTCCTTGCAGAATTGGCAATGCAGTTGTCCCATCATCTGCTTCAACTGTATTGGTAAACCCCAAATCCCGTAGCAAATTTTTGATGATACGTCTCATTGTCGAGAAATCATCAACAATCAGGATCTTCATGTTTTTATCCAACGCAACCTCCACAACCCAAAAATAGTATTTCACAACTCATAATTTAATCCTGCCAATCACTCAACCTAGCCCTTAACCGCATCGCTGCTTGACTATGTATTTGACTGACCCTTGATTCACTTACACCTAAAACAGCGCCAATTTCTTTTAAATTTAACTCATCGTTATAATAAAGAGATAACACTAACTTCTCTCTCTCTGGTAACAAGTCAATCTCACTTGCTAACTGGCCCTGAAAACCACTTTCTTCTGTCACTGCGTACGGTGTGGCATCTTGATTTGAGGGCACACAATCTAATACGCTACTATCACTTTCTATCACTTCTTCATAACTAAAGAGCTGCGTAGTCATTGATGAATGAATAATATCATGGTATTCACCTATGCTAATATTCATGTGTGCAGCCACTTCCATATCGGTTACATCTCGACCAACTTTAGCTTCAAGCTCTTGTATTGCAGAAGATACAGCACGACCATTACGTCTAACAGAACGAGGGGCCCAGTCTGTTTTACGGATTTCATCCATTATTGAGCCACGAATGCGGATGCCTGCATATGTTTCAAAGCTTGCCCCCTTATTCATTTCAAAGCGTTTATAGGCCTCTATAAGGCCCATCATTCCAGCTTGAGTCAAATCGTTTACATCGACACTATTGGGTAATCGCGCCAACAAATGGTAAGCGATTTTTTTTACCAAATAAGCATACTGTTCAACAATAGCATCTACTGATAATGTCGCTTTTTTAGCGTATGTGTTATATCCGTTTTTGGTCTGCATAAGTGATAGCGTAAGTAACCTTTAACTATTTGAATCTACTGCACATAATAACTGTACTACATACTACCGCAGAGCGCTTAATGTAATAACATCATTTTACTAACTGCCATATTTCAGTGCGCCATAAAGCTGGCCATAATGCTCAGCAGTATAGACCGCTCTACTTATTAGGTTATGTGCTCTGGCTGGCTCAATATCATCAGGAATTCGCTGACCATCGGCGATGTAAACAACAGGCAAGCCTTCTTCAATCACCACACTAATTGCTTCACCAAGTGATGCAGACTCATCTAGCTTGCTTAATACACAACCATCTAATTGAATCTGAGAATACACTTCGACTACCGTTTTTAATACTTGCCTCTGACTTGTACAAGGCAGTACCAACAGTTTTTTCAGCCCTGCACGAGCACGTTTCATCATTAACAACTGACGTTCGAGATTAGAATCTCTAGGATTCATACCTGCCGTATCAACGAGTACTAACGAATAACTAGAGTATTTTGCCAGCACTTCATTTAAGTCTGAATATTCATTCACAACTTCCACAGGAACATTCAATATGCGCCCAAACGTACGTAGCTGCTCATGTGCTGCAATACGATATGTATCCGTTGTCACTAATACAACACTGCCAGAACCATGCTTTAGAACATGTTGAGCCGCAATTTTACCAATAGAGGTCGTTTTACCAACGCCTGTTGGACCCATAAACGCAATACAGGCATGCGCCTCTGAACTAATAGAGCGGACAGGAATATAATCAGCTAAATGCGCTAATAACCTATTCCAATCATCCTCGCGCCCTTTTAAGTCAATATCATCTAAAAGACGTGATATTACGATATCCGACAACCCCAATCGTTTTAACTTTTCTTGCGCTTCAAGCTCGATTGGATTTACTTTAGAGTTGGCTTTTGCATTAGCCGCTGTTTGACGATCAAGCATGTCACGAACATGTTGAAGTTCTATCTCCATTTCATGAAGCTGTCGAGCATTCTCACTATTTTTTACCGACAGCGCTTCTTCAACGACAGGATCTTGATGGTCCTCATGCAATGGAGGCATATTAAAAGAAGAAACGATTGAATCTTTCGTGTCATTTTTTGGCGGGACATGTTGCTTAGCTCGCTCAATACGCTCCATATAATCAGCACTTGGATCTTGAGCACTCTCAGTTTTTTTAGCTTGAACTGGACTAGAAGGAATGGCACGAGAAGGTGTTGACGTTTTCTTTGCAGTCATTCCTGAAGGCAAGGAACCGTCATAGTCCAATGCTGCAACAATCTCTATTTCTCCCGTTGGTAGGCGTTGATTCGACAAAATAACCGCGTCAGGGCCCACAGCATCACGGACTTTCCGTATTGCTTGGCGCATGTCGGGTGCTCGGAATCGCCTAATCTGCATGAACGCTGCTATCCTTCTAGTTAATTTTTCTTACAAATCCATAGCTTACCCGAAAGATTTTAATAAATATAGAGAGTAAATCATTACAATTAATACTCACTATTGACCTATCACACCAACCACTGTAATTCTTTTATGATCAGGCACTTCTTGATAAGACAGAACAGACATATTAACCATACCATAACGCATAAATCGCGCTAACATAGGTCGTATTGGAGCCGACACAATTAATATTGGAGTATTGCCCATCGCCTCTTGTTGTTCTGCTGATTCTTTTAATGAGGTCTGTAGCTGCTCTGCCATTTTAGGTTCTAAAATCAATGCTTCTTCATTTTTAATACCAGACTGCTGACTTTGCTGCACCGTTTGCATGAGCATTTTTTCTAATTGAGGTTCCAAAGTGAGAACTGGAATTTCCTCAACACCATCCGCCAATGTCTGAATAATCATTCGTGAAAGCGCCGTTCGCACTGCTGCTGTCAGCACCATTGGATCCTGGCTCTTCGGCTGAACCCCCATAATTGCTTCGGCAATAGTTCGCATATCTCTCAACGGAACCCCTTCTATTAGCAAATTTTGCAGCACTTTTAACAGTACGCTTAATTGAATGGTATTGGGCACTAACTCTTCTGCTAACTTAGGGTTATATTGCTTAAGCAAGCTAAGAAGCTGCTGCACTTCATCATGTCCAATAAGCTCATAAGCATGTTTATGCATAATTTGGTTAAGGTGTGTCGCCACTACCGTACTAACATCAACTACGGTATACCCGTAAGTTTGTGCTTGATCCCGTTTTTTAGGATCAATCCATACCGCATCCAATCCAAAAGATGGGTCTTTTCCAGCAATCCCGTCAACACTACCAAACACCTGCCCTGGATCAATTGCTAAATCTTTATCTGGATGAACTTCTGCTTCAGCCAAACTCACCCCCATTAAAGTGACACGGTAGGCATTGGGCATTAAATCTAAGTTATCTCGAATATGCACACTAGGCACAAGAAAACCCAAGTCTTGAGATAATTTACGGCGAACCCCTTTAATACGAGCCAGTAACTCACCACCCTGAGATTTATCTACTAAAGGTATTAAACGATAACCTACCTCCAAACCAAGCATATCCACAGGTGCAACATCATCCCAACTAAGATCCTTAGATTCTGATGAGGCAGTATCTTCTGTGGAAGTAATATTACTAGAACTCTTAGCTCCTTGAAGTGCTTTCTGCTTCTTACGATATTCAAGGTAATAAGCAAAACCACCTAACGCAAAAGCCAAAGATAAAAAAGAGAAATGTGGCATACCGGGCACAATCCCCATTACGGTCAATATCGCAGCCGCAACATATAATGCCTTTGGAGAACCAAACATTTGCGAGACAATCTGCGTCCCCATATCACCCGATTCATTAACTCGAGTGACCATGATAGCCGCTGCAGTAGACAACATTAACGAAGGTAATTGAGCCACCAAACCATCACCAATGGTCAATAAGGAATAACGTTGAATGGCCTCAACAAAAGAAAGATCATGTTGCGCCATACCTATGGCGAGACCACCGATAATGTTAATACCAAGAATAAGCAAGCCTGCAACCGCATCCCCTTTTACAAATTTAGAAGCACCATCCATAGACCCGTAAAACTCAGCTTCTGACGCAATTTCTGAACGACGAATTTTTGCCTGATCAGCATCTATCATGCCGGCATTTAAATCCGCATCTATCGCCATCTGTTTGCCAGGCATAGCATCCAGAGTAAAACGAGCACTCACTTCCGATATGCGACCAGCACCTTTGGTTACTACGGCAAAGTTAATAATCATTAAGATCGCAAAAACGACAAAACCAACAACGTAATTACCACCAATAACTACTTCACCAAATGCTTGAATCACTTTACCGGCGGCATCCGGCCCTTCATGACCATGTAACAATACGACTCGAGTAGAGGCCACATTGAGCGCTAACCGCATTAAAGTAGAAACAAGCAGAACGGTGGGGAAAACGGCAAAATCGAGAGGTCGTAAAGAGTAGATAGACACCAGCAAGACAACAATAGCCAGCGCAATATTGAACGTAAACAACACATCCAATAGAAAAGCAGGAATTGGCAACACCATCATAGCCAGAAGAGACAAAAGTAATACTGGGATACCTAGGTTCCCAGAAAACACACCTTTAAACTGTCCTGTCACTTTTTGACGGTCAAAAATCACACATATATCCCACTAAAATTAAACACTTATTTGAGACGCTTATTTTCCATCCCACTGATATTCATCAGGCACATCTAGGTTCGGCATTACATCTGGACGAGCTGCCCCATTTTTTACATTTTTTAACTGATATACATACGCCAGCAGCTGAGCTACCGCTTGAAATAGACCTTGAGGTATCTCTTCACCTATTTCCGTATGATGAAAAATGGCTCGAGTTAATGCCGGCGATTGTATCACAGGGATATCATAGTGGTTGCCTACTTCGCGTATTTTCAATGCAATGAAATCAGCACCCTTTGCCAGCATCACCGGCGCTTTACCGCCATCTTGATCATACTTTAAGGCCACAGAGAAATGCGATGGGTTGGTAATAATCACATCGGCTTCTGGAACATCAGTCATCATTCGATTCATCGCTGCTTGCTGCTGCAATTGCCGAATACGCCCCTTCACCTGAGGGTCACCCTCCTGCTGCTTATATTCATCTTTAACTTCTTGCTTTGTCATTTTAAGCTTTTCTTTATGCGTCCAAATTTGAAACGGCACATCAATAGCGGCAATCAAAGCCAACGCTAGAGCAATAAAAACAAACGACCAAATAACCATACTCACGCCATGGGCAATCGCGAGCTGAATAGACTGAAACGTCAGACCCAATGTTTCTTCAAGAAAATGATAAATAACCATGGTCGCAACCGCACCGACTAAAGCCACTTTAGCGATCGACTTCAGCAGTTCAACAAGTGATTGAACTGAAAACATACGTTTTAAACCGGTTATAGGGTTCATCTTGCTTAACTTTGGTAGCAAAGGCTCCCACGCGAAGTTAAGACCACCTAAACCAATACTACCAATAATGCCGGCCACCGCTAAAATCGCCATCATAACAACCATGGAATTCATCACTGAAACAATAGAACTGTAGAGGTGAAAAATCATCCGGCCATAATGAAAGATATCTTCTCTATCAATGACAAAATTAAATCTAAACACCTTTTCAAGATCTTGTGCTAAGTAAGCTCCTGTACCATAAATAGTCGCAGCGGCAATAATCAATAACAAGGCTGAACTTAGATCTTTAGAGCGTGGAAGATTACCTTTTTTGCGGGCGTCTTCTAGCTTTTTACTACTAGCACTCTCCGTTTTTTCACTTCCGTCTTCGTTCTCAGCCATGCAAACGAATCCCCCATACGTCTTTCATCCAATTTATTAGTTCATGAAAAAACAAAAGATAAATACCTAAAAAGTCTTTCAACATTATCCAAAAGAAAAACAGTGAAAATAGCATTATAACGGGGAAGCCTAAGGCAAAAATATTCAACTGGGGGGAGGCCTTAGCCACAACGCCAAAAGCAAAGTTCATTACCAATACAGCAATAGCAAGAGGCAATACAATCAACAGCGCTTTTTCAAACATCCACCCCCCTAACTGAATTAACTGCCAATAATGTTGACTATCAAAACCCTCGCCGATAGGCCAATAGGTAAAGCTTTCCGCTAAGTACTCAATCATAACTAAATGACCATTAGTCCCTAAAAAAGCCAAAGACACCATCGACATATAATATTGACCCAAGGTAGCCACTGATACACCATTAGCTGGATCATTAGACATAGCAAAACCAAGTCCTGCTTTCATTGCAGCTAATTGACCCGCTAAAGAAAAGATTTGAAAAAAGATCGTAACAACAAAACCCAGCGCAAACCCAATAACCAACTGCTCTGCAATCAGCACAATAAAGGCAGGTGATACTGGGTCATAAGATGGGACATGAATAACAGGCGTAATAATAATAGCAACAAGAAACGAAAAAGCGACGCGAACTTTAGTATTAACCAGTCGACTACCAAACAAGGGCAACGCCATAAAAAAGGCACCGATGCGAAAGAAAGGCAATAAGAAGCTGATAGTAAGACCCAACAACTGGTCCGGATTAAGATTAAGCATTAGCCTATTATCATAGGAATATTAACAAATAGCGTCGTTGTAAAATCCATTAACTTTGTCAAGATCCAAGGCCCTAACTGCATAATCACCAAGATAGTCACGATAAGACGTGGTAAAAAAGAAAGCGTCTGCTCATTTATTTGCGTCGCAGCTTGAAATACACTGACAACCAAACCAACTAGCAGACTAGGCACCATAACCGCAGCAACGATTACAACGATAAGATAGAAGCCTTGTCCGTAGAGATCTAAAACAACCTGAGGATCCATCGCTACATCCCAAAACTGGCGGCTAATGTTCCCATTATCATAGACCAACCATCCACCATAACAAAAAGCATAATTTTAAAAGGCAACGAAATAATAACTGGGGATAACATCATCATACCCATTGCCATCAGAACGCTTGCCACAACCATATCCACAATCAGAAAAGGAATAAATATCATAAAACCGATCTGAAATGCTGTTTTTAACTCACTGGTCACAAACGCCGGCATCAAAATAGTAAATGGTAAAGTTTCCAGCGACTGAATTTTACCTTCTTTTCCTGCTAACTTAACAAACAGAGCGATGTCATCTTCACGCGTCTGCGCCAACATAAAATCTCGCATCGGTGTTGCTGCCGCTTCTACCGCCTGAATAGATGTCATTTGCTCTTTTAAGTAAGGCTGTAATGCAACCTCATTCACTTTATCTAACGTGGGCGTCATAATAAATAGCGTGAGAAATAAGGCCATACCTAACATAATTTGATTGGAAGGCGTTTGTTGCAAACCGATCGCTTGGCGTAAAATTGCCAACACAACAATAATCCGAGTAAAAGCCGTCATCATCATCAGAGCAGCAGGCAATAAGGTCAACGCCGTCATGATAAACAGTATCTGTAACGACACCGAATAATCCTGACTACCATCAGCATTAGTCACTACTTTTACAGCAGGAAGACCCACTTCTGCCCATGACATAGCAGGAAACAACAACAAAATCAGTAACCCTAAGCGCATCATAAAGCCTCTCCTTGTTCCGCTTTCACTTCGGAGGAACTCACTTCAGCATCACTCATCATTTGAGCAAAGGCTTTGCTATTTGATGAAAAGCTTTTCAGGTGATTAATAGAGTGCGATGTTACTCCTAGAAGAATTTTTTCCCCTTCCACTTCCAGTAAAACAACTTTTTCTTTTGCGCCTAAAGTCTGACTACTAATAATACGAATATCCGACTGCCCAAACCTCATTTGCGTCACTTGCAACTTTTTGACAACCCATAAACAAGCCGGAATAAACACCACAATAAACGCCAGTGATAAAACAACTTTCCAAATAGAGTAGGTAGAAGGAATTTCTTGAGGAGCTGCAGCTTGCACATAGGAAACAGCCATGCTGAGCATGGCTGTCATTAGATACTTTCTCACTTTTATACAGAATATCACAAGGCTTACTTCAATCGTCTAATACGCTCATTAGGACTAACGACATCGGTTAAACGAATGCCATACTTATCATTGACTACCACGACTTCCCCATGAGCAATCAAGGTACCATTAACCAACACATCTAATGGTTCACCTGCGAAACGATCTAACTCAACAACAGAGCCTTGAGTTAATTGCATGAGGTTACGTATCGCAATTTCCGTATTACCTAATTCCATAGACAGGGTGACAGGAATATCCATAATAAGATCAAGATCTGAACCGACACCACCCGCTGGTGTAGTAGAAAGCTCTTCTAGTTTTACCGGCTTAACCTCCTGCTCAGATAGTGCTGCTGCCCATTCGTCATCAATATCACCACCAGCATCGCCGGATTCTGACATTGCAGCCGCCCACTCATCAGCTAGATCTTCGCCCATGCCTTCTGCATCTGGATTTTGTTCTTCAGCCATGTTACTTCGTTACCTTATTAATTTTAAAGTCCTCAACCATTTGAACAGAATAGCGCTCGTTACTTACTCCTAACTTACCCTTAAAAGTGGGTACGCCATTTGCTCGAACGGTGACAAATTCAGGCATTTCTATGGGAATAATATCACCTGCTTTGAACTTCATCACTTCGCGCAGTGAAATCTTTCTATTTGCGACCCCTACTTTGAGGTTCACATCTATGTCTTTCACGTCCTGCTGAAGAGATCTCCCCCAACGGTCATCTTTTTCATCCACATCACTTTGTACACCAGCATCTAACAACTCTCTAACTGGCTCAATCATTGAATACGGTAGAGTAATATGTAACTCGCCACCCCCGCCATCCAACTCAATATGAAAGGTAGACACCACAACCACTTCACTAGGACTAACAATATTTGCCATAGCGGGGTTTACTTCGGAGCTAATATATTCCAACTCAAGCTTCAATACTGGAGCCCAAGCTTCGGTCAGATCAACAAAAACCTGCTCTAACATCAACTGAACAATACGAATTTCTGTGGGAGTAAATTCACGCCCTTCTATTTTAGCGTGGCGACCATCTCCACCAAAAAAATTATCCACAAGCTTAAACACCAGTTTGGCGTCTAAAATAAACAATGCAGTGCTTCTTAAAGGGCGGAATTTAACTAAATTCAAACTCGTTGGGACATACAAAGTATGTACATATTCACCAAACTTCATTACCTGAAGTCCACCTGAAGAAACGTCAGCTGTCCTTCTTAATAAATTAAAAAGACTAATCCGAGTATAACGAGCAAAACGCTCGTTTATCATTTCCAAGGTAGGCATGCGCCCACGCACTATTCGCTCTTGGCTCGTAATGTCATAAGACGCTACACCATTAGCATCACGCACATCTTCTTCTTCAGGTTTTTCATCTGCTCCATGTAAAAGAGCATCAATTTCATCCTGAGATAATAAGTCTTGGGCTGACATAATCGCTACTGCATCACAAAATTAGTAAATAACACGCTATCAATACCACTCTTTTTAGTTTCCTGCTGAAGAATACCATTAATAGCATTGAGTGCCGCCGCCTTTAGTGACTGCTTACCCTCTATCGTTTGTAAGGCATCAAATGACTGACTAGATAAGAGCAACACCAAACTATTACGAATCAAAGGCATATGCACCTTAACCGCATCAATTTGTACTTGGTCTTTTGACTTAATCGTCATATCTAACTGTAAATATCGCTGCCTCCCATTAACCATAAAATCTACCACAAAAGGAGCATCTAATTTTAAGTAGACAGAAGGGGCATTAGCAGGAGCTGATTCTTCAGCAATGACAGATTCACCACTAACAGGCTCATCAGAACCACTAAACAAGAAAAAATAAGCAGCTGCGCCACCGCCGCCTAGTAAAACCAATACAATAGCGAGGATAATAATAAGTTTTTTCTTACCGCCTTTTTTCTCGTCACCCGTACCAACATCTAAACTATCTTCTTCAGCCATGCTAAAACCTTTGGTGTTATGTCATCAATAAAAAAGGGCGCATAGAGTAAAGTTGCGCCAATAAGTCTCTATTCTACAAAGAATAAAAAATAGCACCATTCATTTCATTCAATTTAAGCATAGTAATCAATACCTGAAGGAGATAGATAAGATATATTTTGAGAAGCAGAAATATCATCGTCTGAATCTTTCACTAAATTACCGTTATATTCTCCATTAACCTCTCCTTGATTACGACCTTGAAACTGACCACCGGGTGTATCTTGCTGAGAAACACCAACATCCACATTACCAAGATCCATACCTTGTTGCGCAAGCATATCTCTTAATCTACCCATCTGACTTTCTAACAAATCACGAGTTTGAGGAGTCGCCGCCATAAAGCTAATTTGAGTCGTATTGTTATCACTATCCACTGACACTTTTACGGTAAGACTGCCAAGCTCTGGTGGATCTAATTTAATGTGTGCACTGTGCCCACCAGATTGAGCAACCCAAGCGACTTTTTGCCCCATTTCTCCTGCCCAGCTAGGGTGATTTGGCGGCACTGACATCATTAAATTCTGCTGTATATTTGATGCATTAGAATTAAGAGCGCTTGCGGGTGGTAAACGATTTGAATTATTACTCGCTGTCGGTATAGCACTATTTAACCCACCACTGTTTAAACTATTAGCTTCTCCACTTAATGGCTCTATCATTTTCCCAATAAGAATATCTTGTTCTTTTTTCCGTAGTTCAATAGGCGTATTCGCTAAAAGATCATCGTCACTTAGCGCAATAGACGAATCTCCTATGGGACTAAGAATACTTTGAGCATCCAGAGTGTGCGGCGACTTCGTTATCATAGAGTTCATAGCAGAAAGTTGATCATTCGATTTAGTACTGCTTTGAAAATTAACACTAGGAGATATACCTAGCGCATCTTTATTAGCAACTACCTGATCAATAACCGATGATGATACACCATTATTTTGAGGCGTCTTCGCTCCCATTTGCGAAAGTACCCATGATAACTCGGTCGTCTCTTCAGGGTCCAAATCATCAGATAAAATAGAATTATCAGTAGCAGCACTTTCTTTACCCGCTCTTTCCACCTTACCTACATCACCATTAAAGATACTGGAAGGCATCATTGAACCTAAAGCTGCTGTCTGTGAGCTTTCATCTACTTTACTATCGAGCGCTGTTGATGGCACTTTAGAGTCATTATCGATACCTAACAAATCACCTTTTTGCCTATCTGATGCATTAAAAACTGCTTCATCAGAGGCGCTCTTTATATCGGATGATGCCACTCCATCCATCTGGTCCACGCCATCATTGGCAACATTACTAATACTCTCTTTCCCCATCAATCCAGCATTACTGGTAACAGCTGAAGTAGCATTTTCATCACTATTAAATGCTTCATCTTTGCTACCAACCACCATAGGAGAAACACCTCCCCCACTACCTTGACCTATTACAATAGCTTGATCGGTATTTTTCTTCTGCTCAGCACTTCGCATCTGACCTGTCGCATGATCAAGCATTACAGTAGAAGGTATGACTTCCGTTTCTGGGTCAACTACCGAAGAGTCTGCCGGGATAACAAGGGAAGTAGCATTCTCCTCACTATTAAATGTTTCACCTTTGCTATCAGCATCCATAGGAGATACACCGCCATCCCCACCTTGACCCATTGCAATAGCTTGATCGGTATTTTTCTTCTGCTCAGCACTTCGCATCTGACCTGGCGTATGATCAAGTATTACAGTAGAAGATATGACTTCTGTTCCTGGATCAACCACCGAAGAGCCTGGCGAATTAATGTGTTTGTTATCATCCTCATGGTCTACGCCAGCTAAGGCTCGATCACGACCTAGAGCATCTAAAAGTACCGTACTAGACGTTTTTTGCCCAGCCTGCTGCAATCTATTGCCGCTACTTGGTAAGTACTCTTGGGATAACACTTTGTTGGTCGCGCTCCCATCATTATCTGACAGCCTATCGACTAAATTTTTAGGTTCTAATAATGGTATTTTTGTTGAATCAGCAGAGGATATTGTCGGAATATTAGTTGAAGATTCTGAATAGGAAATGGGAGGGATATCACTTACTAGTTTTTCATTAACAACTCCTTCAGAATCACTCACGTTCAGCAATTCCTGCTTTGTAGAGCCTTGTAGTTTCGCTTTCTGAAAACTTTCTGCGAACATTTTTTCTTTAGGCTGTAGATAATCAGACGTAGCACTGCCAAATTCAGAGGATCGCAGGTCAGCCGACTTTGCTGACCTTGAAGAGCTAAGTGAAGATGGTAAAACCGGACTTGTTACTGTTGTTTGCATAATATACTCCGCCAATAAGAAGCTTTATGCAAGACAAAGGCCAACCCATCAATTTTTGCCAATACTCCAATTAAAATGCGCAGTAACCGTTCGCCCTCCGTTAGAAAATTCTAACGTTTCACACAACTGTGTTAACAACGCTAATCCTCTATTATAAGATACATTCGCATTACTAGCATCAAGCTTAACATTCTGATAATCAAAGCCTGATCCACTGTCTGTAACGCATAAAATAAGCTCTCCTGAGTTGTTATTAGACGCTACCTTAATCTGTATTTTAACAAAACCATCATGCAGTTCGGCTAACGCTTGCTCTCGCTCTTTATAATATCCAGTAAAACCTTCAACCGCTTCTTTTTTATCTGAGGAAAGCTTTAATACCCCATGCTCAAGCGCATTGGAATACAATTCAGAAAGGATCATAAAAACATGACTAGCGTACTGCTCAAGTCCAGGTACAGTAGTAATAATTTGCAAAATATAAGGCAGCGGGTCTGTTGATTTTAAAGTATCTGCATTTAAAGTATATTCAAAAGATAAATCTGTAGAGAGCTTGGTCACATCAGAGGTTATCAATACATCTCCCGACTGCTCACTCATTTGATCGTCCAAATACACTTCAAAACAAAAACAACTATTAGATGAGCTATCTAGTATCATTTCTTTTTGCAAACACCTTGCCAACCAATCAAAACGATCAGAATAGGCCAACAATGTATCGCCTGACTGAAAGCATACCGTATCTATTACCTCCTTAAACTTAGCTAAAGACAAGGCACCAAGCGGTAAGTTTTTAGAAATAAACCTATTAGGTTGAGTAGGGGAAGATGAGAAAAAGAGTAAATCAGAAAAAACACCATTCCAAACTTCAATACTACTATTACTCGAATTAACATCAATAAAGACGGCACTACAATACATACCTGTAGGTAATACACTATTTAATTGTGCATTAAGCTCAGGCAGTATCTGATGCATAACAACCCCTTTTTTAGTCTGATCTAAAAAGGTTTCAACTAAAGATAGAGTTCCTATAACAACAGATAATCCATGACCTGTAAAATCTCCCAATAGCATATGCATACCACCACTAGGCCTATAAGCAGCAAGCATGACATTACCACTGAACATCTGATTTTTATGGGAAAATATCTTTAATAAAGAGCTATTTAAACCATTAGAATGAGTAGCTTTTTTATACACTAGATTAGAAAGCTCCTGCTGCTGATTAAGTATCTCTTTTAAAAACAAGCAATCTGATGGATTATCATCAACAATAAGAATAGTAAGGCTTAGCTTCATAAACTACTCTAATATAATAAAAAGACGATGGACGTTTTCATACATCAGCAACCAACATACAACGCTCTACCACAAGCCCCCTATGAACAATAAGAGAACAGCTAAATTACACTTCATCCAACTTATCTGAGCCTTTTTGCAACAGCATCATATCTTCCATCTCAGTACTATTCTGTGATGCTGTCAGCGCCAATACATTAGAGACTCGCCCCTCGAGCTCATCAATCAACGCCTTCGCCCGAACCAACCGAACCGCTCCTACACTATGCCCTGATTCAATTAGGGTATGAGTCAACGAAACCATCTCTAACATCGACGCTATCTGTTTTTTCACACAGTCGATATCATGATCTAAGTCGACAGAAAAGTTATGGCGAACCTGACTCGATTGACCTTGTGCGCTAGATAAACTGGAATGAACTGCCATAAGAACATCGTTTAAACAACGATCGACATCCTTCAGAAGCAGAGTATTCCCTAAAATATCTTTTTCCACCAAGACTAACTGCTGAAGCAACGACTCATATCCAACCAAAACAGTGTCACTTATTTTTTCAGACAACAGAGCCATATCATTTAACTCAATATCGACCTCTGGTAGAGAAGCAATCACAGGAAAAAGTGGTTTAATATTCGCATGATTATCACTAAACTCTAGTACCAACCGCGTATTAATTTGTTGTAATTTAGTAATTTGAGTGTCAGTTTTTTCTCTAGAATCCAACGCTGATACAGTATTAATAATACTTTCAACTCCAACCCGAACTTCTTCTAATAATACTGCGAAATCTTTAAATGGGGAGTCATCACGCAGTACCTTAATCGGATATTGCCAGCTTCCTTGGACCATTAGCTCGAGGCTTTTTTCCAATACGGTAATTTCTGCTAATTGAGAAAGCGGCATTAACTGCAACAACATTGATGTTGGGTCTGCATCTCTCAATAGTTCAAGATTCAATGCATAGCGCCCATTTGATAAACTCAATTTAATATCACTATCGGTATTCAGCAATACATCAGGTAATCGCTCCCCTAGAGGACTATCAATACCTGGATCTATATTAAACAATGGTTCAAAGATACTATTATTTACTTTCCAAAGATCTGTAAAACCTCGACTCATCCATTTCACATCACCATGCTCATCGGCAACTAAAAAAGCAGAGTCCAGTTTCGATAATCCTGACTCCATCAAACTTATGTCATTCAAAACCTCAGACAGCTCAAACTCTCTAGAAGACAACTCATTATCTAATAGGTGACCAAGATCTGTAAATTCATCCACAAGCTGATACTCGCTATCTAGCGTGAAATGGCCTTGCTTATGCTTTTCAAGCACAATATGTAGATGCTGAAATCCTCCCGTTAATCGCCTTACCAATACGACAGAGAAAACAATCAGCACCAATGCAACCAAACCAAACACACTAAATGGGGCCCATTCCGCAAAACCAATCATCATTTGATTACGATAACTCAGTATTCCTACACGCTCAGAAAACTGACTATTTTGCTCTTTTGCCTTTTCAATAAAACCATAAATGACGTTCCTATCCTGTTGCGACAAAGTGCTCCATTTAATAGGATCCGTCCCCATTACATTTAAAAAAGACAACTCATCTTTAACCGTCAGAAAATGCAATCTAGATGTAGAATCAACCGATTTATACTGTGCTAATTTAAGATCAATTTGCGTGTAAATTTCAGAAAGCTTGGAATGCAAAAGAAGAGGATCTTGAATCATGGAACTTGTAGAAGAGTGCGTATCGGTTTGTTGCTGAAGAAGCAGTTCATACCAATAAAGTTCAGCGGCATGAGTATGCTCTATTAGCATCATTAATGATGATTGCTTTACTGCCCTATCACCCAACTCCAAATCAATAAACTTATAGAGCCCAATTGCACTGATAATTAACAATAGTAATAAAGAAAACACCCCTTTTTGAATCAAGTTAATCAACTCTTTTCGAGGTGCTCTAAAAGGAGATTGCTGTTTGCTCATAATCATTCACACTTTTACAAAGGGTGTTGCGACCACAGATAATGAATAATTCGATTGGCGATATTATCCACTTTTAAAACAAAAACCAGATTGAAATATTCTAAAACCTAGAGCCCGAAACACATCAATTAACAATGTAATAAAAACTCATACTAGAAAAGGAATATCTAAAAAGAATTGAATACAAGAATATATCACTAACGTGTCATATCAATAAAACGTCGCATTGCAAATTCATCACTTTGCAGCTGCTCTCTTTTATCCTCCACAAGACACTCTTGTGTATGATATTTCTCTTTTAGCCAGTCCATGCTTTTTGTTTTCGTTTTTGCTTCAGTCCATTGACGCATAGTCATATTAGCCTGCTGCTCAGAACGACCAACAGCCGCTTCTTGCTGTTTAATTGCTTGCTGTACACGATCAACAAAGTGCTGATAGTTTGTTGTCAAATAAGCACTTAACCCCAATAAATTACGCTCAGATTCATATTGACCAGCATATTCTTTTAGTTCTGCAAGTTTACTTTTATCTTGCTCTACTTTTGCCTTATCTCCTGCCAACCGTTTAGCAACAGCATCTTCTTTTCGTTGCGCAAGATCGACAAGCAACTGAGTTCTTTTTGATTTTTTCATAAAATCCATCTTATAGCCGCATACCGAATAGTAGACGCTTTTTTACACAAAGGTCTACTCCCCTTTTGTCATAGCATGGACAAGTGCCTCCAAACTTCCTTCAATAGAAAATTTTTCAGTAAGGCTTTGCTGAAGAAATTCACGAATATCCGGCATACGAATAATAGCTTGATCCAAATCTGAATCACTGCCTCTTGAATAAGCTCCGATGGCAATTAAATCTTGGTTTTGCTGGAATTTAGAATAAAGCTGCTTAACACGCATAGCACCCTGAAGATGTGCTTCACTGACAATATTAGGCATAGCTCGTGAAATAGACGCCTCTATATCGATAGCAGGATAATGCCCCTCTTCAGCCAGTCGACGAGACAACACTATATGCCCATCTAAAATAGCACGAGCGGCATCAGCAATCGGGTCTTGTTGATCGTCACCTTCTGTCAGAACCGTATAAAAAGCCGTAATCGAACCACTACCACTGCGACCATTTCCGGCGCGCTCAACTAATTGTGGAAGTTTGGAAAAGACAGAAGGCGGATAACCCTTAGTCGCTGGAGGTTCACCAACAGACAGCGCTATTTCACGCTGCGCTTGAGCATAGCGAGTTAGCGAATCCATTAGTAATAAAACACTTTTCCCTTGATCGCGATAATATTCAGCAATCCGTGTTGCTAACATAGCGGCCCGCAGACGCATTAATGCAGAATCATCTGCTGGAGAAGCAATAACAACAGATCGAGAGAGACCTTCTTCTCCCAAAATTTGCTCAATAAATTCTTTAACTTCTCGTCCACGCTCACCAATTAAACCTACCACGGTAACATCAGCTTCAGTAAAGCGAGTCATCATTCCCAGCAACATACTTTTACCAACACCACTGCCAGCAAATAACCCTATACGTTGCCCTTTCCCTACTGTTAACAGGCTATTAATTGCTTTAATACCCACATCAAGAGGCTCATGAATGGGTTGTCGCTGTAATGGATTAATGACTTCACACTGCAAGTTCACTGAGTCATTACTCTTTATCGCCCCCTTCCCATCTAACGGTTTGCCTAAACCATTAATGACACGACCAAGTAACTCATTACCAACAGGCATCCTACCTTCTTCAAGTAAAGGACGAACACGCGCACCAGGAGCAATGCCATCAATCGCTTCCGTGGGCATTAAATAAGTCAGATTACCTGTAAAGCCGACAACCTCAGATTCAACCCAACGATCCTGTCTAATTTGCACTAAACAACGGTCACCTAGCGCAACAACACAACCTACCGCTTCCATGGTTAATCCAACGATACGAGTGACTTTGCCTTCTAATTGTGGGGGAAGTAATACTGGAGCGATACTCTGAAGCTTATATAAGCGTTCTGCTAACGTCGACACCGTTGCAACTCCTAATTTTTTGAAGTTGATAAATGACGAAGCTCTTTACACACTGCCTCTAAACGCTGTTCAATGCGACCATCAACATGAAAGGATTTAGAATCCAATAAAAAACCGCCTTCTATTAATGAATCATCTGAATCAATTTTTAAAGATAAACGATCTTGTATACTCAAAACATCCAGCACTTCAATATCATTAGGATGTAGGCGCAGCTTAATTCGCCCCTCGTAGTCGCCAATTTCTTCAAACACACGAGCTAACTGGACCTTAAGAACATCATGACCTTCTACTTTCATCTGAGAAAGACACACATTTTCGATGATGTGCACCATACTTTTGTACAGAATATCTTCTGCAGCGGCACGACTTTCTTCTAATGGATGTGTTATTTCTTGCACCACATCGTGTAGTATTTTTTCCACATGCTCTAGCTGGCTTTGAGCAAGCTCTCTAGCCGCTAACTCGCCTTCTTCTTTGCCTCGAACAAGACCTTCTGTGTGGCCTTTTTCCGCGCCCTCTGCTTCACCTTTAGCAAAACCTTCTTCATGGCCTTTTTTGTAACCTTCCTCTTCTCCATGAATAAAACCTTCATCATAGGCCGCAGCACGAATTTCTTCGAGCTGAGATGCCGTTAATGGCTCATAAACCAAACTATCTTGATCCACTTCCTCTGTCGTAATAGAGGTGTCTTTTTGAATCAATATCGCAGGACCAGAGTCTTTTTTTACCTGATGACTTTCGAGGTTTGGCAATTCCCAGCGTTCGTAGGCCGTTAATTTGCGCTCAGGCTTATTTTCATCGTGTTCTGACATTTGCTATTTAAACCATTTGCTCACCGCCACCACCAAGAACGATTTCTCCGTTATCAGCAAGACGTCTGGCCACTGCCAGAATTTCTTTTTGAGCGACTTCCACTTCACTTACACGCACAGGACCTTTCGCTTCTAAATCATCTTTCAACATATCAGCAGCACGAGATGACATATTTTTGAAAACTTTTTCCTGCATCTCTGGGTCCGCACCTTTTAGAGCTAGAATCAATGTCTCTGATTCAACCTCTCTTAATATCACTTGAATCCCACGATCATCTACATCCATAAGGTTATCAAATACAAACATAAGATCTTGAATCGTATTAGCAAGATCTTCATCTATATCGCGAATCGACTCTAGTAACTCTGATTCAACAGAACTCTCAATAAAGTTCATAATATTAGCCGCAGTACGAATCCCTCCAATCGATGTGGATTGTGTCGATTGGTTGCCAGAAAACTGCCTTTCTAGGATGTCATTCAATTCTTGTAACGCCGCTGGCTGAACGGTATCAAGAGAGGCCACACGTAATACAATATCTAAACGCACTCGCTCATCAAAATTGGATAAAATATCTGCTGCTTGATCAGGGTCGAGGTAAGAAATAACAATCGCTTGAATCTGCGGATGCTCATAACGAATAACATCAGCAACCGCTCTTGGCTCCATCCACTTTAAAGTATCTAACCCTGTGGTGTTTCCGCCTAATAAAATACGATCAATTAAACTACTCGCTTTCTCATCGCCTAACGCTTCTTTGAGCATATTACGAATATAGCCATCTGCCCCCAAACCTAACCCTGTTTGGTCACCGACTAAGACTAGAAAATCGTCTAATACCTTTTCAACTTGATGGCGCTGGACATTAGAAAGCTGCGCCATCGTTTGGCCAATACGCTGGACCTCTTTGGGCCCCATATGCTTAAGAATTTGCGCTGCATCAGACTCACCAAGTGACATCAATAAAACAGCTGCTTTCTCAATTGAGCTTAAATCATTTTGACCAATATCACTCATTTAACCTTCCATCACCCATTGCTTAACAACTTGAGCGACTCGCTCTGGCTCTTCTGCAATCAAACCTCGAATTGCATTAATTTGACGCTCAATTTTCTCTGGAGAACCAGGAACCATAACGTCTTCTGCACTTACTAAAGAGACTTGATCATCTGAAATCTCATCAGTTTCATCGGAGAAAATTGCCGCTTCAGTATCTTCTGCCACCGCAATTTTATTTTGTTCACTTAGTGTTTTAAGTATTGGGCGAACCACAATCAACAACAAGACCAAAACAAATATACCTACTAGACTCGGTTTCAACAGATTAAGAAACCAATCCTGCTTATAAAACGGTATAACCTCTTCTGGTGCTTCCGGTTCAGGTAAAGCAAAAGGCGAATTAATGACACTTACACTGTCCCCTCGTGATGCACTGTAACCTACAGCATCCCTTACCAACAGCGTAAGTCGACCAAGCTCTTCATCACTCCATGGCGTCCTCTCTATCGCATTAGTCTCAGGATTAACACTGGCTAAATCATCAACCACCACCGCTACAGATAGTCTATTAATCTTACCCTGTTGATGTTTGGTGTAACTGATACTACGGTCCAATTCAAAGTTACGGGTTGTCTCTTCTCGAGATTGACCATTAGCAGACCTATTATTGGTAGAACCAATTTGTGCGCCATTTTCATCAACCGCTTCAGGCGCGGTAACCGCACCTGGTGGCTGGTTACTTAATGCCCCAGGAATACCACCGTTTGCCGAACCAGCGCCTTTATTTTCCTTTAAAGTTTGTTCACTACGTAACGCTAATAAATCTGGATTGTACTGCTCTGCGGTTTGCTCAACAGCAGTAAAATCAACATTTGCAGACACTTCAGCTTTAAAACGCCCGTTACCAACAACCGGTCCTAAAATACTGTTCACTCGATGTAAAAGTACATCTTCGACTTTTCGAGTGTAATCAAACTGCTTACCCGCAATAGACAACTCAGATGATGAATCTTTTTCTGTTAATAAAGTGCCACGCTGATCGACAACGGTGACATTTTTATCACTTAATTGAGAGATGCTAGAAGCAACAAGATTTACGATCGCATCCACTTGGCTACTATCTAAACGACGTCCAGGATAAAGTTCCAAAAAGACAGAGGCAGAAGGTTTGCGCGTATCACGAACAAAAACGGACTCTTTAGGAATCGCTAAATGTACTCGTGCTGACTTTACACTCTGTAAACTTGAAATTGTTTTGCTTAACTCACCTTCTAACCCACGACGATATCGTGCACCCTCAACAAACTGAGATGTCCCAAGACCCTGATCTTTATCAAGGATCTCCATGCCGATAGTGTTATCAGAAACGATTCCAGAACCTGCTAATTTTAATCGTGCTTGTTGATAGTAATCTGACTCAACCAGCAGCGCTCCTGAATTTTGATCTATTTTGAAAGGAATACTATTCGTGTTGAGCACTTCAACTATTTGATCTGCATTATAATTAGTAATGCTACTCAATACCGGTTTGTAATCTGGACCGCTTGTCCACAACACAGCCGCTAATGCGATTGCAATAGAGGCAGCAAGGCCGACCATCAAAGCAAGCTGTCGAATAACAGTTAACTTATTAAAGCCAGTTACAAGATCCAGATAGAGCTTTTGCTCTGATTGTTCTGCTGGGACATTATCCATTAAAAAGCGCCAAGCGATATCTCATGCCTAAATTGGCATATTCATGATTTTTTCATACGCATCTACAAGCTTATTACGCACTTGCGTCATAGCTTCAAATGAAACACTCGATTTTTGCAACCCAATCATGACCTGCGGTAAATCTACACCAGCGTCACCTTGCTCATAAGATTGCGCTAAATTCGTTGCATCTTGTTGCAACGAATTTACATTATTAACCGCATTTTTTAACATATCTGCGAAATCAGCACGGCCAACTGTCGTTCCATCGCCCTGTTGATCCGCTATATTAGGAATATTAGGGATAGATGAGCTAGGAGAGTGAACTTGCGACTTCATTTCCCGCATTTGGGAAAGGACTTGATTAATATCTGGTCTATTTGTGACCATATAACTCACCTATATATGCACATTTGTACAGCTTAGCATAAAGGCAATTAAAACAAGATACAAAAATCAATCAACATCAAGACCACTATCACGCATCTTGGCTATTTTATAGCGTAGTGTTCTTGGGCTAATACCTAACTTATCTGCCACTAACTTACGCTTACCGTTTGCCTCAATTAATGCCTGAGCAATAATTCGAAACTCATGCTGCTGAACACCTTTTCCTAAAATCGACGCAGCGTTAGCTTCCTCTTCTTCTGGAACTACATCTGTTAACGCTGAACCACTCATCATATCAAATGCAATATGCTCTTCATGTATTTGCCCATTAGGACTTAAAATTAAAGCGCGTTGAATAACATTATCCAATTCACGAACATTACCAGGCCAAAGGTGTGCTTCTAACTTACTCAAGGCCGATGGTTTTAATACCGCACCTGTGACTCGCATTTTTGTCGCATGCCGTTCTAAAGAGCGTTGTGCAAGAGGTAAAATATCTCCTTTTCTTTCACGTATTGGCAACCAACGTAATGGAAAAACATTCAAACGATAATATAAATCTTCTCTAAAACCACCATCACGCACATAGTCAGCTAAATCACGGTTTGTGGTCGCTATAATTCGCACATCCAGTTGAATTGCTTTTTTACCCCCTAATCGTTCCACTTCTTGTTCTTGCAATACTCTTAATAATTTCGCTTGAAGACCTATGTCTATTTCTGTTATTTCATCAAGTAATAAGGTGCCACCATTTGCTTGCTCAAACTTTCCTGCTTGAGCGGAAACAGCTCCGGTATAGGCGCCCTTTTCATAACCAAATAAAATAGCTTCCAACATATTTTCAGGAATGGCTGCGCAGTTAATGGCAACAAAAGGAGCATGACTTCTTTCTGATTCTTGATGAATGTAATTTGCCAGTACTTCTTTTCCAGTACCACTTTCACCACAAATTAATACTGTTGAATCTGTTACTGCAACGCGTTTCGCCAACTCAAGCATCGCAATACTGGAAGGGTCTTTTGCAATAGGTTGAGAGCAACTTGTCTCTACTTTTTTGACAGTGTATTTATTAATCGCCTCTAACAATTCTTTTTCTTGAAATGGCTTGAGCAAATAATCCACGGCACCATCTCTCATCGCCTCAACCGCATGCGCAATTTCACCGTAAGCCGTCATCATCATCATAGGTAATTCAGGATAAGTTTCAACAACGTGATGCAATAAGCCGTACCCATCCATTCCAGGTAGATTCACATCAGAAACGACCATATCAAAATCATTTTTTTTAAGTGCTAATATTGCATCTTCAGCACTAACAACTAACTTACATTCGTAGTTAGCCAACATTAACGTGTCCTCTAACGCTTCCGCCAATCCCTTATCATCTTCAACGACTAGTAATTTCACATTAGACATACTATATCCTTACAAGAGGAAGTTGCAGACTGGCTGTCGTCCCCACTCCCTCTATACTATCTATTTCAAACAGACCGTGATGCGCTCTTGCAATTGCTTTCACCACCATCAAACCTAATCCTGTACCATGCTGCTTTGTTGTCACAAAACCTTCTTGAACATGCTCTAATTGGGAGCGAGACATACCTTTACCCTGATCTTTAAAGACTATACGTAAATGAGTATTCGTACATTGCCATTGCAGCGTTATATAACCACCTTCACCCTGCGCTTCAATGGCATTATTAAGCAAATTAAATAAAGCTCCCAGTAATGCCTCTTTATTGCACTGTATTCTCGATGAATTAATATCCTCATCACCTTCAAGAATTAACTCAACCGAATTTTGTTCGCAGATTTCACAACTATCTGTCACCAACAATTGTAAAAAATCACTAACGGGAACTTTTTCATCCAGTTTAATATCGCTGCGTGAAAAGATCAGCATATCTCGAATTTGTCTTTCAATACTTTCTAAGCGATTCGCCAGCTTATCCGCAAAACGCTGGCGCATAACAGGCGGCAAATCTTGTTTTTGTAAATGACCTGCATATAAGGTAGCAGAAGATAAAGGTGTACGTATTTGATGCGCCAATGCGGCCACCATTTTACCCATATTAGATAACCTCTCATGATGAGATAGCTTCTTTTGTAATAGATAAGCCTCCGTTAAATCCACCAAAATCAATAACTGTCCAGGAACATCGCCAAGAGAAGCGGTTTCAACTCGAACACGACGCCCTGATGCCATACTTATTTCGTGTCCATCATCTTTTTGCGGACGAAAACTAAGCGTAACAACCTCTCCCCAAGAGCGGCCAATCAAAGGCAAATCAAACAAAAAATCTGCGACAGGGTTAGCCATTACAACAACCCCTTCTGCATTCAGTAGCAACACGCCAACTGGCATAGATGCAAAAAGCTGCTGAAACTGCTGCACTAAAACACGATTTTTATCCTGTTCTTCACGGCGGTTTTTTTCGGATTGTTCTAATTGATTGGAAAGCAGTTTGACTTGTTCTTGTAAACCTAAGTAGGACTTAGCAAGAATATCCGAAGATTCTGAAAACGTTTGAAAGGCGGCCTTTAACTCGGCAATTTCTTCGTCCTTTGTCACTAAAACTCCGATTTATCTATATTATACCGACGCATTTTTTCGATAAGAGTAGTTCTTTGTATTTGTAAGTTTTCTGCCGCTCGTGAGACAACACCTTGTGCTGAAAGCAAAGCTTGCCTTATTAATAACGCTTCTAAGTGACGCACACGTAGATTTAAATTCACACCTGACGGCTGAGGTAAGAGACGTTTTTGCTGTATTTCTTTAAGCACACTCCAAAAATCTTGAGAACGCCAAGGCAGTGGACAAAACCAAATATTTTCTTCTACTCGCTCTTCCTGAATAATGTCTAAAGACGTATTTAATGAAATAACAGGAATTAGCTCATCAAGCTGAACACACTCTACTGAGTGTCCAATCACGACAAAATCAGGTAAATGGAAAGCAGTAAAGGACGTACTGTGCTCAATACCTATAAAGGTCAACACACTAGAGACATTCAGTATCTCTTCATCGTCTAATCCACACAGCCAAGCTCTCACGCGATTATCACCTTCTACTTAACATACAAAAACCATCCATCCAAATAAGAATAGCACTCAAAAAAGCCTATTTTTAGTTTTTCGCGCCTCTTCTATATAGTAATAATGCGATTCTAATCTTAGGTTTCAACCCTTAGCAAGATAAGTAGTGACGATACTATTAAAGTTTAGAGAAGATATGATCAAACTCAAGCTCTGCGTCAGAGACGCAATTATGCCATAACAAAGTACCAAGTAAGGGTGCTGGTAGCATTTTCGTTAAGGTTAATAGGTTTTCTTCGTAGCACATCATGGTGTCCTGGCCACCATTAGCAATCCAACCTGCAATAGTAAGCCCATCATGTCTAATCGCCTCTGCCGTTAACAATGCGTGATTGATACAGCCTAACTTCATATTAACAACCAGCACAACAGGAAAGTTTAAGCATTTGGCTAAATCTGATAATAACTCTCGATCATTAATAGGCACCCGCCAACCACCAGCACCCTCGACAATAGCGATATCATGAGGCGTCAACAAAGCCCCCTTCAAGTAACCTTCAATTCGTGAAACCGAAAGTAATCGATTCTCTTTCGCCGCAGCGATATGTGGCGCCATTGGCGCTTCCAATACCATTGGATTCACTTGCTCATAAGGCAAGAAAACTGAGCTTGCATCTTGAATTAAAAGCGCATCATCATTACACAGTTTTCCATTCACTAATTCAGCACCAGCCGCGATAGGTTTTAAACCTAATGAGCGCAGACCAGCACGATGCGCTGCTTTCAACAATCCGACACTAACATAGGTTTTACCTGCATCAGTATCCGTTGCGGTAACAAAGAACTTCTTTTTCACTGACTTATTCTCCATTAAGAATACGGTTTTTGCAGTACAACAAACGCAACTTGATAACGTAAAGGGATACCTTTCGCCTCTCTAAGCTGCTCATACTGATTAATAAAAGCTTTCCATTTAGTTGGTGTAACAGTATTTTTATTATTGGTAACGACTAAGCTTGCCCCTACTTTTTTTAATGAATGAATAGCACCTTCTGGAGATTCAAACCACATAGGTAAAGTAACGAGTTGCGTGTTAACAGGTCGCCAATGGCACTGAATAACAGCATCCAGTAAAGTATTAAGATTTGGGTATTGATTCACATGTGGAGCCTGATCGATACCTTTCCAAGCGGCGTCAATCTCAGGCATAGATCCTTCACATAAAGTAGAGAACACCGCAAAACCACCCGGTTTTGTCGTACGATATAGTTCGGAAAAAAGTGCTGCTGTATTCAAACACCACTGCATCGCTAGGCTTGAAAAAATGACATCAAAAGTATTATCGGCAAAAGGCAATCGCTCTGCATCAGCGCAAACAAACGAAGGCTTAACATCATTCCCTTGCTGACTCCGAGCCTTCTCTAACATTTGAAACGATAAATCTAAAGCAATAGGCAATGACGGTGACAATGTCTGGACAAGTTTAGACAAAGCCTGCCCTGTTCCTGTACCAAGATCTAAGACTGTATTAGCGTCAACCGATGGTAAAAAAGTAAGGAGCCGATCCAATACAATTCGTTGGAAATCGGCATAAGCATCGTAGGTTAATGCGGCTCGATCAAATCGCTGAGCAACTTGTCGCTTATAGTGAAAAGCATGCTCACTATCATTAGGTGTTTGCATCTATAAAGGTTTCAATATGATGTACACAAACATCCTCTTCCTCCACAAAAGGCTGATGTGCGCAACTTGGCATCACAATGACCTCTTGAAACGGATTTGTCTCAGTTTGTGTCGTTAAAAATGTTGGGGGAACCAAATCATCGTTTTGCCCCAAGATATGTAAATTAGGAAGATCTAAAAGAGAGAGCTCTCGCCTAACATCTAATGATCTCAATAACCGTAAGCCCCCAACTAAAGCGGTTTTATATAATTTATGAGGGAATTTGGCTTGTAATTGCTTAATTAAGGAGCGCTCATCTTTCGCTCCTTTAGCTTGCAACATGACAAAACGCTTCATTCCTTGCTCAGGAGATTCATTTGTTAGTTGAGCAAAGTCATCAAACAACATAGGCGCCATGCCATGTGGCCAATCTTCTCTTTGTAAAAAGCTCGGCGACGCAGACAAGGTAATAAGCCCTTTAACACAACTTGAACGACGTGCAGCAACATACGTTGATACCATACCGCCTAACGACCAACCAACCCACCAGCAATTTTTAGGGGCAACAGCAATTAAACGCTCTGATAACGCATCAATATCGTAATTTGGTTCAATACTACGTTGCTGGATACGCTGCTCATCCAATGAAATACCAGGTAAGTTGGCCATCACAACATAGAATCGCTGACTAAGACGAGTCGCCAAAGGCTTCATAACCTCTTTTGGCATTGCCCAACCAGGCACCATAAAAATAGCAGGATTATTTGAATCGCCAAGCGCTTCTGTCTCGATGTTTATATGCATATTTCCCTCTACTGCAGTGACGTTAAAACACACTCTAACGAATCACACAGAAAAACCAAGTCCTCTGCTGTATGAGATGCGCTAAGTGTTATACGCAAACGCGCGCTACCGATTGGTACTGTTGGTGGACGAATAGCGGTACAC
The DNA here is from genome assembly GCA_052107635.1 of Marinomonas sp. Taxonomy (GTDB): domain Bacteria; phylum Pseudomonadota; class Gammaproteobacteria; order Pseudomonadales; family Marinomonadaceae; genus Marinomonas. Next base: position 46,189 of record JBQEFB010000005.1, on the reverse strand, counting down.
CATATACCTAGAGATTTTAAAGCATCACTGACTTTTATTGCCGTGCTGCTATCTCCAATAATGATAGGCTGAATTGCGGTGTTAGAAGCCATCAGCTTAACAGGAAGTTGTGAAATACGGTGACGAAAATAATGGATATTCCGTGCTAATTTATCTCTTAGTTCTTGACCTTCCTCCGATTGAATCAGTTTTAACGCATGTAATGTTGCCCCAGCAATAGCAGGTGACATTGCTGTTGTATAAACATAAGGACGCGCAAACTGAGTTAAATAATCAGCAATATCATGATTTGTCGCAACAAACGCCCCTGCCGTACCAAACGCTTTACCAAACGTACCAACTAAAATAGGCAAAGAATCTGAGTTCAAAGTCTCTAAAGCCAAACTGCCACGACCATTATCTCCAATACAACCAACACCATGCGCATCATCTACCATAAATAAGTAGTCATGCTTAGACGCAAGCCGAGACAATTCCTGCAAAGGGGCTAAATCTCCATCCATACTAAAAACGCCATCCGTCACTAATAAACCAGGTGTCGCAAGCTTAGTAAGTAATTTATCCGCACTTTTCACATCACCGTGCAAATAACGTCGCAATGAAGATTGCGCTAAAATAGCGCCATCTAATAAAGAGGCATGATTGAGCTTATCCTGTACAACAGGCCTATCTTTTGCGGTCAACGCAGAAATAACGCCTAAATTCGCCATATATCCGGTACTAAAAAGCATTACTCGTTCATATCCGAGCCAGTCTGCTAATGCTTCTTCTAGCATTTTATGTGGCATCATGTGACCACAAACAAGATGCGAAGAGCCACCACCAACACCATATTGCTGTGCGGAGTCACACAACCCACGAATCAACTCAGGATGATTTGCCAAACCGAGATAATCGTTAGAGCAAAAGGCAGTATATGGACGCCCTCCAACTTTTACATTCGGAGTTTGTGGACTATCTAAGGTAACTGCTTTACGTAATAAAGATTGCTCACGGCGCTCGTTAAGCGCCGCGCTAATCCATAATGGAGTATTAGACATTTGCATCATAAAAGAGCTTAGATTCTTCTTGCTTAACCACAGCTGCAGCAATGGACTCGGCAACAGCATCATCGGAATGCTCTTCTCGCTGCTCGGGTTTAATACCTAACTTAGCGAATAACTGCATATCTTTACTGGCTTCTGGATTACTAGTCGTTAGTAGTTTTTCACCGTAGAAAATAGAATTGGCACCCGCTAAAAAGCAAAGTGCTTGCGTCTGCTCACTCATACTTTGACGACCGGCCGACAAACGCACATGAGATTTTGGCATCACGATACGTGCTACTGCAATAGCTCGAATGAAATCAAATTCATCCAAATCATCGACATTTTCCATTGGCGTACCCGCCACTTTTACCAACATATTAATCGGTACACTTTCAGGATGTGGTGTCATGAGTGCCAATTGACGCAACAAGCCAACGCGATCTTTTTGCTCTTCGCCCATCCCTACAATGCCACCACAACAAAGCTTAATACCAGAATCACGCACACGTGATAGCGTATCTAAACGATCTTGATAGGTTCGGGTAGTAATAATGCTGTCATAATATTCTGCCGAGGTATCTAAATTATGATTGTAGTAATCCAAGCCAGCGTCCGACAAACGCTTCGCCTGTTCGTCATTTAATGAACCTAAGGTTACACAAGACTCTAACCCCAGCGACTTAACGCCTTTGATCATTTCTAATACGTAAGGAAAATCTTTTTCTGAAGGATGTTTCCAGGCTGCTCCCATACAAAAGCGACCCGCGCCCTTTTCTTTAGCCAGTGCGGCCTCTTCCAGTACCTTTTGCACTTCCATGAGCTTTTCTTTTTCTAGCTCAGTATTGTAATGTCCACTTTGAGGACAATATTTACAATCCTCTGGACACGCACCCGTTTTAATCGATAAAAGTGTGCTTACTTGTACTTCGTTAGGCACAAAATTTTCACGATGTACTGTCTGTGCACGGAACAATAAATCCGTGAAAGGCAAATCAAATAATGCCTGTATTTCAGCATGCGTCCAGTCAAAACGCGGCTCATTGGTGTTATTAGCAGACATAGTAGCCCCAGAAATAATGTCAAGGATGGCAATACTAATGAATCAAAAAAAACTGTCAACCAAAAAAATACTAGAAGTTTACCAAAGATTATTTATTAATCAGTGCTATTTATGCCACGCAAAACATATTGGTTCACTGTGCTCATTCTGTGAGATAGGATTCAGTCGCAATCAATTTGCCTGTCAAATTTGCCAACGGACAACTCAGTCACACCATAATTTCATTTGTGGTCAATGCCAAACCTCTCTTCCACCTTATGATGTTTGTCTTGCACCACTTCGTTTTGAGGGTATTACCAAAAACTTAATCCACGCGATTAAGTTTCATCAACAGGCCCATTATATTCGACCACTGATACAACTACTCTATCAAGCGCTAGCAGAGTATTATCAATCGCCAAATACATGGCCAACACAACTAGTGTTTGTACCTAGTCACCCGATGCGGATTAAAGAACGTGGCTTTTGCCAAACCCAACTAATGGCTTTCGAACTTCATAAAACACTGCTATTACACATTGACAGCAATACACCAAGATTTACCCAACAAAGCCCTATTACGAAAATAAAAAACACTCAAGCTCAACACACATTGAGTCGCAAGCAACGTATTGAAAATCAAAGGAACATTTATCAAATCACAGGGAAAATAGACACTCACGTCGCCCTTTTCGATGATGTAATGACCAGCGGAAACACTCTAGAAAATTGCACAAAACAGTTAAAAGAATCTGGGGCCGAACAAGTGGATATATGGGTAATTGCCAGAACACCTGAGAAGAATGAATAAAACATCCCCACTAGCAAGCTCGTTAAGCATTGTTTAGTATGCGCGAGCTTAAACAACAGAATGGCTTTCAGTATGCAAAACTCTACCAGACAAAACGACTACATCGAATTAGACAAGCAACTCCTTTGGCACCCTTATACCTCGATGAGTTCGCCTACCCCACACTACCTTGTCGAACACGCTACTGAATGCGAAATAACCCTCGCAAACGGACAAACGTTAATTGATGGAATGTCCTCTTGGTGGAGCGTTATCCACGGCTATAATCACCCGTACATCAATTCAGCACTTACATCACAAATAACAAAATTTTCTCATGTTATGTTTGGTGGTTTTACTCATGAACCCGCTATCGACTTAGCAAATAAATTGGTCGAGCTAACACCAGAGCCCCTACAAAGAGTTTTCTTTTCAGACTCAGGTTCTGTATCCGTCGAAGTCGCACTAAAAATGGCTATTCAATATTGGCATTCACAAGGAAAACCTGGCAAACAATTTTTTGCCACGCCTAAAAGTGGCTACCATGGTGATACATTTGCCGCCATGTCCGTGTGCGATCCAGAAAATGGAATGCACAATTTATTTAATGGTGCAGTCACCGAACAATATTTTGTATCACCACCTCCAACAGGTATAAAAAACCCTGTAAAAGAAGCCTATATCAACGAAATTAAACAACTTTTCGCCAAACATCATCAATCAATTGCCGGTTTTATTATTGAACCTGTTGTTCAGAATGCTGGCGGTATGCGCTTCTACAACCCTGAATACCTGAATCGTATTCGCGCCTTATGCGACGAGTTCGACATACTGTTAATTTTTGATGAGATCGCGACGGGATTTGGCCGCACTGGAAAACTATTCGCCACCAATCATACTCATATTTGCCCCGATATTATGTGTGTCGGTAAAGCACTTACTGGCGGTTACATAACGCTTGCAGCCACTTTGGCAACGGATAAAGTAGCACTTGGCATAAGTGATAAAGGTGGTGTATTTATGCATGGTCCGACTTTTATGGGCAATCCACTCGCATGTGCGGCGGCGAATGCCAGCCTATCATTACTCACACAATATGACCTTGGAGACCGCATCGGTAATATTGAAAAATGGATGCAAAATGCACTAGCGCCATGCGCGCAACTTGAACAAGTCGATAACGTCAGGTGCTTCGGAGCGATCGGTGTAGTCGAGTTAAAATCAGCAGTAAATCAACATGATATTCAGCCTAAATTTGTCGAGCGCGGGGTCTGGGTTCGACCATTCGGAAAACTTATTTATTTAATGCCTCCTTACATCATTACTGAGCAACAAATAAATGCATTGGGGAAAGCCATCTACGAAATAGTCAGTGAGGAACAATAAGCACTCATACTATTTAAAGCACCCGATGGTCATTGGCTTATAAACAATATTAACCAAATCGCGATTAAGCCAACGTTTTGACAATTAATAAAAGGCCACTGGGTGTGCTTTAAAAGTAAAACGAAGTGTCTCATTTTCTTTACAGTTGCCCAAGAATTTCCCTCGTTATTGCATTGTATTTTGTAACAAATACGGCAAAATGGTTTTGCACTCTAAACACTAACAAGACGCGACTTAATCTCATGGCGGTAACGCTTTAAGTCATTTTAACAGGACCCTGTAACTATCATGTTTAAGCATTTAAAAGCCGTTTCTGGCGACCCTCTTTTAGCTCTTATCGTTGCCCATAAACAAGATACAAATCCCAAAAAAGTAGATTTAGGGGTCGGAGTATATAAAAACGACAATGGCGAGACTCCTATTTTACATAGTGTCAAAAAAGCAGAAGCTATTTTGCTTGAGCAAGAAGATTCAAAAAGCTACTTAGGTATTTACGGTGCTTCTGAATTTGAAGCGATTATTCAGAACTTAGTGTTTGGTAATAATAACCCTTTAATTACATCAGGTCGTATTCGCTCCACACAAACACCAGGCGGAACAGGTGCCCTTAAAGTCGCTGCGGACTTTATCAGCGCGAATTTAAAAAAAGCTCGTTTGTGGGTAAGTGATCCGACTTGGGGAAACCATGAATCTATTTTCAACTCGGCTGGGGTTGAAGTAAAAACCTACCCTTACTACGACGCAGAGACGAACGGTTTGCGCTTCGATGACATGATGACGACCTTGAAAGCCGAAGCAAAAGAAGGTGATGTGTTGCTTATTCACGCTTGCTGTCATAATCCTACAGGCATAGATCTCCAGCCGGAACATTGGGAAATCATCACTGATTTTGTCAATGATCGAGGATTATTACCGTTAGTTGATGCCGCTTACCAAGGATTTGGAGACGGCCTAGACGAAGACTTAGCAGGTCTACGCCACATGGCTGCCAATGTTAAAAGTATGTTGGTTGCTAACTCTTTCTCGAAAAATTTTGGTATTTACCGTGAGCGTTGTGGTGGACTAAGCATTATGGCAGAAACAAAAGAAGAGGCGAATGCGGCCTTCTCTATTATCGGCCAAGCCATCCGCGCTAACTACTCAATGCCACCAGCCCACGGTGCAGCAGTGGTTTACACCATTATGAATACTCCTGAACTAAAAGCAGAGTGGGAACAAGAAGTAGCGACGATGCGTAATCGTATTAATGATTTACGAGAAAAACTTGTTGCTAAACTTGCCGCTTCCGGAACAAGTAAAGACTTCAGCTTTATTAAAGATCAGCGCGGCATGTTCTCTTATTCCGGCTTAACACTTGAGCAGGTTCATACATTACGTAATGAGTATTCTATTTACATTGCAGATTCTGGACGCATGAGCATATCAGGAGTGAGTGATCACAATATTGATTACCTATGTGACAGTATTGCAAAAGTTGTCGGCTAAACAACTCAAAGTAATGCACAGTAAAACTAAAAAATGCGAGAAGATAAGATCTTCTCGCATTTTTCTTTTTAACGATAAAAATCATAATTAATTAATGCAAAATGTGCGGCTTATTATCTTGCTCTTGAGCCATTTGAATCTCTGGGTGATTAAATTGAACCAAACGCAAAACAGAAGGCTCTATTGTATCTCGCCAAAAATTTTTCTCTTCATCAACCATGCCTTCTAACTTTTTCCAGCCAGTTTCTGTACCGAATAATCGTACAGCAGCAAGCACTTCGTTATAAAAATCAAGGTTGTTTTCATCAAGGCCTAGTCCTATTAAGCGAGCACCGCGCATAAATCCAACACACCAATCTTCTACTAATAGCTGACTTTCTCCATCCTCTAATTCTTGCTCTAAATAAACAGGATGTAAGTCGCCATGAATGATAGTGTTCATCGTCTCCATGTAGACAATAAGAACCAAGCTAAGAAATTCATCCTCTTCTTTTTCTGATGACCATTTAGGCTGATCTTCATCTGCTCCCCAAATAGCACTTAACCAAAAGTCAGGAGAAAACTCTTGAGCAGAACAGCCCAATGCTGTTAAAAAGCCATCTAATTCCGATACACACAGAATAGAACGCTCACCTCCAAACGTAGATAAATAACGATCAAGGTGCTCATAAAGGGCTTCTTCACTGATAACGTTAGGATCTTCATTGTCTGACATCAAATTGTATTCCATTTATAACTAATTTCTCTAAGTGTAACCTGTCTCCAATAGATTTTCAGATACACTCAGATTCGAAAAATACAACACTATGCCAAAAGACAAAAAAAGCGTTCTATTCAAGGCAAAAAAACACCTGTACTAAATCCATCAACCAAAACTAACCTTCAACAATCGCTAGATTACCGTAAGTCTCTAGCCAATGCTTACGATCTCCAGCACGTTTTTTAGAAAGCAACTTATCAAGTAGCTCATCAGTACTTAACGGGTCTTCCATCGTCAGCTGAATCAGACGCCTAGTATCTTTCGCCATTGTTGTTTCACGTAGCTGTGATGGGTTCATTTCACCCAAGCCTTTAAAGCGTTGTACGTTAGGGGTGCCACGCTTATTTTCAGCCTGCATTTTGTTCAAGATAATATCTTTTTCTTCGTCATCCAAGGCGTAAGACACCTCTTTCCCTAAATCAATACGGTATAAAGGCGGCATGGCAACAAATACATGCCCAGCTTTAACAAGACTGGAAAAGTGACGCACAAACAACGCACACAACAAAGTAGCAATATGCAAACCATCAGAATCCGCATCCGCTAAAATACAGATTTTTCCATAGCGCAAACCATTTAAATCGTCTTCACCTGGATCAACACCTAACGCCACTGAAATATCATGAATTTCTTGTGAACCAAGTACTTGACTAGAATCCACTTCCCAAGAATTTAGGATTTTCCCTCGTAAAGGCAGAATCGCTTGAAAGTCTTTATCGCGGGCTTGTTTTGCCGACCCTCCCGCTGAGTCCCCTTCCACCAAGAAAAGCTCACTTCGAGTCGAATCTTGTCCAGAACAGTCTGCTAACTTTCCAGGTAAAGCTGGACCTTGAGTAATTTTTTTACGCACGACTTTTTTACTGGCTTTTAATCGTTTTTGAGCACTATTAATCACCAAATCAGCAATTTTCTTACCGTCTTCCACATGTATATTTAGCCACAAACTAAAAGCATCTTTTGCCGTTGCAGAAATAAATGGCACGATCTGACGAGACGATAAGCGTTCTTTTGTTTGTCCTGAAAATTGAGGCTCTTGTATTTTGGCAGACAATACATAACTACAGCGATCCCAAATATCCTCTGCGGTTAATTTGACACTACGAGGTAGTAAATTATGGAAATCACAAAATTCTCGAATCGCTTCCAACAGCCCAGTACGTAAACCATTCACATGCGTACCACCTTGTGCTGTAGGGATTAAATTGACATAACTTTCTGTAATCAACTCCCCCCCTTCCGGCAACCACTGAACAGCCCAATCAACGCCTTGGGTCTTCTCAGTCAAGCCACCAAGAAAAGGTTCATCAGGAAGCAAATCAAAACCTTCATTGGCTTGAGCTAAATAGTCTTTTAATCCATCTTGATAAAACCATTCTTCTCTGGCCTCTTCACTGCCACTTTGATCAATGAAAATGACATGCAAACCCGAACACAACACTGCTTTAGCCTTCAATAAATGTTTGAGGCGAGGGATCGAGTATTTAGGGCTATCAAAGTATTTCCCATCTGCACTAAAGGTAACTTTAGTACCGGTATTTTTCTTACCTACCGTACCGACTTCAGCAAGTTCAGAGGTTTTAAAACCATCAGCAAAACCAATGTGATATTGCGTACCATTACGTCTTACCAATACTTCTAATGACGTTGATAACGCATTAACAACAGAAACCCCTACTCCATGTAGACCACCAGAAAACTGATAATTATCACCAGAAAATTTTCCACCAGCATGTAACTTTGTCAGGATCAGCTCTACCCCGGACACCCCTTCTTCAGGATGAATATCAACGGGCATACCACGACCATTATCTTCCACACTCACCGAACCATTTTTGTATAGAATGACTTCAATGCGGTCAGCATGACCTGCTAACGCTTCATCCACTGAATTATCAATGACTTCTTGCGCCAAATGATTAGGGCGAGTCGTGTCTGTGTACATTCCAGGGCGTTTTTGCACTGGTTCTAGGCCACTTAAAACCTCTATCGAACCGGCGTTATATTCTTTAGCAGACATGCGTGTTTATTCTTCCAAATTGGGGTTGCAATACTGCAGTAAACTACAGCATCGAGCTAAGATGTAAATAAAATGACTAAAAGTCTATCATTCGATATGAGTCCTGTGAAATATCCCTCTTCCTTAATGGGAGTTTGACGTAATTCCTGAGAAGCTAAGAATCTCCTGAGTAAAACGTTCAAAACCAGCATATCGGTGATTTCCACCTACTTCCTGAGTCAGACGTAATGTATGTGGAAAAGCCGCTAAGGCGGCTCGATAATCTAATACTTCATCGCCTTCTTGAATCATTAACCAATACAATTCCGGCGTAGGGTGCTTTATCACTAAAGTCGCTAACTCATCCATATGTACAGGGGTTAATTCATAATGCTCGCCTGTATACGGGTTATATTGAGGCCCTATATGGCTCATTAATAAGCTAGGCGCAGTCACTGCTGGGTTTACTAAAATGGCTTTTATCTTAAACTTTTCAGCTAGATAACTTGCATAAAAACCACCTAATGAACTCCCTATTAAAGTAATACTAGACGCTCCATAAGCCTCTAAGTGCGTTTCTACTATCTCTTCTAATAATGCAATCGCTTTTGTAGGCTGCCATGGTAGCCGAGGTGATAAAAAGCACTCTCTCATACCAATAGCCATCATTGCATCACTCAGAGCTTTTGCCTTATAAGACTGTTCAGAGCTATTAAAACCGTGGATATACAACAAGCTATTCAATGCAACAACCTCTAATACAATGTTTTATGGAATAGGAGACTCTAGAAGAGAATACGATCAATAATAAATATCTAAACTAGGCAAACTGAAAGTAAGACGTTTCGTAAAGGCGATGTCCATGTTTTAAGCAAAGCTCTAATAAATCCGCTAATTGCTGATTCAGACGAAACTTTTCATCTCTATGGTACATGTCTTCATTAGGATAAGGGTAACAGCCACTAAATTGTCGATGACCATCGGTAATTTCAGCAATTTTAACATCATGATACAAACGAATATTCATCGACAACTTGCTATCAAAAAGCAATTTGTTTTTATCTTCTGGGCCAAATGCTAAGGTAACTTCAGAAGTAAAACGACTTTCTTTACCGAGCGTTAAACACAACCGACTTTCTTTATCACCAGCACTATGGATCGAAAAATGCCATACACTTTCCTCCTCATGCCCACGCATCAGTTTAACAACACGACGATAATTTAACTCGCCGAGCAACTGTAAGCTGGATAAATCAGGCACATACTGTTTTGGCATTTTAGGTATTACCTCACTCATCTTGCAACAAAATCCTTCTATTGATGCATTTTGAAAACATTAAGTTAAGAACTATAACAACAAATTAGCAACCATCCCGATTGCTCTTATTATGTCAGTATAGGGCAAATCAAACCCTGTCGTCTTACTCTAGCACCAGAGGCGAACTAGCTTCGCTTTATTTAATGCAAACCATTGTAACCCCATAATCGTACTGGCGTTTTCAACATCATGATCTAACAAGGCCACCGCTTCCTCCGAACTCATGAGATGAAGTCTAATATCTTCATTCTCTTCATCTAAGCCATGGGTAAGATTAACATCCACCTTGCTGGCATCAAACTCACCTGCATACATACGCAGATATTCCACTAAACCACCAGGAGAAGGTACAAACTTAAACATATATTCTAAGCGCTTGATGGTAACCCCTGCTTCTTCTAGTGATTCTCGACGTGCAACCTCTTCATCACACTCTCCTTCCTCTACCATTCCGGCCACCAACTCAATCAACCAAGGCGATTCACTTTTTGGTAAACAGGGACGAAACTGCTCAATCAATAATATTTTATCTGCCACAGGATCAAATAACAGCACACAAACAGCATCCCCACGCACCATCATTTCACGCGTCATCGGTTGACTCCATTGACCATTAAATTTCTTATGTCTAAGAGTCAGTTTATGCATAGAAAAAAAGCCGTTATACACACACTCATCGTCGATGATATCTACATCTTTTTGATTATAATCTGGTTTAAAATCCATTATTAATTATCCTATTTTTTTGCATGCTAAACTGTCGCATCGCATGCAACTCTATGGCAGTTGAGAAAAACATATAATCCAGATGACGCTGTCTAATCAACAGGGTATGCTAATTTCCAGATTAAGGAGAAACACAGGTGGAAACAGGTCGTTGTCCTTGGTGCTTAAGTTCACCTGAATACATTAAATATCACGATAGTGAATGGGGAAAACCTGTTTATGATGACCAAATACTGTTTGAGTTCATTGTACTAGAAAGCGCTCAAGCAGGTCTAAGCTGGATAACTATTTTACGTAAACGAGCAGGTTATCGATCAGCTTTTCATGACTTTAATCCACAAAAAGTCGCCAAGATGACCACTCAAGAGGTAGATCAACTCATTCTTGACCCTTCTATTGTTCGTCATCGAGGAAAGATCGAAGCGACCATTTCAAATGCTAACGCATTTTTAGCTATTATCGAAGAATTTGGTTCTTTTAGTCAGTATTATTGGGCGTTTAGCGACCACAACGTAATCAAGAATCAGGTCAGGTCCATGCAAGACGTACCAGCCATCACTGACCTTTCTACCAAGATCGCCAAAGATATGAAAAAACGCGGCTTTCGATTTTTTGGTCCAACAACCTGTTATGCCTTTATGCAGGCTACTGGTATGGTTAATGACCATGTAGAATATTGTATCGCTCGTGACGAGTAAACACATCGCCAATGGCTTGATTTTATTAATGTTCCTTCTAGACTTGCCGATAGCACGGCTAACATTACGCTCGCTGTAAACACAGAAAATACTCCCACAGCAGACGACACTCACACTTGATTGGTTTGGTATTAATCCCATGTTTAACAACAAAAGTATTCTTATCACCGGCGGCACAGGTTCTTTTGGCCACCAATACGTCAAAACACTGTTAGCCCTATACAACCCAAAACGATTGATTATCTATTCGCGTGACGAATTAAAGCAATATGAAATGCAACAAGTCTTCGATGCGCCTTGCATGCGCTATTTTATTGGTGATGTACGCGATAAAGACCGCTTAACTCAGGCTATGCGCGATGTCGATTATGTCATTCACGCCGCCGCACTGAAACAAGTCCCTGCTGCTGAATACAATCCAATGGAATGCATTAAAACAAATATCCATGGTGCAGAAAACGTCATTGCGGCAGCTATCGCTAACGATGTAGACAAGGTTATCGCACTGTCTACCGACAAAGCCGCAGCACCAATTAATCTATATGGCGCCACCAAACTTGCTTCAGATAAACTGTTTGTCGCCGCCAATAATATGGTTGGACAGGGACGAACCCGCTTCTCCGTTGTACGCTATGGAAATGTCGTTGGCTCACGTGGTTCTGTAGTTCCTTTTTTCCAAAAATTGGTAAAAGAAGGGGCGGCCAACATTCCGATTACTCATCCACAAATGACTCGTTTTTGGATCACCTTACCTATGGGTGTGGACTTTGTTTTAAGTAACTTCACTCGTATGCAGGGTGGTGAGATTTTCATCCCTAAGATCCCATCCGTTAGAATTATGGACTTGGCTGCGGCCTACGCCCCTAATGTCCCCACCAAAGAAGTAGGGATTCGTCCTGGTGAAAAACTGCATGAAGTCATGTGTCCGACTGATGATTCCTTTCATACGTTTGAATTTACAGATCATTATGTAATTGCACCAAGCATTAAATTTTACCAAGATGATATTCGCTTTGATCTAAACAAAATGGGCGAACAAGGCGCATTAGTATCTGCGGGGTTTGAATATCAGTCAGGCAGTAATCCACATTTTTTAACGGTTAATGAGATCCTTTCTTTCGATGAATAAAACACGTTTTATTCCTTACGGGCGACAATCCATCAACGATGACGACATCACCGCTGTTGTCGATGCTTTAACATCAGATTATCTCACCCAAGGCCCAGCAGTGACCGCATTTGAGCAAGCTATTGCCGATAGAGTAAATGCTCACTATGCTGTGGCAATAAATAGTGCGACCTCTGCACTGCATCTAGCTTGTTTAGCATTAGATGTCGGAGTCGGAGATAGAGTTTGGACGTCACCCAATACCTTTATCGCATCAGCGAACTGCGCTCGTTATTGTGGTGCTGAGGTCGATTTTGTCGACATAGATGCTAAAACGTACAACCTTTGTCCGCTTGCACTGACTAAAAAACTTAAGCTTGCCGCAAGCCAAAACACCCTACCTAAAGTCGTTATCCCCGTCCATTTTGCAGGTCAGTCTTGTGATATGGAAGCCATTCATGCGCTATCAAAGCAATATGACTTTGCTATTATTGAAGATGCATCCCATGCCATTGGCGGCTCTTATCAAGGCCAGCCTATTGGTAATGGCCGCTTTAGTAACATTTGTGTATTTAGCTTCCATCCAGTAAAAATCATTACGACTGGAGAAGGTGGTATGGCGGTGACCAATAACCCAGTACTTGCCAAGCACATGCGTACTCACGCACAGCAAGGCACGACCAAAGCCTCTGACGAACTAACAAAAAATCCTGGAGATTGGTATTACGAACAGCAAACATTAGGTTTTAATTATCGTATGACTGAACTGCAAGCTGCATTGGGGGTGTCACAACTGTCACGCTTAAATGAATTTATAGAACGTCGTCATAGTCAATTTCAGCGATATAAGCAGCTTTTAAAAGAGCTACCGATTACTCTCCCCTATCAGTCAGAAGACTGCCATTCATCGCTGCACTTGTTCCCAATACTACTACCGAGCCTCAATAAAAGTGCCAGAAAAACGGTCTTTGATATTTTGAGACAAGCAGGCATAGGCACACAAGTTCACTATATTCCAGTACATACCCAACCTTATTATCAGGCATTAGGATTTACTGAGGGTGATTATCCTATCGCTGAAGATTACTATTCACGTACCTTGAGTTTGCCACTTTTTGCAGACCTAAGTGAAACGCAACAAGAACGTGTCGCACTATTATTAAAACATGCATTAATCACCAGTCGAGTCATGTCAGCATGAACCTAGCACAAACATCCCATCGCATTGCAGTGATTCCTGCTCGTGGCGGCTCACAACGTATCCCTAGAAAAAACATTCGCTTACTCAACGGAAAACCACTTCTCGCTTACTCTATCGAAGTTGCAAGATCGAGTGGATTATTTGACCGTATTATCGTGTCCACAGATGACGAAGAAATCGCCACAATTGCTCGTTCTTACGGAGCAGAAACACCTTTCTTACGCCCTGATAATTTAGCTGACGCCTTCACCGGCACCACTCCGGTTATGCAACATGCTCTGCACACTTTAGCAGAACAAAGCCAGTCACCCAGCGAGGCTTGCTTGATATACGCAACTTGCCCTTTGTTACAAGCAAGCGATCTGCAACAAGGCTTCGAGGCATTGAAAGACGCCAGTTTTTGCTTTTCTGCCAGTACCTTTGATTTTCCTATACAGCGAGCATTATGCTTAAACAACAGTGGCCAATTAACGGCTATATTCCCTGAACATATCAAGAAACGATCACAAGATTTAGTCGAGGCAATTCATGATGCTGGGCAGTTTTATTGGGCAACAACCCAGACTTGGCTAGAAGATGGTCATATCTTTGGAGAACGCTCTAAGCCTATTATGTTACCAAGACATAGAATACAAGATTTAGATACAGAGGAAGACTGGCAACGCTTAACGCAATTAATGGCTCTTTATACACAATAAAAAGTCCCTTATCGGGCGATAAGGGCCTTAGTTATCACTTGAGCGACACGAACTGCGCCTTTACTATCTACAAGCGATTGGGCTATTTCTTTAGCTTCTTGTAACCAAGAAGAGTCAGACCATACTCTAAGTACTTGGCGTACCAAGCTTTCAACTCTTTTTTCCTGCCCTTCAAGAGCGACATCATCAAAGCGCACAGAATAACACCAACCAAGAGGTACATGCTGCTCCAAAGATCGAGTTTGGTTATCAGCAACTTGCGCAAATACCGTTGGAACCCCCATAGACGCTAACTCAAACAAGGTTCCACCTGCGGCTGAAATAGCCATTTTCGCCTCCGCCATTAATGGCGTAACGTCAGTCAACCCTTGCTCTAGATTCATATTATGATCTTCTGAAAAAGCTTTTACGGCATCTGCATTAGCCGCATTTTTACCTAAAAGAATGTGTATTTTTTCTAATGGAAATCCATGGCGCTGTAAGCTTTTTAATATTGGTAACGTTAACATTAGTGGGTCTGTCCCACCTAAAGTAATCAGCAGTTTATCGGCACGATATTTTCTCGTATCACAGGCAGAAAACTCGGCCCGCAAAAGCGCATATTGCGGGCCGACTAATGGCTCTGAAATACACTCCGAATACTCTTCATTAAGTGGGTTTAACACCCATCTAGCAGGAAAAGCACCTCGATCATTCATATCATCTAATACCAGTAAATTAGGTTGATATTGGAATAGTTCAGCAATATCACAGGCTTGATATTGATAATGATCTAAAATGACTAAATCCACCGCCATCGCGAACGAGAGAAACGCTTGTTCATCATCAACCAAATAGTCATTTGGTTCTGCAAAAGCCATACATGAACGATGAACAACAAACTGACATTGCCATCCGAGCGATATAAACTCACTGATTAATGCTTGGCATCGCACTCGATGCCCCATACCAATTTGTACAGATGCATCGGCACGAATTAGCACCTTCATTCCATCAGATCCCAGAGTAATGGCTGACCTTTTTGAACATCAGATATCAGTGTTTTACCCATTACGTCAGACCAATGCTTTGGCGCAAGCCCTAACGATGGACGGATAATTTTTAGATGCTGATCAGACAATACCGTACCAGAAGGAAGGTCTTGCGTAATATAAATCGAGCGACGATATTTTTTAGCCAATTGCTCTGCGTTTGTTCCACCATAAGTCACTTCACCTATCGCAGCTTTTGCACTACGACATGCCGTAACCAAAACTTTCATTTCATCAGGCTCTATCGAAAATTCAGCATCTACACCACCTGCATTTCGATCTAGGACAAAATGTTTTTCAATAACCGTAGCGCCTAGAGCAGTAGCGGCTACGGATGCGCCAATTCCTTTCGTATGGTCCGATAAGCCAACCAAACAGCCAGTTCGCTGTGCCAGATCAGCCATCGTTGCTAAATTAGAATCTTCTATCTTAGCAGGGTATGTACTGGTGCATTTTAGCAAAGTCAGTGGATTATCACCGATGGCACGAATCGCAGAGATTGCCTCTTCAATTTCTACCAAGGTCGCCATACCAGTCGACATAATAATCGGTTTACCCGTTTTTGCGACTGCTTGAATCAAAGGAATATCAGTCATTTCAAATGACGCTATTTTATATAATGGTACATCAAGTGATTCAAGAAATACGACAGCGCTCAAATCAAAGGGCGAACTAAAAGCCACTAATCCCAAAGATTCAGCGTATTCAAACAGTGGTTTATGCCATTCCCAAGGTGTTGAAGCCTTAGCATATAAGTCATATAGATTAGAGCCATGCCAAAGACTGTCGCTTTCCGACACCATAAATTCACCATGACGAACATCTAATGTCATTGTATCTGGTGTATAGGTTTGCAATTTAATCGCATCAACGCCTGCTTTCGCAGCAGCTTCAATCATGGACTTTGCTAGTTCAAAGTTTTGACCATGATTACCTGATAATTCAGCAATAATAAAAGGCGTATTTTCAAACATAAGTAGAGTTAGCCATTGTAAAAGGTAATAAGATGGTCGTTTCCTTGATCGACAAAATCAGACGCTTGCTGAACAAGGCTAGGCATTTCTTCCAAAAAGTCACACCAAATAGTAAATATTTTTTTCGCTCGACGAACCGCTTCAGCCTCATCTTCATACTCAAAAATAAACTTAATGATTAAAAAAGAAGAGTAAGTAAAAGAGCCAATAAGTAAGTCTTGAATATGCCTATGTATGCTCGCCTTCAAGAATAAAATTGAGCGATGATGAGACCAGAGTAAATCACACACATCTTGTCGAGTGGTAACACTTTCATCCCATCCTTGTTGCAACAACTGCGTCACTTTACGCACATCTTCTACAGAGATAAGCGCCTCAGGCGTTTGATTGACGATACTCGCTGGTGGCTCAGTGAAAAATGCTCCATCCAATAAATCAATAACTTGTTTATGGTTAATCTTAGGATCACAAATCATCACATCTTCTGGTCTCAATGGCTCAACGCCTTCCATTTTTGCACCATCAGATAAGTTATAGCTAGTAAAGCCTCGACGTTTATTCATCTGACGAGTCAACGACTCTAGCTGGACTCGCGATGTTTCCATTATATTTGTACCATATACAACACCACCAAAATTACCTTCTCCTTCAATTAAGGTCACATCTTGGAAGGTTTGAAACCCTGTCTCTTTACCATCTTTATAATAGCCACTATGAATAGAATGATGGCTTCCTTTGTCCTTAAAGCCATTATCTACACCGAGATAATATACATTATTAAAGCCAAATAATTGAACGTAAGATAATGCAAGATTGGCTACAATCGGATTGCAAAAATTGAGCTGTACATAGTCTTTATTATCACCATGGGCACGGGCTTGATTCAAAATAAGCGAAGTAATCGCTTCTCCTGGCTTCATAGCCATACCCGTACGCTTAAAGCACTGAAAGTACCCAGGGTGCATTACATCTACTGAGAGCCCCCAGATTTTATCTAGGTATTCCTGATCTAAAAATAAGAACTTATCCACCGTTTGTTTCATGCGTTCAATATCCACATGTATATCCGGTGTGATTCCTAACTTACTAAGTGTATTGATCGTCGATCCACAACTAATCACTATCACCTGATCACGAACTTCTTTTACTAATTCAATACTTTGATCTAAAGACGGTCCATTACCCAAAATAAAAACAGGAATATCTGTTACCCATTTAGGTAGAGCATCACGCCCTTTAAACTCTGCCAATCGAGTCTCTGGCAAGGATCGTAACCCTTGTGCAATACCAATTAATGCGTCGTCAAAAAAGCCCCAACCCATTACTTGACGTGCATAATGCTTTTGGAAGTAGGCGATCGCTTTGTCATTCTCAGGGCTACTATACGCCACATGTAAAAATGTTTCTGGCGCCATAAAATAGCCATTTTCAGTCAACTGTTGAATGTACTTTTCAGTAAATTCTTCTGGCTCTACTCCGAGAAAAAAATGAATAGTTCGTCCATCACAGTTAAATTTCTCTAAAATCGGTTGCCAGTCAATAGCAAATAATGAGTAGTAAAAATAATCTAAGTCACACTCATATACATATAAATGCTTTACCTCTTGTCTCGCTAAAAATGCTTCCAGTTGATAACCAAACTCTAGGCCAAAAAATATGGTAGAACCAACAAAAAACGGCAATCCTATTTGCTTTTTTAACCCCTGTTTCTGCTCAGCAATCACATCCATCATTTTGTTACTGTAAAAAACATGGCGACTAGGATGATTCTCGGTTTTATCAAGCGTTAGAAATGTTTTATTCGGTGATTGTAGCGACGCGACTAACTTTCGCTCTGCTTGTTTTTTAGGCTCTTGAGAAAAAAGGGGGGAAGAAACATCTTCACGAAACAGGTTTAAATCACCGCATGCTTCCATGTATATGTGTTTTTTTTGCGGTTGGTAATGAACAAACTCCTCGTAGATATGAGGCATGATATTGGCAAACAGCGTCATGTTATTTAGATAACGTTCGGTTAAGACTTGATCATGTTTTTTTATACGATCTAAACCTTGCGAAAAAAGTGAAATAAATTCTTCAGTTTGTTCGATTGAAGCCGAATTGTCCTCATTTAGCATGTTTTACGCCTTCATATTGACTAACACCTTTACGTGTTTTCATTGACTGGAAAAGTTGTTCTTGCATTGCTGTATGCACATCTTGAATAAGCTCTATGGCTTGCTGGTGAAGAGTAATAAAACGTTTTATGACTAAATTATTTTGTGTATCAGTGGACAACGTAATAGTACGAATAAATTCATCGCTATCCTCACAAAGTCGTAATACTTCTTCAATATCTTTGTCGCAAATACTTTTTTCTAGCTTATCCGACAATACACTTAGACAAGCAATATCTCGCATTATGCAGTGCCCATTCGAGCTTGATTTTTCTCTTCGTAAGCACGTTGCTTATCAGCTTCAGAAATCTGATCCCAAGCGCCTTTAATTTGTAAAATAAGAGCGATTACTTGATCAAGAAGAGCCGTATCTTTAGTAACGCTCGCCTCTGTAATTTGAACTGTCATATAATCATATAGGGATTCTAAATTATCAACCAACTCTGGATTCACTGAACGATCTAAAGAATCTCGTAAACTATTAATAATCTCTACAGCACTTGTTAATGCAGAGGCTTTGCCTTCCCAGTCAGATCGTTCAATACATCCTTTACCAAGCGCCAATCGCTCTAATGCACCTTGCATTAATAACTGAATAACTCGATGTGGGTCCGCCGATGCTAAGTCAGACTTTAACGAGTCTTTTTTATAAGCATTAATCCCTTTTTTCTTGTACATATACAACCCCATTTCTTACGATTTAAACGCTTATTTCAATTGGCCTAACATTGTGTTCAAGTAGTTACCCTGAGCTTTCATGTTAGAAAGCTGAGAATCTAAATGGGTGAATTTATCACGCAAAGAATCTTCGTATTTTTTCATACGCCCTTCATAGGCTTGTAATGTTTCTTCTGTATTATCTTTTGATTTTTGTAGGGAATCTTTCAGTGCTCGACTCATTCCATCTCGGCCAGTATAGCTATTCAGTAATGTCTCCAAAGAGTTAGCTAGCCCACCCGTTCCCGTAAACAATTGTGGTAACTCATCGTAGTTTGTACTAACAGCTTTATCGAGCTTCGCTTCATTCAAACTTAATGTGCCGTTACGTCCCATCTTCAGACCTAAATCAAACACAGTATTAAGATTACCTGTATCTGAATGACTCATCATAAAACTACTGGACATAGCAGACTGTAAATTCCGAACCATACCATTACCGTTAAGCACAGAGCCTTTCGCAGCACTTCTCGCCAACACACCGACTAGATCATTATAAGAAGATACAAAATTTTTTATCGTCTCTTTAACCGTTTTCTCATCGTAACTTACATCTACCTTAGTAGGTTTAGTCGTTAACGCTAATGCATCAATAGATAAACCAGATACCGCTTTATCAAAAGTATTACTGTCATTACGAATTTGAATACCGTCAACGGTAATAATCGCATCTTGTGCATTATCATTAGGCATCATCAGCATACCCGCTGATAATCCTTCGGTAGAGACACTGTCTAACGACAAGCTACTGCTATTTATTGACGCATCATCTTCATTTGTAGAAACGGCTGATTGAGACAATGCAGAGGGAGTGTTTGAAATTTTTAACGAGTTACCATCACCTTGTTTTGTAGAAGTAAGGGTGAAAAACAAATCGCCTTTGCCGTTATCGACTAAATTAGCAGACACACCAAAGTTATCTGCCGCACTGTTAATTTGCTGTCTTAATTGGGCAACCGTGGTATCGGCTGCTACATCAATAGCAAAAGAGTCCGCACCCGCCATCAGTTTGAGCTTCCCACCGCTGGTCGTAACTACATCATTGCTTGAACTAAATAACCCTGGTGAGGAGACGATTCGACTGCCTTTCGCAGTTTGGTTAACACTAATTTCATAGGAACCATTTGAAGAGTTTCGATCAGCGGTAATATCAAGAGTTTTATCATCGTCAGGCTGATCGATAACAGCATTACGCCCTGTAAATAGAGTGCTATTATTCAGCTTTTCTACAGAAGATTTAAACGTATCGATAGCAGATCCAACAGAACCTAAAGCAGACAGCTTAGAGTCGTAGCCATGAATTTTATCTTGATAAAGCTTTACTTTAGTATCTCTCTGAGCGCTCACCATTTTTTTGACGAGAGAGTCTAAATCAAGACCAGACCCAACACCCAACGAGCCAACTGGCATAACCACTCTCCTGATACATAAACATCACTAAAAACCGATTAATCAAACCTTACTATTCACTAAGGAACCTTTAAGATCACTTAACTGGTTCATAATATCATCGATTCGATCTGACATTTTTAAAAAATCTTCTGTCGGGATCTGACGAACAACATCACCTGTTGATTGGTCAACGACCTTCACTATATTTTTATCACCGTCCTCAGTCTTTTCGAATGATAAATGAACATTTAATTGTGTCATTTTGTCATTCATTTCTTCAATATGATTTGGTTCAATATCTATGTGCGGCCTTTGACTTTGAGCAGTATTACTACCCACCTTATTTGTATCGGACAAAGTTTGAATAACTTTAGACTCAAGGTGATGTCGTGTACGAAAATCATCAGCTACACGCTGATCCTGCCTAACGGTTGAACTATTGAACGCTTGCTTAGAAAGGTCACTAGAATTAATTGACATAGCTAACACTCCTATAAACAGACAAAACTGAGGTATTCACCTCAGTTTTGTCACGCTGTCAAAATTATTTCAATAAAGACAAGGCTGTCTGAGGACGCTGGTTTGCCTGAGAAAGAATAGATGAACTTGCTTGTTGCAGAATTTGAGCACTGGTTAATGCTGCTGTTTCTGTCGCAAAATCCGCATCTTTTACTCGAGAACGAGCTGCCGATACATTTTCTGTAATATTACTTAAGTTATTGATTGTTGAACCAAAACGGTTTTGAACTGCACCCAATTCAGCACGTTTACTATCAACCGCTGAAATCATATCATCAAGAACACCAATCATACTCTGAGCATTGGCCATTGATGTTACTGATGCAGTAGAAACACTGACTTGAGATGTCGCTTGGCTAGATAAACCAGACATTGTAAAGCCACTATTGCCAGCAAAATCAATAGAGCCTCCAGCACCAGCATTTGTCATATTAAAGCTGATTGTTTGGTTAGCATCCGCTCCTACTTGAAACACACCTTCATAAGTACCATCCAACAAATTACGACCACCGAAAGTGGTATCAGACGCTACACGGTTAATTTCTTGAGATAGTTGACCTATCTCTTGCTGCATTGCCGTACGGTCTTTATCTGAGTTCGACCCATTGGCAGACTGCAAAGACAAAGTACGCATACGCTGTAACATATTCGTTGTTTCATCTAATGCACCTTCAGCAGTCTGAGCTAGAGAGATACCATCGTTGGCGTTACGTACAGACTGGTTCAAACCATTAACCTGAGACGTTAAACGATCCGAAATCTGTAAACCAGCAGCATCATCAGCAGCACTATTAATACGCTGACCAGAAGACAAACGCTGGTAAGCAGTATCTAACGTTTTCCCTGAGTTCATCAATTGACGCTGTGCGTTAAGAGATGAGGTATTCGTATTTACGTAAAGAGCCATATCATAGCCTCCAAAAGTTTCAGCAATTCCTGCAAAAAAAGCAGTACTCGTCCTTGGTATCGACGGTTACTTAAAAACCTTTAGCACTTTATGGCAATCTTTTACCTAAAGTTGGATAAATACTGCCCTTATAAGGCAATAAATTACCTATCGCATTGAAATATAGCTATTTTTATTAATCTATTAATTAGTAACTCATCATGTCATTAACAAGTTTTAGGCATAAAAAAACCAGATGATACAATACTCATCTGGCTAAATACTGCCTCTAGGAGAGAGAGGCAGTTACATTTCAAAATGGCATTCAACACCATTACATAGAGCTCATAATATTTATGGCTCACATTTTCTCTAATTAGTTACCGAGCAATGACAACGCAGTTTGCGGACGCTTATTTGCTTGAGCCAAAATACTGCTGCTGGCCTGCTGAAGAATTTGCGCACTTGTAAGAGAGGCTGTTTCTGTCGCAAAGTCAGCATCCTTCACTCTAGATCGAGCAGCAGAGACATTTTCAGTAATATTACTTAAGTTATTAATAGTAGAACTAAAACGGTTTTGAACAGCACCCAGCTCCGCACGCTTAGAATCTACCGCAGAAATCATACTATCTAGCACTGAAATCATACTCTGAGCATTTTCCATACTAGAAACAGATGCGCTAGAAACAGACACCTGAGGCGTCAAAGCATTACCTGACAAGCCGGACATGGTAAAACCATTATTAGCCGAGAAATCGATCGAGTTAGCACTACCGCCACTCTCCATGGTAAAGCTAATTGTTTGATTGGCATCAGCACCCACTTGGAAGACACCATTAAAAGTACCATCTAATAAGTTACGCCCACCAAACGTCGTAGTCTCAGCAACACGGTTAATTTCTTGAGATAATTGACCTATTTCTTGCTGCATTGCCGTACGATCTTTATCTGAGTTAGAACCGTTAGCAGATTGAATAGACAAAGTACGCATACGCTGTAGCATGTTAGTCGTTTCGTCTAACGCACCTTCAGCGGTCTGAGCCAAAGAAATACCATCATTAGCGTTACGAACAGATTGATTCAAACCATTTACTTGTGATGTTAAACGATCACTAATTTGCAAACCTGCCGCATCATCTGCTGCACTATTGATACGCTGACCAGAAGATAAACGCTGATAAGCAGTATCTAGTGTTTTACCAGATTGCATCAACTGACGCTGAGCATTCAAAGAAGATGTATTTGTATTTACATATAAAGCCATTTGTTTCTCTCCTAAACAATAAAATACTGGCAAACAACCATTTGATTTAATTAGTTATTCGGTTGCTTTGCCTCTATGATTTATTTATCGGCACGTCTTTTTACAGCTTTAATTTATTTTTAATTTATTTTTAATTTATTGATAACCAAAGACCGAACCGGGAAGGAAAGAAGAGAGATGCGAAACAAATTCCGTTATTAAACAAGATGATTGATGAATTGTAGCCCCAAAGTCTGGGCGTCAACTTCCTTCTCTACTCGTACCGTCATACCCTCTTTAGACACATCAATATCAGTAGAAGGAATAAATGCCTTATTATTAAGACTGTACACCTGACGTATTAGTGCAGGTTTACAATCACGACTCTGCGTTAAAACAAAACCTACACGCCCATTAGACAAAGCGACACACGCTCCCACAGGAACTCGACCAACACTCTTTAGAAACACGGAAAGTAAGTTTTTATCAAAAGCCAGTCCAGCTTCACTAAAGAGTCGACGTCGTGCCTCAATCGGCCCGATAGAAGCTTTATGTATTTGCTCAGAAGTCAGCGCATCATAAGCATCTATAATTGCGGCAATCCTTCCATACACCGAAATTTCAGCGCCTTGCTTTCCATTAGGGTAGCCAGCACCATCCACTCTTTCATGATGATCTAACAACATGTGATAAATCACTTTGGAAACATTGCCTGAACGCCTAATAATTTGCTCACCAAGCTGAATGTGTTTACGAAATAAATCAAATTCACCTGCGGTCATCTTGGTGGATTTATTAATCAATGGTAACGGCAAACGAAAGCGCCCTAAATCAAAGACTAGCGCCCCTAAAGCAATCGCTTGTACATAAGAATCAGGAAGTTTCATAGCCTTAGAAAAATGTACAGCCAGCACTGCCATACCCATTGCATGTTGCGCAATATAAGCAGAAGAATTTTTAATATACCTAATCGCCATTAAGGCATAAGGATTCCTAGTATAAGAACCGATAAGCAAGGTACAGAACGCCGTTAAAGACTCCATATCCAACGGATCTCCCTGCCTAAAACGCTCTACTTGCTCAAGTAATAACAAGTGTCCTTCTTCAAAAAGTTTAACAGCAACCAATACTTCATCATTAAAAGAAGAAGGTTCAACCTTTATGGAAAGTGGTTTTTTTTCTTCAAGTAAGCTAACTTTTTTTATTTCCTGCTCACTGTTTTTCTGTGGTAGTTTTACTTCTGTTTTTACTCTCGCTTCTGCTTGCCCTAATCTTTCTTTATAAGACAGAATATAATCACGTGTATTATCATTAAGCTCTTGTCTAAAATAACGATATAAAAGCGGACCTTTAATCGATTTTTCACGCCAATCTTTGGTAGTAAAATCTTGGTTTAGTTTTTTTAGACTACGAATAGATTTGCCAACGGCAATAGAAAAACACAATAAGAGAAAACGCTCTTGAGCATCGTACAATCGATCATGACGGCTAGTTAATAACTGGCCATCATTAAAATAAGGATCGAAAGGAAGCATTTTACTTTCAAGAACAGGACGCACTTCATCAAGCGCTAATTGCCGTAAGACCACGCTAACAATACGCTCTTTACGGCCATATTCAGACATTATTTTCTTAGCACGTCGGTGATTTATTACTGCATTTTTGATCTTTAATGTATCGAGTATTTCATCGATATCAAAATAACCGGCACCGATTTCAATCCCAAAGCAGGACTCTATTTGAAATGAGGACATTTCTGATCACCTTGAGCGCAGTTCATCAGATTTTATTAAATAATGACAAATTACTGACTCGTGAAAACAGTTTTTGTGAAGACGTTAATGCCGATTCAGCCATAGAAAGCTTAGTGGCCGCTTCTCCCATATCTAATCCTGCGACTCGATCTTGTGCCATTATATTTGACAATTGATTAGCAGAACTAAAATCACTACGTTCAGATAAAGTATTTAAGCGAGATCCCACTGCTGAACGCCCTTCCCCAATCGATGTTTGAGTATTAACAATACTCACTTGTGCATTATGAAAGGCTGCTTCTTTATCACCATCAGTCGCTGCATGATCACGCAGAGTCGCAATAGACTCTTTTAATTGATTTAGCACGTTATCTCTTTTCGGTGAATTTAATTCAACATTAATAGTGGCACCTGGTGCACCTTTGACAACAAACGACATACCGCCAACGATTAGTGGCTGACCTGGATCATAGGAACCAGAAGAGACCACCTTCCCAGTCGTATCAATCAGTGAATACTGCCCAGGAGGACCTGCATAAAAAGGCACTTTATCCCCATCTTCCAATGTCGATGCTGTATCAACCTCCCCAATATCGGCTCCTGACATAGGCGCTGTGGTCAATACAAAGTTATTAGCCACACCACTTGTAGCACTATAATTTTTGGCTAAAAAATCATTAAAGTCACCTTCATCGTGAACTTTAGCACTTAAAGAAACATTCCCTGATAATAAACTCGCGGTAAAGTTATTACGCGCCCAAACATCTTGAAATAAATGCTTACCGGTATCGTTAATAGGAATTTTTCTATTTTCTGAGATTTGGGAAAACTTTTGCCCTTCATTTCCTGTCCAGTCGTAATGCCCATCTGGTTTCAGTGTGAATGCTGGATTTTTAATGTCTGTCCCTGCAAAAATATAGCTGCCATCAGCACTTTTAGAGTTCATCAAGTCCGCCATGGAATCTACCATTTTTGATACTTGTTCAGTAATAGCATTCAAATCTTCTTGAGTATTTGCTGTATTTTCTGCTTGAATAAACAATGTTCTAGCGTCATCAAGTAAACCATTTAAACTGTCTAGGGCAACCTCTTCATATTCAAGATGACTCTTAGCCATCTTTATATTGCCATCGTACTGCTTCAGCTGACTATTACTATTCTCGTAGTGCAATACTTGACTGGTTCCAACTGGGTTATCACTCGGCTTAACAATGCTTGTTTGTTCAGATATTTTATTCTGAATATCTAAATAGCGGTCATTCGCTTTCGTAATTGCCCTACTAGATTGGCCATAAATTAAATTATTTGTGACTCTCATAAACTTACCTCACAGCCGCTAGTAATGTATCAAAGGTCGTTCTTGCGGCAGTTATAACTTGTGCTGCAGCTGAGTAAGATTGCTGATACTTCAATAAGTTCACCGCCTCTTCATCCAAACTCACACCTGACACTTCATCACGCCTAGCGACACTCTGATTCATAACAACTTCACTGGACTGTTTATTCGTCGCTAATGCAGATGTTTTACTACCAACAGACGTCACTAAATCAGAGAAAGACTCTGCCAACGTCGTTTTACCCCCAACTAAAGAACGATTCTGCAGATCTGCCAATTGCAAACCATTAAAATTATCGGCGGGACCTAAATCCCCCATACTCATGCTAAATTCGTCACCCGCCTTAGGAGAAGATGAAACCGAAACATCAAAACCAGCTTCTTTTGCTAAACCTGCTTTACTTAAAAGATCCTTAAAATCATCCGCATTACGAACAGAGGCCAATATATTTCCTTGCCCATCCCGCACGTCATAAGAATCACCCGAAGTAAAATAAATACTATGTGGCGCGATTGGGTAAAGCTCTCCATCCTCAGAAAAAGCAGAATTACTTGGGTCTGTATTCGTAATAGACGTCACATTCAATCGAGCATCTGACAAATTGCTTGGATTTGTTTTTACTCCTAAAGGCCCACTTAGGGCAATATCATCACCATTTTTTGCAGCAACAGTTAAGCCGGCTGCGGCATTATCTGTGGGAGAAAACCGATAGACATCATGCAATTTATAATCTGCAAGATCCCCTAAACGAACACTCATACCAAGCCCATTTAATTGGTAATAACCATTCTTATCGGGCTGAACAGCACTAGGGTCTAATATTTTTGAATCACTGGTTAAGTTTCCATTCAAATCAAACACCTTAACCATAAATTGATTATCATCCGTTTTTGACAGTTCATAATCTCCTAAAGAAATATCCGCTGACTGCCCAGCAGTTACACGCACATCTATATTCGCCGCTTTGCCAATATTCTTTGGGTCTGCATGAACCTTAATATCACTCAGATGGAACAGGTCTTTACCAAAATGACCACCAGCATCCAAACCTAATGCGTTTTGCGTATTCATAGCATCGGCAACTGATATAGCATTTTGCCCAAGCACTCGATCACTTTTTTTCGCGAATGCGGATTGATAATCGACTAAACCACCAATCGTCCCACCTAAATTTTCAGCTTTAACGCCTACATCATATTTACCAAAATCAATAAAGAGCTTTTTCTGTGTTGGGTTATGAGGGTCTGGTAATGTTTTTAACGTTGTGGCCGTTTTATCCATCACAAGCGGTTGCCCGTTTGCTAAATGAACCGCCATGACACCGTTGTCTGCATACTGAACATTCACATTAACAAAATTAGAAATTTGTTTAGCAAGCTCTTCTTGCTGATCTCGTAACTCACTGGCAGGGGAGTTTGAACCTGCTTCTTCTTGCTGTATTTGATCATTCATGTGCGCAACTTGCGTCGTTAAGTTATTAAGTTCACTTAACGATGTTTCTAACTTTTTATCAGCTACTTCTTTTTGGCCACCCACAAGTTTGGCCAAAGTTTGGTAATGACCAGCAAGACTCTTTAAACTCGAATGCGCAAGCTCTCTTAAAGAAGACGATGTTGGGTCATTATTAACATCCTGCAAAGCTTGAAAGCTTTTATTCAAATAATGGTTCAGAGACACACTACTTTCACCCAATAAATCATCAGAAACAGACATCATAGAGTGATAAGAATCATAATAAGAATGTGCGGAGGTATCTTTACGGACTTGATCATTAACAAATTTATCCACAATACGAGCCGTATCTTGTATTCGCACAGCGCCCGTCGGTGAGCTAACAGTTGTGGTTTTTTGGCGACTATAACCTTCCGTATCCACATTGGCTGTATTTTGACCAGTCGTATTGATACGAGCATTACTGCTTTGTAACCCCGACAAACCAATTGAATATAAACCTGAGCCCATAGCTCACACCTCGACAAGATAAAAATGTATTTTACTTAGCAGCCTATCGGCAAATAACTCAAAAACTTTACCAAAACTAGATAATGGTTATAGCGACTTAAACCACTTGCTCGATAAAATATGATTAATCTTATTAGAATATTCAGGATCCGTCGCATAACCTCCTTTTTGCAGTAAAGAAGCAAACATTGATGAATCCTTACCTGAATTTAAGGCGTCTTTATAACGATCACTCGAGGTTAAAAACTCAGCATAATCATTAAAGCTTTGCGAAAATGAGTCATATGCTCGAAAGGCCGCTTTTTCACGCTTAGCAATGCCATCTCGATATTCTAAAGTATTCACGACAGCACGCTCACCTTGCCAACGACTATCCGCTTTAATACCAAATAAATTAAAACTCGCAGTGCCATCTTCCTTCGCTATAGGGTATTTACCCCACCCCGTCTCCAAAACCGCTTGCGCCAAAATAGCCTTTGGGTTCACACCTAGTTTTTCAGCCGCCTCTTTAGCATGCGGCCATAGCGCCTTCACAAAGGATTCTGGTGAGTCAAAAGCAACAGACAAAGCAGAAGGTTTTTCACTTTTTTCACCCTCCCCTATCGCCAAGTTATTATTCATTGAATCAACCGATGCTTTCTTAGCGACTTCTTGTTGTACCGCCTGAATAAAATCTGTCGATGCTTTGTGCGCTAAGGTTTGAACTTTCACCAAATCTTGTTGGGAGACTCTACTTAATAGTTCACTATCACTTGAGTCCTTAGCTGAATGACTGCCTTTCCCTTGATACTCCCTCATCAAAGCATTAGCAATACCAAAACCGCCCGTCTTTGACAGTGACTGAGACATTTGCGTATCCATCATGCCTTGATATTGCTTAGTTTGTGAGCTAGAAAAAAGTCCACCGCCAATTGACTCACTACTGGTGCGCATATTCTTGAGTAACATGTTGATAAAAATTGCTTCAAATTTCTGAGCGACTTCTTTTAGCGCGGCATCAGGGTCTTTTTTCGCTTTTGTTTTTAAATCAGTCAGTGCAGAGAAGTTACCAAAAAAATCTTGAGAGGAAACAGAATTCATAACGCCACCTATATCACTACAAAGTCGGCATTGATCGCGCCAGCCTCTTTAAGCCCTTCTAAAATAGCCATTACATCTCCAGGTGCTGCTCCCACCTGATTAACCGCCCTGACAATATCATTTAAAGAACTGCCCGGATCAAAAACGAACATATGACCACTATTTTCATTTACTTGTATCGCGTTATTTCTTGGCGTTAGTATCGTCTTGCCACCAGTCAATGTTCCATCTTCTTCTGTTACTGGCGGTGCGGCTTTTATCGTTACAGTAAGGCTTCCATGAGTAATCGCAGCCGGGGATACTTTTACATATTGACCAATAACGATAGTCCCCGTTCTTGAATTAATAACGACTCGAGCTCTTTCAGCCCCCACTTTTACATCTAAGTTTTCTAAAATTGATAAAAAAGTAACACGCTGACTAGAGTCTCTCGGTGCACTAACCCTAATCGAAGTGGCATCCAATGTTTTGGCTACACCTGGTCCTAGCAAGTCATTAATTTTATCTGTCACTTGTTTGGCTGTGGTGAAGTCTGGACGATTTAAATTAAAAGTTAATGTGTCGCCACGCGAAAAACTATTTGGCACAGAGCGTTCAACACTCGCACCATTTGGAATAAGACCAACCGTTGGTATATTTAATGAGGTTCGCGAGCCATCAGTATTACCGACCCCCAAACCACCCACAACCAGATTCCCTTGAGCGACTGCGTAGACCTGACCATCCGCCCCTTTAAGAGTCGACAACAGTAATGTCCCTCCACGTAATGAGTCTGCATTACCAAGAGAAGATGCCGTAATATCTATCTTTTGACCCGGCTTTGAGAAAGGAGGCAAAGTAGCAGTCAATGAGACCGCTGCCACATTTTTAGACGTTGCCGTTACACCAGGAGGTAAAGTCACGCCGAAACGCGACAACATACTTGCAAAACTTTGATTGGTAAACGGGGTACTGTCGCCTGTGCCATTTAAGCCGATCACTAAGCCATAACCAAATAGCTGGTTATCTCGTACTCCCTGCACACTAGCAATATCTTTTAAACGCTCTGCCTGCGCCCCTACAGGGACACAAAACATCAAGATCAATACTAAATATTTCATGTTTACCACCCATGTCGAGGTCGGAACTCCTCAAACGTTATTAGTCTATTTAATTTGGCATGTTTCGAGAGTTCAATAGCTGACTCACCCAACCCTGCTCACTTCCAGAAGCCACTTCTCCGGTCCCAGAGTAAGTAATTCTAGCGTCTGCAACACGCGCTGATTCAACAGTATTATCAGGTGAAATATCTTGTCGCCTGACGATCCCAGTGAAGCGTAAATATTCATTCCCTTGGTTCAACTTAAGCCACTTTTCACCACGTACTGCAAGTAAACCATTTGGGTATACTTTATACACGGTAACCGTAATGGTTCCGGCGAGACTATTATTTTGATCTGCTGAAGCATTCCCTGTGAAGTTTGTTGTTTGCGCAGGTACATCCGTATCCATATTCAATGTCTGTCCTAATACTTTAGGATCAGGAATCGAAGCCGATGCCGTTTTAGAGATGGCGGCTGTATTCGCTTTCGTTGAGGTTGTATTTTCATTGAGGTTAATCATTAGCACATCCCCCACCTTACTCGCTTTTTGATCAGCGAAGAAAACATCTCCCATACTTGCCTTATAAATTCCACCTGTTGCCGCCTGAGAAGGCTCTACACCATCAGGGTATACAGGAGCGTAAGCGGGGTCATTCGCTTGAATATGTTCAGAAACTTGTGGGCCTGACATAGGGTCATTAGGATCAGGTACATACCCTTTACGAGGGTCTTCCGCTGGCTGATCTTCCGCTGGCTGATCTTCCGCTGGTTGATCTTCCGCTGGTTGATCTTCCGCTGGTTGATCTTCCGCTGGTTGATCTTCCGCTGGCTGATCATCTGCTGGAACCGTCTCAGTTGTAACCGCTTCTCCAGCGGCCTGTTCATCAACATCCCATGACAAGCAACCACTTAAAAAACTTGCTAATAGCACCATAAACACTAACTTAATGTTCATACCAATTTACCAATCCTAGAGCTGTTGTATTGCGAAGCTCATCATACCATCGGCAGATGCGATCACTTTTGAGTTCATTTCATAAGCACGCTGCGTGGTGATCATGTTTACCAATTCTTCGATAGAATTTACATTAGAGGCTTCTAGCATCCCTTGTCCTAATGTACCTAAGGAATCTGTCCCTGGAGCACCAATGATTGGCGGCCCACTCGCATCGGTCTCTGTATATAAATTAGCACCCATTGAATCAAGCCCAGTTGGGTTAACAAAGCCTGCGAGATTAATAGCACCTACTTGCTGCATATCTGTTTGACCAGCTTTCTTAACAGAAACAACACCGTCTTGAGCAATATCTATTTCTGTCACATCACCATCAATCTGAATACCTGGATCAATCAACAATCCATTAGAAGTGACTAAATTCCCGTCGCTATTTAATTGCAAACTACCATTACGAGTATAGGCCATGGTACCGTCAGGCTGAACAACTTGAAGAAAGCCTTTCCCTTGAATCGCTACATCTAATTTACGATCAGTGATATTAAAGTCACCATCAGAAAAAATCTTCTGTGTTGCACCTACTTTTACCCCTGTACCTAGCTGCAAACCAGATGGTAACTCTGCGTTCTGGGCACTTAATCCACCAGGCGCTCTAACCGTTTTATACATAAGGTCTTCAAATACTGCGCGGTCTTTTTTAAATGCGGTTGTTGATACGTTTGCCAAGTTGTTGGCAACAACATTAAGCTGCTTATCCATAGCACTTAACCCAGTCTTACTTACCCAAAGTGCTGAATTCATAAAAAGCCTCTTTATTCAATAATTTAAATGCTTAGCAAATGATATTTGACTAACTATTACGCTGTAAAATTCTAGCCGATGCTTCACTGTCTTCACGTATCGTATCCATCATTTTTATGTTCATTTCAAAGCGACGAGAAAGGTCCATAATATGAGTCATTTCTTCAACGGCATTAACATTGCTACCTTCAATAAAACCGGACACCAGTTGAATATTTTGATCCGGAGCAAATTCTTGTCCTGCCACTTTAGTATGAATTAACCCATCATCACCCTTACGGATTGAATCAACATCTGGGTTCACTAACTTAATCTGATCAATGACAGCAACTTCGTTACCCGCACCACCTTGAGGAACAATAGAAATAGAACCATCAGGTGTAATAGTAAGACTGTCTAAAGGTGGTAAAAAAATAGGGCCATTATTACCCGCTACCGGCAACCCTCTACCTGTTACTAATTGACCTGCGGTATTAATTTGTAAGTCACCTGCTCGTGTATAAGCCTCTTGTCCTTCGCTATTGTAAACCGCGATAAAACCTTGACCTTTTATTGCTACATCTAGATTTCTTCCTGTCTCTATCATGTCACCCTGTGAGTAACGTGTTGCCGGATTCTCTGTCATAGCATATACACGGCTAGGGTAGTGCCCTCCGTTGACTTGCATAGACCTAGCTTGTTCGAAATCAGAGCGAAAGCCTGTTGTATTCACATTGGCTAAATTATTGGCATGTATGGTCTGTGCATTCATCGTTTGAACACCACCACTCATTGCAAGATACAAAGCTCTATCCATTACCACTTTCTCCCGAAAAACAGCTAACTATATAAAGACTCTTTCAAAAACCATACCAACTTATAAAAAAATCACTTTAGGCATCCATATAGCATAAAAAAAGGCTGTAACACTTGCGTGCTACAGCCTTTTTTATAGAACAGAAATTTATTTAACGTAAGTTGATAATCGTCTGCGTAACCGTATTTTCCGTTTCTAATGTCTTACTGTTTGCTTGATAGTTGCGCTGCGCTTCTATTAGAGCAACTAACTCAGAGGTAAGGTCAACATTCGACTCTTCCAAAGCCCCCCCTTTAACACCACCTAACGTACCACTATTTGGTCGTCCAATATTAGCCGCACCAGAGTCTTTGCCAGCAACCCAAGCTGTATCCCCATCAGGAACCAAACCATCCGTATTATCAAATGTTGCCAGTGCTAACTGGCCAAGAGTTGCCGTTTGCTGGTTAGTATAATTCGCTATTAGATTACCATCATCATCAAAAGATACCCCTTGAAGCTCACCGGCCGAAAAACCATCCTGAGTTAACTCATCAGTACTACTCAAAGCAAATTGTGTCGAGCCCGCTAAATCAACTGGGATAATAGCGGCACGATTAGTAGGATCAAAACCCTCTATTTGAAGCTGAACAGGTTGTGACGATGCAAATGGCGGAATACCTTTATAAGTACCTGAAAGATTCCCTGTTGCATCAAATGTAACGACGGTATCTTTATCTAGATATCGCTTATCTTCGCCTGTTGTTGGATCAGTGTAAGACTCCTTACCATCAACAGTTACACGTAATTCGTAAGTATTATCTTCACCTTGCTGGATAAAGTAGTAACCCAGCGTATGGGTCTCACCCAATGAGTCATAGACATTCTTAGTATTACCGTAGCTATATGTCGATGGGTCTTTCGCATCGAACGCTTGACGGGCAATATTATCAGGCGTGCGAACATTAGCCGAATCTAACGTACCGGCAATTACTACACCATTTAAAGTACCACCTGCTGATATTGGATTCTTTGTTAGATTTGCTATATCCGTTTCATTGGGCTTAGTTGTTCCAGAGTACAAAAGAGAAAAAGGCGCTTCATCTGTCCCGTCTGCATTGTAATCTTTTGCCTCAGCACCATTAAATGTAGCATAAGCTGGCTGCATAAATGCCGCTCCGGTATCATCAGTCGACTTCCCATCTACCGTGGCATAAACCTGATAGGTATTTGCTACATCACTTTTAGCATAGTAATAACTAATTAAATGATTATTACCACTCCCATCCGCAACCGTTTGGGTCTGAGTATAGTCATAAGTATCTGGATTGGCTGGATCAAAGTCCGCTCGAATATAAGGCGGCACATCCTCACCTTCGGAATTAAGATTCACTTTTAAATCAACACTTGATGTTGCTTGAGGAGAAATTCGAGCAGTGGGTACTACCATATCTTCTAAGTTCCCACCGACTATGCCATCTATTGCATTATAGCCCTGGACCTTAGCCCCTGAATTCGTCACCAAATTACCATCAGCATTCAATTTAAACTCACCAGCACGCGTATACGCCTGAGTCCCCGCTCCAGCATCGAGAACAAAAAAGCCAGCACCATCAATAGCTAAATCTAAATTGTTATCCGTATAAGCTAAGTTACCTGACGAAAAAGCTTGAGCAACGTTAGCAACGCTAACCCCTGAGCCAATCACATTGCTACTACCAGCACCCAGTACATTACTGTTGTAAAGATCGTTAAATTCAATCCGAGACTTTTTAAAGCCAGTCGTGTCTGCGTTAGCAATATTATTACCCGTTACACTTAAGTAATCCGCAGACGCTTTAATACCTGATAATGCTGTATTGAATCCCATATTTCGCTCCAGTTACCCTAATATTTCTAATTCGTTTGTAAGCTTAACCTTACCGTGATTTTCCACATTCAAAACCGTACCTTCTGCGCCATTAATCGTAACACCCTGAATACGACTAGGAAGTTGAGTAGGTAATGCTGACACCTCACCTTTGTCATTCACAACAGAGGCGGCAAACCGATACTCTCCTGGCGGCAAAACATTTCCTGTATCATCTTTTTTATCCCAGTCATAACTGCTGTCATCAAGCTTTGCAGTACGAACAAGCTGATCATTGCCGTCGTAAATTTTTAACGTTGCAGAACGAGCACCTTCAGGAATCACTGTTTTTAGCACTACAGCCTCTTGAGAATCTGTCACCATTGCTTTATCAGATTTCATCATCAAAGATCGACCAACTAAACTAGAAGCACCCACCGCCTGATTTGACGTTAAAGATGTCGTCATATTTTTTAACTGATCTGAAATACTAGACAGTTTTTCAAGCGAACTAAACTGAGACATCTGAGCAACCATGTCATTAGTATCCTGTGGTGCAGTAGGATCTTGACCTTTAAGCTGTTCAATATAGAGTTTTAAAAAAACATTTTTATCAGCAAGACCACCTGTAGCATCTTTCTTATCTTTTTCCTCAGGCTTATCGAGTCCTGCTTTAGACTTAGCACCATCAGTGCCATATTGAGATATTAGGCCAGTTAAGCCATTGTTATCAGATATACTTGCCATCTCTCACCTCTATGACTGACCTAGCGTAAGCATTTTTTGCATCATGCCTTTCGCCGAATTCATAATTTCTACATTAGTTTGAAAAGACCGAGACGCGGACATCATATCGGCCATTTCTTCAATAGGATTTACATTAGGGTAATATACATAACCATCATTATTGGCCATTGGATTACCAGGTTCATACCTTGCCTTCAAGGGGCTATCAGACTCAACAATCCCATCAACTTTTACCCCAACCCCAGCACCCGTATCATCGACGCCAGCGCCATTCCAGCCACTCTTTTGCATTTCACTGTTCATCATTTGTGAGAAAACGGGCTTACGAGCACGATAGGTTTCATCCGCAGAACTCGCCACGCTGTCGACATTAGCCATGTTGCTTGCAATCGTATTTAAACGAATAGTTTGAGCGCTCATAGCAGAACCAGAAATTGTAAAAATATTACTCAAAGACATAATTATTAATTCCCTGTAAGCGCTTTTTTCAAACCACTAATTTTTTTATCTAAAAACATAAAACTAGTATCAAACTGCATAGAATTCTGTGCAAACTCTGACTGCTCTCTCTGCATATCCACCGTATTACCATCTAACGATGGCTGACTTGGGTTACGGTACATTAAGCCGTAATCACTATCAGGGTCACTACCTGCTTGGAGGTGTTGATCATCATCTCCAACTAAGCGCAACTTACTGGTTTCATTGTCCAACATAGCGCCGAATGTGATATCTCTCGCTTTATAGTTAGGAGTGTCTGCATTCGCTATATTGTTAGCGAGAACAGAAGCACGAGCACTTCTAAACGCTAACGTCTTATCATATCCTGCAAATGCTTGATCAAATGATATAGCCACACAACCTCCTAACAATAAACACTCTGAATTTATACTAAGTAAGCAATTTCAATGCCAACTAAAAAAACCTTATATTTCATGCAGTTGAAAAATACAGTAGAGTAATCGGCAAAAATCGGCAAAATAAAAAGAAAACCCTGCTTAAAAAGAATAAAAAAAGCCCGCATATCGCTAAACCGATATGCGGGCTTTTTATAAATTTTGCTATTTTTTAAAGGATCTTGGCTTTATAAACGATCCCTGGATGACACTGAACAATCTCAAACAAAGAAGATAAGCCACTTAATGCTTCCGAGCCGCCTAAAAACAAATATCCTCCCGGATTAAGCGAAGCATGCATTCGCTTCAAAATATCTAACTTAAGCTCTACATTAAAATAAATAAGAACATTACGACAAAAAATAATGTCAAACTTACCTAATGATGAAAATGAATCAATCAGATTCAAGTGTTTAAAATCCACTCGCGAACTTAAATGAGTCTTTATTTTCCAAGTAGACCCATTGAGCTTATCAAAATATTTACGTTGTGCATCATCACCAAGACCCCGAGCAATGGCCAAACTGTCGTACTCACCTTGTTTGGCATGTTGCAGAATGTTTGTGCAAATATCCGTTGCTACAATCCTTTCTCCTGCTTTTAATACACCTGGTCTAAGCCCTTTAAACTCTTCAATAACCATACTAATTGAATAAGCTTCTTGCCCTGTCGAAGAAGCGGCCGACCAAACCCTTAAAGGAGCGCGGGTCATTTCAGGTAGAATTTTATTTTTCAAAATCGTAAATGGATGCAAATCACGAAACCATAAGGTTTCATTTGTTGTCATCGCATTAATAACTTCTTCCCTTAGACGATGATTACCCTCTCGCTCTAAAACATCAACCAGCTGCTCTATTTTAGTAAAGCCTTCTCTCTCCAGTGTTCTACCTAAGCGACTCGCAACAAGATATTGCTTATTGTCACCAAGAGAAATACCACACGCCTTCTGCAAAAAGCGTCTAAACCTAAGATAGCCATTAGGCGTTATTGCATTTGTACTACTGAGCATTTCTACCTCTAATATAGCAAACCTAAAACGTAGCGTTAAAAAACGTTCTGGTGACGTATTGGGCTATTACTCTGCTTGAATCTGTACTGTCTCTATGGCTAAACGTGCCAACTCATCAGGTTGAAATTTAGCCAAGAAGCCATCAGCTCCGACTTTCTTCACCATTGCCTCATTAAAAACACCACTTAATGAAGTATGAAGAAGGATAAACAAGTCTTGTAGTCTACTATCATTGCGGATGGCGGTAGTCAGCGTGTAACCATCCATTTCTGGCATTTCTATATCAGAAATAACCATAGCAAACTCTTGTGACACATCGACTCCATCAGCAACCATTCCTTGAAGATATTCTAAGGCTTCTCGACCATCATTTAACACCGTAGTAGCAAAACCAACTTGCTCCATACAACGATTAATTTGCTTACGAGCAACAGAGGAATCATCCACTATCAAGATATGGTGCTTTTTAGCATTACTCTGGACCGTATCATTAACAATACCTTCAGAGATATCTTGACGCATTGGAGCAACCTCAGAAAGTATCTGTTCCACATCAATAATTTCTACCATCTCTTTATCAACCTGACAAACGGCGGTTAGATAATTATCTGTCAACAAACCTTTTGGTGGCGGCTGTATATCACTCCAGTTCATATTAACGATACGCTCAACGCCACGCACTAAAAACCCCTGAACACGGCGGTTATATTCTGTGATAATGACAAAACATTGAGCAGGATCTCCCATAGAGGCTGCACCAG
Source organism: Marinomonas sp. (assembly GCA_052107635.1). Taxonomy (GTDB): domain Bacteria; phylum Pseudomonadota; class Gammaproteobacteria; order Pseudomonadales; family Marinomonadaceae; genus Marinomonas. Next base: position 8,030 of record JBQEFB010000005.1, on the reverse strand, counting down.
TTGCCAGCCCCAAATCCAAAATAGGAATAGTACCGCCACGAATATGAGCAACGCCACGTACGACAGAGCTACTCCGTGGAATGACTGTTAACTTAGGACACTGCAATACTTCTTTTACTTTAAAAACATTAATTCCGTATATTTGCTTACCATTCAAGCGGAAGAGCAACAATTCAAGACGGTTCTCCCCCACTAATTGGGTACGCTGATTAACGCTATCGAGAACACTGGCCATAAATGCCTCCTATTATGTATAAGTAAATTGAGTATTAAGTCAGAATCATTAATATTAAAATATATCATCCATAATAAAGTGATTTTTGTTACTTTACTAACAACTTAACCACAACATCGAGAGTTAATCATGCCGTTTATAAGGCTAATAATAGCCTTTGTTTGTCTGCAAGCCAGTTATAGCTTCGCTTCATCTATAACAGAGCAAATTTATAACTATATTAACCATGTAGACATTCCAAGACTGTCTAGTATCTATCCTGACGCTGATATCAAAATAGACCTAAGCAATAAGGCAGCTTTAGGCTACTTACCAGAATGCCAAGATAGAGCCGTTAACATTCAGAATCAAAGACCTAACGCAACAAAACGTACAACTTATGCGATCAGCTGCACTTCTCCAGAATGGAAGTCTTACCTTCCTATAACCCAATCTATTTCTATTGATGCAATCAAAGCGACATCCCCCATTAATAGAGGCCAAAGAGTTACATATCAAAATACAGGTATTGGTAAAGTAGACATTAGCAACTTAAGAGGCCAAGTATATACCGAAAAAATACCGCCCTACGGACTTATTGCCTCCCGTAACATCCGTATTAATACTTTTATAACGGATAATCTAACCAAACAGCCCAATTTAATAAAAAAAGGGAATCAGATTCTCATAACAGCAAGAACAGGTAATCTCGTGGTAAAAATGAACGGAAAAGCACTGGAAAATGGCATAAAAGGACAACAAATTAGAGTAAAAAACATCAGTTCTGGGCGAATTATCTACGCCGAAGTTGTCACAGACGGCGAGGTTCTTGTAAACTACTAAGCAGCACTTGACATACAACATATTAATATCGATTTCCTACTAAAGTTTTCTTAGAAGAAGCCGTTACTAGTAGTAGGCAAATAATTCGAGGCGGATCAACTCAATGGCAATAAACTTCACAGGGATCTTAAATCAAGGCAATGTGGCGAAAAATAACCGCGCTGTTAAAGAAGATACCAACGTACCCCAAGACTCTGTAGACAATAGACTGTCAAACAGCGGCGGTAGTATGGCTGAAGATACAGTAAAACTAAGCGGCGCCGCTCAAACCTTGCAAAACCATTCTGCTAAATTTGATAGTCTATCGGACATTGATCAACAAAAAGTTGATCAAATAAAGCAAGCAATTGCGTCAGGTAATTATAAAATTGATTCACAAAAACTTGCGAGCAATATGGCTTCCATGGATTCATTGTTCTAGACTTCCACTCTAATGTCTTAATTGGTTTGCCTTATGCTTCCCATTGCACCCGTTTTTTTAAGAAGCAAAGAAATCCTCACCCTACTCTCTTCACTGCTTGATAGTGAGCGAGTTGCGTTTGGAGAACTAGATAGCAAAGCCATTATCAATATTGCCTCCGAAAAAAACACCTTACTTAATGAAATGAATAAACTTAATGAGCGAAGAGTTAATTTGCTGATTAAATTTAATATTATTGACCGTAAAAAACCGTCTGAAATAGCCTTTAAAGACTGGCTAACACAACAAGATAGCTCAATGGATGAAACCAGAGAACTCATGATCGAGTGTGAAACTCTGCTCACCCTATGTAAAACTAAAAATCTGACAAATGCTCACATACTTAGCACGCTACAAAAACGTAACAAGCACTTATTTGAACTATTGCAAGGACATAATGACAAAAGTAAAGTCTATACTTCAAGAGGCTCTACTCGACCAATAAGCAGTAAGCACACACTGGGAAGAGCGTAAAAATATTCATAAAAATCAATAATTTCAACGCTCATAATTTGAGTTGCTCAGTGAAATAAGGTATAAACCCTTCTATTGATTGTCCCCTTAGTTCAGCCGGATAGAACAAGGACCTCCTAAGTCTTAGACGTGAGTTCGAATCTCGCAGGGGACACCAGACATAAAAAAAGAGCGAACGCCGCTCTTTTTTTATGTCTGGTGTATCAAGCAATATTACTCGACATCAATCACTTCGAAACTATGGACAATTTTCACCCCACCTTTTTCAAGCATTAACGACGCAGAGCAGTACTCTTCTGCAGACAATTTCACCGCTCGCTCAACAACCTTACTCTTCAAACCACGCCCTGTAACAACAAAGTGAACGCGAATCTCAGTAAAAACAGCAGGAACAGTATCAGCACGATCGGCATCAATTTTAGCAACGCAAGAGACAACATCTTGACGAGACTTCTTTAAAATATTAATCACATCATAAGAAGTACAACCGCCCAAACCAGCTAATAGCAGCTCCATCGGGCGAGCACCGGCCTGTTGATTCGCATCTATTTCAACTTTAAACCCTGACCCTGTTTCAGCGGTAAAATGTACATCTTCTTGCCAAGTAACCTCGGTTTTCATGATCAACCCTCTTTAGTACTGTTATTCAAAAAGCTCTGTTAGCTTCTCACCTGGATTCTGAGCTTTCATAAAAGCCTCACCAATAAGAAAAGCATTTATATTATTTTTACGCATGAGAGCGACATCATCTCGGGTATGAATACCACTTTCAGTAACAATAAGACGATGATCAGGCACCCCTTTCATTAACTCAAAAGTATGCTCCAAACTTAGCTCAAAAGTATGTAGGTCTCTATTATTGATCCCTAACAACTCAGTCTCCGTATATTCTAAAGCAAGATCTAACTCCGCTTTATTATGCACTTCTACCAGCACATCCATACCTAAGTCGCGAGCTAATGCATCAAATTTTCTAAGGCGATCACCATCCAAACAAGCGGCGATTAATAAAATGCAGTCTGCCCCCATAGCTCGCGCTTCCATAATTTGATACTCATCCACCATGAAGTCCTTACGAATAACAGGTAGATTACAAGCACTTCGTGCCTCTATCAAATACTCCTCATGCCCCATAAAAAAGTCATGATCCGTCAATACAGACAAACAGGCAGCACCATGTTGCTCATAAGAAGTGGCTATCTGAGCAGGAAAAAACTCATCTCGTAGAACCCCTTTACTAGGAGACGCTTTTTTTATTTCAGCAATCACTGCAGGCAAGCCAAGCGCGACTTTTTTCCGCAATGCTTGAGCAAAACCTCTAGGCGGGTTATCTGCATTAGCAGAAGCAACTGCCACCTCTAGATCTGCGTAAGATACTTTACTTTTACGCTCTTCTATTTCTTCAAGCTTACGCGCTACGATGTTCTTTAAAATAGTCGGAATTTCTACTTGCATAACAACCCTGTCCTTCGCTTTATTTATTCAGCGTTTTTATAGTAACGAGTAAAGCTAGCCAACTCAGAAAGCTTCACTTTAGCTAACCCACTACCAATCATATCTTCAGCCATTTCAACACCTTGTTTTAAGGTATCAGCAATGCCACAAACATAAATAGCCGCTCCAGCATTTAATGCGACAATATCACGGGCAGGATTTTCAACCCCTTTTCCTTCTAATGCCTTTTTTACCAACACTAGACTTTCACTGGAATCTTTGGCTTGAAGTGACGCCAGCGGCTGAATAGGAATATTAAAATCTACAGGAGAAATAGTATATTCTTCAATGTGATTATTTTTAAGCTCTGCAACATAGGTCAAGGCGCTAATGCTAATTTCATCCAATCCATCTTCAGAATGAACCACCATCACATGCTCACTTCCCAACGCTTTAAGGACTTCAGCAATAGGACGTACCCATTCTTTCGAAAAGACCCCCATTACTTGGCTTTTCGCATTCGCAGGATTGGTTAATGGGCCGAGTAAATTGAAAATAGTACGGGTTGCCATTTCTTTTCGAGGCCCAACTGCGTATTTCATTGCGGAATGATGATTCGGGGCAAACATAAAGCCTAAACCAATTTCTTCTACACAACGACACACTTGCTCTGCATTTAAATCAAGGAAAATACCTGCTTCTTCAAGCACATCTGCACTGCCAGATTTTGACGACACAGAACGACCGCCATGTTTAGCAACCTTTCCACCAGCGGCTGCGACGACAAAAGCAGATGCTGTTGAAACATTAAACAAGTTGCCGCCATCACCGCCAGTGCCACACGTGTCTACTACATGCTCTAGCGGTAAATCCACCTTAGTAGACAACTCGCGCATAACTTGAGCTGCTGCAGTAATTTCAGAGACGGTTTCACCCTTCATTCTTAAACCAATTAAAAAACCACCAATTTGAGCAGGCGTTGCTTTTCCCGTCATGATGTCATTCATCACTAGACGCATCTGATCACTGGTTAAATCTTGACGATCCACAACCGCTGCTATTGCTTGCTGGATATCCACCTGTTTCTCCTATCGCGTCAAAAAATTTGCTAATAAGGCATGACCTGCCTCAGTAAGAATTGATTCAGGATGAAATTGCACCCCTTCTACCGGTAAGAATTTATGCCGTATCCCCATAATTTCACCTCGTTCACCATTCTGCTCTTCCGTCCATGCAGTCACTTCAAAACACTCTGGCAATGTCGCTTCATCGACAATCAAAGAATGGTAACGCGTTGCTATTTGTGGGGTTGGTAGTCCTTCAAATACAGACGAGCCATTATGATGAATCAGTGATGTTTTACCATGCATGACATTTTTAGCACGGATCACATTACCACCAAAGACCTGACCAATACTTTGATGACCTAAGCAAATACCTAAGATAGGAATGCGGCCAGAAAATATACGAATCGCCTCCATAGAAATACCCGCTTCATTCGGTGTACAAGGACCTGGCGATATCACTAAGTGAGACGGGGCAAGTTGCTCAATCTTTTCAATAGTCAGCTCGTCATTACGATAAATAACAACATCCGCCCCTAGCTCACGAAAATACTGGACTAAGTTGTAAGTAAAAGAGTCGTAATTATCAATCATTAACAGCATTTTATACTAACTCTTTGATATATATAGAAATTATTAAAACCCTATAATAGCCTCAATCTCCATATCGATATGCTCATCACAAGGTAGAAACACACTCAGATTAATTATGATTTTAAAGGATTTGAGTAGGGAACACTAATGCTTCTTTAACAACATAAAAAATGCTACGAATGCGTAAATTAAAACATAATTAAATGCTAAATAGCAGAAACAACAATCTCTTTTTTTAAAGAAAAAACTATCAAAACAAAGCCTTATTTGAATTTATCACGGTTATAATCCACACTAACACCTCATATTTACTTACTCTCGTTTTCGGCTAGAAAGGATGAACTGTGCCTATCCAAGTTGCAGATCTTATTGAAGCATTAATTCAAGATGAATACTCTTCTGAATTCATCGCTAGAGCCATGTCAGAACTCACCCCTGACGATGTAGCTTTGGCACTCGAATCTATCCCTCTTACGCAAAGAACAAAAGCGTGGCAAAACATAAAACACGCCAACCGCCTCGATATTTTGGTGGAAATGCGAGGAGAATCTCGTCAGCTATTACTAAAGGAACTCGATGAAGCCGACATTGAGGCGCTTTTTGCTGATGTCGATGCTGAGGATCTACTTGAGATTGCAGACTCACTACCAGACAAAATGGTGGATTTGGCTTTCAACCAAATGGATCACAAACAGCGTGAGTATTACCAAAAAGGTATCGTCTATGATGACGACTTAGTTGGCCGCTGGATGGATCACGATCTATTAATCACCTCACAAAGTATCCCTTCATCAGAAGCATTGCGCCTTCTTAAAAAAGACACTCCAAATTACACAGATATGATCTATTTGGTCAATCGTACTGGACGTTGGGTTGGCTGCGTAAAGTTCGATAAGCTTTTTAAAGCTCAAGGCCATGAGCCAATTTCTACTTTAGTAGAAGATTGTCCTTTTATTCTAGCGTCAACAGAATTAATAAAAGCAACAGAACAACTTGAAAGAGCCGAGCTTTCAGCACTTCCTGTTGTGGATGAACACCACGTTCTGTTAGGGCGTTTTCATACTGGCCTCGCTCTAGAAAGCTTGCGCCTTGCTAACGAAATACAACACATGTCCACCGCAGGGTTAAATGAAGAGTCTGACTTATTCGCCCCGGTGAAACGCAGTGCTGCCAATCGTGGCATCTGGCTTGGTATAAACTTATTAACCGCTTTTTTAGCATCCTCTTTTATCGGGCTTTTCGAAGCCACACTACAACAAGTTGTCGCACTCGCTGTATTAATGCCAATCGTTGCTTCGATGGGGGGGATTGCAGGTAGCCAAACACTCACCCTCATTGTTCGTGGCCTAGCCCTAGGACAAATAACACGCAGTAACTTAAAATCCTTATTAGCAAAAGAGTTAAAAGTCGGCATATTAAACGGTATTTTATGGGCTATTGTCATCGGCGTTATCACCCTATGGTGGTTTAATAGCCCTATGTTAGGCGCTGTTATTGCGATGGCAATTATCGTCAATATAATTATGGCAGCCTTTTCAGGTGTGATTATCCCTGTAATACTCGATAAGCTAAAAATTGATCCAGCCCTTTCTGGGTCTGTAATTTTAACCACTGTGACAGACATTGCAGGCTTTGTCGCCTTTTTAGGATTAGGTACCCTATTTCTTCTTTAAAGTTTTTATCTATTCATTTTTAACGCTATACAAAAAAGGAAAAGAAACACAATGACTTGGGAAACCATACAAACATATATAGGCCTAGGCGATTCAAATATGCATTGGATCGTGCGGGTTTTTATTACCGTATTCCTCACTCTTATCATCAACTTCATTGCAACGAGAGTGTTAGGCCGTATTGATCACCACCTCAATAAAACCAAAACACCTTGGGACAACGTCATTATTGAGGCTATCGATAAGCCTATTGGCGCGTTTATCTGGCTAGTAGGACTGACCCTTGCTGCCGAAATTTCCGGAACAGAACTCGACCCTAAGTTCATTTCTTTAGTCGCTGCAATACGTGAAGTCGGAGTCGTTATGATTCTGGCATGGTTTGTCTTAAGATTAATCAAAGAAGCTGAGAAAACATTTACCACATCCGAGAAAATTGCATCCAAAGTAGACTTTACGACCGCAGGAGCAATCAGCAAACTGCTTAGAATTTCTGTCATTATTACTTCGATGCTAGTTATTCTTCAAACCTTAGGCTATAGCATCTCTGGGGTATTAGCGTTTGGTGGTGTTGGTGGTATCGCAATTGGTTTTGCCGCAAAAGATTTGCTGTCTAATTTTTTTGGTGGTTTAGTCATATATTTAGACCGACCTTTCGTGGTCGGTGATTGGATTCGCTCTCCAGATAAAAATATTGAAGGAACCGTTGAAGAAATAGGCTGGCGCCAAACACGTATCAAAACCTTTGATAAACGTCCTTTATATGTTCCAAATTCTACTTTCTCATTAATCTCAGTCGAAAACCCTTCTCGAATGAGTCACCGTAGAATAAACGAAACCATTGGTGTTCGTTATGATGACTTCAACGTACTAAATAGCATTCTTATAGATGTAAAAAAAATGATTGCCAGTCATGATGATTTAGACATGAACCAAACATGCATGGTGAATTTCAACCAATTTGGTCCATCCTCATTAGACTTCTTTATTTATACTTTTACCAAGACAACTCATTGGGAAACGTACCATCACATCAAGCAAGATGTGCTCTTTAAAATCATGAAAATCATTGAGTCTCATGGGGCTGAAGTCGCTTTCCCAACACAAACACTGCATATGGCGTCAGATAGCCAAATGCAAATCAATAACACTAACCCTCTTTCTTCTATGAAAAAAGGCTAACGATTTTCTATATAACTAGAATAAAAAAAGCCAAACAGATTATGAAGTGACCCCCAATAGTTGGACTATCCAATTACTGGGGGTCTTTTTATGTC
>JBQEFB010000004.1:0-152937 GCA_052107635.1 Marinomonas sp. | reverse complement strand
TGTGCTTAGTTGCTTGAAGTGAAAAGTGTCGCACTTCGGACTTGAATTCAGGGGTGTTCCCTAAGATTATTAATCATCATGGCGATGTGAGCATTGCTGGTGGTGGCATTTGGCCTGAACCCAATATGTTTCTTGAAGGTGTGGAGCGCCGTAGTTTCTTTTGGGGGAGATCTGGTTCTGATGTTACCTATTTAGACGATTATAACCTTGCTTCAGGTACAGGTTACCATGATGAAAGCTGGTACCTTATTGGAAAATCATCTCCGACGAATCAATGTTCTTGGTCTGATGCGTATATTGATCCAGTAACTAATACTCCCATGGTGACTTGTACTATTCCTATGAAGAAAAGTGGCCAATTTATGGGAGTAGCTACGGTTGATATGATGTTGGCGGATATCACTAAATCTTTAGATGCCTACGGTAAAGAGAATCAAGGATATGTATTTGCGATAGATCCAAGTGGGCAAGTGATGAGTTTTTCGAGTAATAAAAGTCGTCTTGTAAATAGTGATGGCAGCATGATGACGGTTGCTGATTTGAGTAAAGAGTATCCCTTTTTAAAACCAGCTTTAGACTTTTATAAACAAGCTCAAGAGCGTCAGAGTTTTTCAATTGAAGGAGACTCTATTTTACAAGATGATGCTTATGTTGATGTATTTAAACAAGATAATACCGGCTGGACTATTGGCTTAGTGGTTCCTAAATCGAGTCTAACGAGAAGTGCTCATAATATGAGTTGGTTTCTCATGATAGCGATTGGATCCTTACTTATTATTTTTGGTGTTATTACAGCGGCTTTTTTCCGCAGTTTATTAAGTCAAATTAACCAAACAACGATTCAAGTGCTGGAGTTGGCAGAAGGTAGTAATACACAGAAACTAGTAATAGGAAAAGCAAATGAATTAGGTGATTTACGTGTCGCTGTAAATGCCTATGGAGATAAATTAAAAAAACTTCTTGGCCTTATTCATCATGAATCAGAGCATTTACTAAAAGATGCGAGTCGGTTAAATCAATTTAGTCATGATTTTCTTAATAAAGCGAATAGTTTAAGTGATGAAAACCATACCTTGGCTGCGGCAACAGAAGAGTTAGGTGCTACTTCACATGATGTTGCTATGTATGCAAATGAAACCAGAATCACAGTCGATCGTATTCATCATGATGTTCGGGTAAGCGGCGAAGAAATGACAGCGGTTATTGCTACCATGGGTGCATTGACTCAGACGATGACGCTAGCGCAGCAAAATATTCTTAAACTAGATGAAGATAGCCGACAAGCTAATAGCATGTTGAGTGTCATTCGTGATATTGCCGAGCAAACGAATTTGCTGGCACTAAATGCTGCAATCGAAGCTGCGCGCGCAGGTGAAACGGGCCGAGGATTTGCTGTTGTCGCCGATGAAGTTCGTAATTTAGCCGCGAAAAGTGAAAGTTCAGCGGTGGAAATAGAGCAGGTCTTAGCACGATTGCAAGTTGCTTCCCAAGATTCTGTTAACTCAATAGATTTAGGTCATCAGGAAACGGAAAAAGCCGTACAAATAACGCAATTAACGGCGAATCACTTACAAGAGGTGGTTAATGCCTTTTCGCAAATTACTGAACAAGCTATGCAGATTTCAGAAGCGGCTCAAGAGCAACAAAAAGTGTCAGAGGACTTGAGTAAATTCGTATCAAGGTTGCAAGAATTGACGGGGAGTAATGCAAAAGATTCTGGTCAATTAAGTGTGATGAGTCAAGAAATTGATGCGATTGCGAAGCGGTTAAATACTTTTACGTAATGTAATTCTTTCTATGTAATTAAGGTTAAATAAAAAACTGCGATCAAGGCCTGATTTCGATACTCCATCGGACTCAGGCCTTTTAAGCTGATTCTAGCGGAATGATCCGTGGTACTTTGATAATAAATACCTTCGTCTGGCCTTGGATAAGCTGAAGGTAAGGATAGTTTAGTTATCTTAAAAAATTATCATTATTATAATATTTATTGAGGGATGATTAATGAATAAAAAAACGCTTAAAAATTATTTTATCCCCAATTTGGTTTATGTCTAATGATTGTCAATCTGGAATTCTTCTCCGTCATCATTTTGTTCATTACGCATGAATTTAAGAAAAACACTGATTTTCACTTTCTGTATTTAGTTTTTTGTTAGTTTTCATTGTTGGACAGCTCTTTAGAAGAAAGAATTCTTTCCCAGAAGGTTAATGATAAATATATAACTATTTGATTTTATTGTAAAAATAATTAAATTTATAATAATTAGAGTCCTATTCTTTTTGTCGTCTCACTCATATATCAATTTCATGTATCAGGTTTTAGATATTTTATGCATCAGGATTATTGACAATTGCTCTATTATTTGTGCAACTTTATCTGAATTTAAAAAATTGATTGAAAATCAAGCTATGGAGTCTGTGTCAATACTTGACTGCAAAAATTAGACTGTTTTTAAAAACGTTTCACAGAGTTATCCACAAGGTAGGGTATGGTGGAATATCCATTATAAATTCGACAAAAGTACGAAGATTGTGGTGTCTGTAATCTGTATGTTGCATTTAACAAAATTGAATACCTAGAAATTTATTACTGAAACGGTATTATCAAAAAATCACAACATAATAATCAATGTGGAGATGTCATAATGAAGGTTGCTTTTATCGGCTTGGGAACCATGGGTTATCCGATGGCTGGACATGTAAGTAAAGCTGGTCATAGTGTGACTGTTTACAATCGCACAACAGCAAAAGCGCAAGCTTGGTGTGACGAATATACAGGTGATTTTGCAATGACTCCTGCGTTAGCAGCGCAAGAGGCAGATATTGTTTTGACTTGTGTTGGAAATGATGAGGATTTGCGAGCGGTATATTTAGGCGAAGATGGGGCGTTTCAGATAGCGCAGCCAGGAACCCTGTTTATTGATCATACGACGGCTTCTGCTGAAGTGGCTAAAGAGTTAAGTGCAGCAGCGCAACAAAAGGGTTTCTTGTTCATGGATGGGCCTGTGTCTGGTGGTCAAGCAGGTGCAGTCAATGGTGTGTTAACCGTGATGATGGGAGGCGAACAAGGTCATTTAGAGCAAGCACAACCCATTCTGAATTGTTATGCAAAATCTACCTCTTTATTAGGGCCTGTTGGCAATGGACAGTTGGCTAAAATGGTCAATCAAATTCTAATCGGCGGTGTTTTGTCTGGGTTATCCGAGGGTGTGCGTTTTGCTCAGAAAGCTGGGTTAGATATGCCCGCGTTGGTTGAAACACTCAAGCATGGAGCGGCGGGTTCTTGGCAGTTAGAGAATCGTGGTGAAACCATGGCAAAAGATGAGTTTGATTTTGGTTTTGCAATTGAGTGGATGCATAAGGATCTGGGATTGTGCCTGACACAAGCAGAAAAAATGGGCTTGTCGATTCCGTTAACTAAAGCGGTTGACCAAGACTACCAAGACTTAATGGCTGAAGGTCGCAGTCGCCAAGATACTTCGGTATTGATAAAAGCATTAGATAAGAAAGCGTAGCAAACCTCTTAATGAGTAAGCTAAACCCTATATCAAATTGGGATATAGGGTTTATTACTTGTACGTGTTATACGTCCGCTTTAGGGCGATATTTTAGCTGTAATCCCATGATGAAGTTACGCAAAATTTGATCCTTACAATCACGGTAATGCTTATTATCCGGCTTACGGAAGAAAGCACTTAGTTCGTGTTTACTCATATTGAATTCAGCTAGCTGCATGATATCAATAATGTCTTCTGCTTTTAAATTTAGAGCAATACGCAGCTTCATAAAAATAAGATTATTGTTCAGGCGTTTTTCTGGAACAGGTTGTTCGCCTTCACGCTTACCACGACGTACATTGATAAAGCCATTTAGAAAGGTTGCTAACTCTTTATCGACCATAGCCACATAGTCTTCGTCTTCTTCTTTTTTCATCCACGCGATAATTTGGTCTCGTGTTACTTCCGCGTCAGCAGCAGTAAACACATCTTTTACGTAAGAGTCTTTTAAGTCAAAGGTGTAACGAAGGCGGCGTAAAATATCATTATTAGTCAAAATAAAGTTCCTAGTGTTAGGTTGCCAGTACAGTCAGAGTGAATCACTGGCGATTCAAAGTGAATTTTAACAGCTTTATTGGCAGAGCCATATGGATTTTATTGATTAGATTTTTATCCAGTAAGAGCACAATCATACCTTATTCGAGAATCATTCTCGAATAAGGTATGATTCATTTTGTCGAGATTAAATCTACGAAGATTTTTATCTTCCTCTTTCTTTAACTTCAAGTTGATACTTTAAAATGAACAATAAATTATATGCTGCGTGGGCTGGTTTTGTGGGTGGTAATGTTGCTAGCTTTGTTAAATGGGGAACGGAGAATCCATTACCGCCAAGGTCATCTGATAGAGCGATTCCACCGGCAGAAATGTTGAATGATATAGGTCTTAATGTTCAGAGTATGACATACACATATTCAGGGCATGTTATTAATTGGGGAATTGCTGGTGTACATCATTTGTTCTCTCTATTTTTTGCCATGTTTTACTGTGTGGTTGCAGAGCGATTTCCTAAAATCACTTTGTGGCAAGGTGCAGCATTTGCGATTGTTCTGACCATTCTTTTTCATGGCATAATGCTTCCTGTATTTGGGTGGGCACCGTCATTTTGGGACTTGCCATTAGATGAAATTATATCGGAAACCCTAGGGCATATTTTATGGATGTGGGTGATTGAAGTGTTCCGTCAGTACATTTTAAAAAGAGTTTAAACCACTGCTAAAGACAAAAAAAGCAGCCATACGGCTGCTTTTTTTGTTATGTATTTAGAATTAGTCTTTACCAAAGATATCTCGGGTATAGACTTTTTCAGCAACGTCTTTTAATTCGTCTGTCATACGGTTACTCATGATGACATCAGCAGCTGCTTTGAAGTCAGCAAGGTCACGATAGACGGTAGAATGGAAAAACGTCTCTTCTTCTAATTCTGGCTCAAAGATGATGACTTCGATGCCTTTTGCTTTTAAGCGCTTCATCACGCCTTGAATCGCAGAGGCTCGAAAGTTGTCTGAGCCAGTTTTCATCACTAGGCGATAAACACCAACGACGTTAGGATTTCGCTTTATAATTGCATCGGCAATAAAATCTTTGCGTGTGGTATTAGAGTCTACGATAGCGCGAATCAGGTTATTTGGAACGTTGTCGTAGTTTGCCAATAATTGCTTGGTATCTTTCGGTAGACAGTAGCCACCATAGCCAAACGATGGATTGTTATAATGATCACCGATGCGCGGATCTAAGCCAACCCCTTCGATTACTTGTTTAGAGCTTAAGTCGAATGCTTCGCAGTAAGAATCTAACTCGTTAAAGTAGGCTACTCGCATGGCTAAATAAGTATTGGAGAACAGTTTTACCGCCTCTGCTTCAGTGGCATTGGTAAACAAGGTGGGGACGTCTTTTTTGATTGCGCCTTGTTGTAATAAACTGGCAAATATTTGAGCTCGATCCGACTCTTCACCTACGATAATACGAGATGGATAAAGGTTATCGTAAAGGGCTTTACCTTCACGTAAAAACTCAGGGGAAAATAAAATATTTTCGGTGTTAAATTTTTCTTTTACGCTCGCAGTATAGCCAACCGGAACCGTCGATTTAATAATCATCACTGCGGAAGGATTAACCGCTAAAACATCAGCGATGACACTTTCGACAGAGCTGGTATTGAAGTAGTTGGTTGTAGGGTCGTAATCGGTTGGCGTCGCAATAACGACAAAATCAGCATTATGATATGCCTGAGCTTTATCTTCAGTCGCGATGAAATCAAGTGTCTTAGTGGCTAAGAAGTCTTCAATTTCGGTGTCACTGATTGGCGACTGGCTTTTGTTTAACATAGCCACTCGACTAGGGACGATATCAACGGCGGTGACTTTATGGTGTTGAGCGAGCAGCATTGAGATAGATAAACCTACATAGCCGGTACCAGCGACAGCAATATTGTATTTTTGAGTCGTCAAAATATTTCCCTAAATCATCAGTCTGTTTAATTTTTTGGTCGGTAAAAGTCACGATACCAGTCGACAAAATTCTTCATGCCGTCTTCAATACTGGTTTCAGGCTTAAAACCGGTGCTTGTTATTAATTCGTCAATATCTGCAAAGGTGACAGGAACATCTCCTGCTTGCATCGGCAAGTGATTTTCTTTGGCCTTTTTACCACAAGCGCTTTCAATCGAGTTGATAAAGCGTCGTAGTTCAATTGGTTGATTATTGCCAATATTAAAAATCTTGTAAGGTGCTGTTGTCGCTGTAATCGCACTTTTCATTGGCGAGGGAATCGTATCCACTACTCGCACAATGCCTTCTACAATATCATCAATGTAAGTGAAATCGCGCTTCATTTGACCATGATTATACACATCGATAGGGCTATTTTCGAAGATGGCTTTAACAAATTTGAATGCTGCCATATCGGGGCGCCCCCAAGGACCATAGACAGTAAAAAAACGTAGGCCCGTAGTGGGGATATTATAAAGGTGACTATAAGAGTGAGCCATTAATTCGTTGGACTTTTTAGTGGCCGCATACAGGCTGATGGGATAATCAACTCTATCTTCTGTACTAAATGGTTGCTTTTTGTTCATACCATAAACAGAACTAGAAGAAGCGTAGACAAGGTGTTTTACGTGATTTTGACGGCAACCCTCTAACACATTAGCAAAACCGACTAAGTTAGAATCAATATACGCTTGCGGATTTTCGATGGAGTAACGAACACCAGCTTGAGCCGCTAAATTAACAACAACATCAAATTGCTCGTTTATAAACAATGCTGACATTGCCTCACGGTCTGCTAAGTCCATCTTAATAAAGCGAAAACAGCCACTTTCAGAATGAGTCTCGTTAAAAAGAGCAAGGTCGTTCAAGCGCGATTTTTTTAACATAGGATCATAATAGTCATTGAGATTATCAATACCAATGACGTCATCGCCCTGTAAGAGAAAAGGTTTGATGACACCATGTCCAATAAATCCAGCGGCTCCAGTTACTAATATTTTCACAGTCTGTCTCTTACTCTCAATATGTATTTTAGTGTCATAGTATAGAAAACGATACGCCGAAAAAGGTGAAAAAAATATCAAAGATAATGTGTGTTTATTTTCACATATTTTTTAGATTAACAGTTTCTTTATTTGTGATGTGTAGCATGTTTAAGGCTATTAAATCCGCTAAAAACTGAATATCATGCATAATGTTTACACCATTAGACAGTTTAAGTTCACGGCCGCTGTATCGATCAACATATTTGAGGTAGAGATAAGGAATGCGTATACGACATATTTTCTGGTGTGCTCTTATTGGTTTAGTTGGATGTGCTGGGCAGGCTGATACTGTTGATGAGGGAAAGTTAATTCAGACGTTTTATATTAAGAAAATTACGGTGAATTTAGCAGAGACGACTGAGGGAAAAGTAGGTAGAAAGGAATATCCTTCTAAAAATATGCTTGCAAAAGATTTTTCCTATTCTATTCATAAGCACTTGATGACAGAGGGGATTTACGCAGCGGCACCAGGCGAAAATGTGGGTGAATTGGTCATTACTATTGATTATTTACGGCGATGTAAGGTAGGTGGTCGTGCTCTTAATAGACCGTTAATTTCTCATCAGGTAATTGTCTTCCAAGGCACACAAGAAGTGACGCAATTAATTAAAAAAGATTACACACCACAATATGACTACTTTAAATCGGTTTATGTGAATGTCGAACGAGCCATTCATCAGTGGGATAAAGAAGATGAACATGTGGATGCCGATAACATAAGTGAAGATCTAGTAGAGTCTTTAAAAGACGCCTTCCATCTATAGGTGTAATGCAGAATATATTAGAGCTTAGTTACATATTTGGTTAGCGAATATAAAAAGAGGAATATCCGTTATGTTATATAAAATAGTTGTGAGCGCAGTACTCACTTTATTACTTTCTGCATGTAGTCAGCAGACAGTGCAAAGCAATCAAGTCAGTTTGCCGTTATTGACCGGCTGGCATGATGGTGAAACTGTCTATTATATTACAACAGACGTGTCTGATCGCGACATTGCACGAGAAAAAAGCGCAAATTATGCACCAAGACTAGCGGATGCGGTGCCGGAATATCCGAAACCACCTCAAGTAAAAACGGCTTTAGAGCGGGTTTATGCCTTCCCTCATCAAGAGCAAGATCGTAGTGTGTTTGCTTCTGTTCCCACACCGATAGGGTATCAAAGCACGGATCGCCATTATTCACCGTTATGGCTGCTGTATGTAGTGACGTGGAAAAATCCACTTACCGCCTATGAATTGACGTCAGAAGACGCTATTTTTCAAGCTGAGGATCAAGGCTTGATTACGATTACACGCACCAATGTAGTACTTAATTGCCCAGTGATTGAAAGACCTAAAAATGATTGATGCTACCAATGTCCAGCGTTGTCGAAGAGTCGCATTTTCCCAAAGATCTAAAAACTGACTAAAATGTTGTAGTCGAGTTATTAGTAGCATTAGTTATTGTTGCTTATGTGGTTGTGCGTTACGTTTATTATTATAGTGTTACCTTATGACGCACATTGCTCTTTGCTAGATAGGCTAAGTTGGACTATTCTTTAGCTATCAATAAGATAGCTAGGAGGGCATTATGGCAATTGTCGAACTCAGCAAACTTGGTGTTTTAAATACACTGCATTCTTTGAATAATGAAACCGTGTCTCCTTGGATCATTGAGGAAGACGGTAAATTAACAAAAACCTTTCATTTCAAAAATTTTCAACAGGCGTTTGGTTTTATGACCATGAGCGCGTTATATGCCGAGAAGATCAATCATTATCCAGAGTGGTATCAGGTATATAACATCGTAAAAGTGCAATTAATAACCCATAGTGTAAAAGGGCTTTCTGAAAAAGATTTCGAACTGGCTACAGCAATGGATCTCGTCGCAGGATAGCCTAGATGATAGAGGTAATCTGTTGTCTAAGGAAGAGTGAGCGAAGACAACATCATAAGGTGTTTATGAGAGTGCTGTGTTCAGATTCTATCAGCACGGAATCAGGCCAACTTTTAGTCCAAAAGGATGAAACACCTTATTAGTGACATCGGCACTATAGTTGCCTTTGTTATTTTCATTTTCAGAGAGTGTTTTTCGTGAAACGCCAACCAGATTGGCATAATCTTCCTGTTTTAATCCCAATACTTTAATCCGCAGCATTTTTAATGCCTCACCTTGCGAAAGCTCCCCTTCAACCATGCGACCTATAATCTCTTTCATGGTTTGTCGCTTATCAGCATGCTGAAGTGGTTGCGAGTTCTTTGACGCACGACTTTGTATCAAGATTTCTTGAGTAGCGGTATTAGGCTGTTTCTTATTCACTGGTACTGTTTTTACATTGGCACTCGGTTCTGTTATTGATGCCCGTTTAGTCGATTTTTTAGATGGCTTGTGTTTGATTTTATGAGCTTTACTTGGGTATACGCTTTCGATTTGACCTTTCATCTTCATGTAAACTACCTCCTGTCTATTTAGTTGATACAAAGTACTACGTAATTTAATTAAGAGTAGATCATTACTGTTTCATATTTGTTTCAATAAGTAGTTTTTAACGTGTATTAAACGTAACGTAAGGTACATTTTTTAATATAAAGAGAAGAATAGTGGATGTTCCACTATAAAAAGAGCCTTCAATGTATTTTTTGAGACGTCAAAAAACTCACAGAATCTTGTTCACTTTTTAATGTGATATCGTCATTGGAGCGATCTTTTAGCGCCACTCCAGAGCGCTGTAATGTTCTGGCTTCACTTAATAAATACTGTGTTTTTTTGGCTGCCTCTTGATAGTTCAAACCCGCAGGTCGAATATTTGAAACGCAGTTACGGTAGGCATCGGTATAACCAACTTTGGCCCCCCAAGTTAGGTAAAGACCTAAGCTATCAGGTGAGCTTAACCCTGGACGTTCACCGATTAATACCAAGATGCATTTAGCGTTTAAACGTTGGCAAATATCATCGCCGATAGCAACACGACCGTGTTCGACTAGGCAAATAGGCGCTAATGTCCATTCGTCTTTCTTTTGCTTCAGCTTAGCGTGTTTATCAGATATTGTGCTAAGTGGTAAGTGCTCAAATAAGGCGGTCAAAAATGGTATGGTATTTTGCTTTATAGCTAATGCAGATAAGCCGCCCACAACAGCAATAGCCAGATCATATTCAGTAGCGTTGATAGCGTTATGGTCATCTAGTTTTTGAGCAGAAGGTTCATCCAAAAGGCGGCCGTAATCTGGGCGTTGTAAATAGGTTGCGCGATCCTGTGCTCGACTATGTAACAGTAACGGTGCACAACTAGGAGACCAAGATTGATTCATCAAATCGTCGTGTAGGTCAGATACATTTAATGGCGCATGTACCGCATCTATGGCTTGAGCATGGGCGAGTTGGAATGCTAGTAAATGTTGGGTCGGTACACTAATCCCCGCTCGACCAAGGCCTATGCGAGCATCGGTGAAATTGGTCAGTTTGTACCAAGCGTCCACTGTGACAGGATCAATATCAGAGTGAGAAAGGGTAACTTTTTTATCATCCTTGCTCATTAATAGTCTCCAATCATACTTTGTACTGATTGTCGAAATGCTTCAGGAATCTGAGGATTTAGCGTAAATTTTTCGTTATTTTTGAAAATCTCCATTTTAGCTAACCAGGTATCAAATTCTGGCGATGGTTTTAAACCTAATACTCGTCGAGCGTAAAGTGCATCGTGAAACGACGTAGTTTGGTAGTTCAACATAATGTCGTCTGAACCTGGAATGCCCATGATAAAAGTACAACCAGCGACAGCTAATAGTGTTAGCAAGCCATCCATGTCATTTTGATCAGCGGCGGCGTGGTTGGTGTAACACACATCACATCCCATGGGTAAGCCGAGTAACTTGCCACAAAAATGGTCCTCTAAGCCGGCTCGGGTGATTTCTTTGCCATCGTATAAATATTCAGGACCAATAAAGCCAACGACGGTATTCACTAATAGCGGATTAAACTTTCGCGCCACGGCGTAAGCTCGCGCTTCACAGGTTTGCTGGTCTAAACCGCGATGAGCATTGGCCGATAGGGCACTTCCTTGACCCGTTTCAAAATACATAACATTGTTACCAACCGTACCACGATTTAGAGAGAGGGCGGCATCTTGTGCCTCTGCCAAGGTGTTTAGGTTAAAACCAAAGCTGTCATTAGTTGCTTGTGTGCCACCGATAGACTGAAAAACTAAATCCACAGGTGCACCTTGGTCGATACATTCAATGGTATTAGTGACATGGGTTAGAACACAAGATTGCGTCGGGATTGCGTAGTGCTGAATAACGTCATCCATCATTCGTAATAATCGTGAGGCTTGCTTTACGTTGTCGGTAGCGGGGTTAATACCAATAACAGCATCACCGTTGGCATATAACAAGCCGTCTAGCATGCTAGCGGCAATACCAGTCAAATCATCCGTAGGGTGATTGGGCTGTAAACGTGTAGAAAGGTGTCCTGGTAAGCCAATAGTGTTACGAAAAGCGGTTCTGATATGGCATTTTTTCGCTACTAAAATAAGATCTTGGTTACGCATAATCTTGCTAACGGCCGCAGCCATTTCGGGAGTGATTCCTGAACGTATCTTCATTAATACGGCAGGCGTTGCTAAATCACTGAGTAACCAGTCACGAAAGCCGCCGACAGTAAGATGAGAAATAACGGAAAAAGCCAATTTGTCATGATCATCGATAATGAGACGAGAGACCTCATCGTCTTCGTAGGGAATGAGTAAGTGCTCTAGAAAAAGAGTGAGCGGTACTTCTGCTAATGTCATTTGAGCAATCGCTCGTTCTTCTGCACTGTGTGCTGCGACACCGGCTAATCTATCACCCGAACGTGCGGGTGTTGCCTTCGCCATCAGATCAGCCAGGTCAATAAAACCAAACGTGCGCTTGCCGACCATATGACGAAATTGAAAAGTAGAATGGGAGTGGCTCATAAAAACATCTCATTTTTCTAAAAGCAATTGTTCACACAGTACCATTCACTAAGTGTATTTATTAGATATTTTATGACTTTTTACATCATTATCTTAAATAGCTTCCTAAGGTGTTTTTAATGGTTCCGATTACCACCACAGACAATTTTTTAGTAAATATAAACATGATAAAGTTTTGCAGCATATTTCATCTTCTATCGGTATTATTGAGTCAGGTGACTCATATATTGAAATCTATCAATAAAATTCAATGTCATTTTTATCAGTTTAATCTTCTTACTTTTTAGGGCGATGTGGCTAGATGGATTCTACGTTTTCTTTGTTCATAATATCTTCCAGAGCTTGTTTAAAAGTCTCGGAAGGCTGAGCGCCGGAAATGGCGTATTTATTGTTCACAATAATAGTCGGTACTGATGTGATGCCATTTTTTTGCCAAAAGGCTTCTTTTTGACGAACGTCATCTGTAAATTGTCCTTTCTCTAGAACCCCTTTGGCTGCTTTTGGGTCTAAGTCAACCGCCGCCGCAACGCTTGCTAAAACGTCATGGTTGCTAATATTTTGCCCGTGAGTGAAGTGTGCTTTGAAAAGTGCTAGCTTTAATTCCGCTTGTTTCTCTTCATGTTCTGCCCAGTGCAGTAAACGGTGTGCATCAAAAGAGTTCCACATACGGCTTTCAGGCTTAAAACTAAATATAAAATCTACTGCTTGGCCACGCTCTTTGATGACTTGTCGATTCTGGTCTGATTGTTCTTTTGATATTCCGTATTTTTGTTGGATATGTTCATCAAAATCTTGTCCCTCTTGCGGCATATCTGGGTTTAACTCAAAGGGTTGAAACGTTATTTTTGCATCGATTTTATCATCTAGTTGTATTAACGCTGCCTTAAGATTTTCTAAACCGACAACGCACCATGGGCACATGATATCGGAAACAAATTGAATATCGATTTGATCTTTCATAGTATTTTTCCGCTAAAAACAAGTCTATAAAATGGATTGGGGCAATGCTAAAAAATTAAAGTAGACGCCGCGTATTTTGTCAATGTTAGGCTTTTAAAAGTACTCAATTTAGCAATCCTTTTTAACCTTCTAAGTGGTTATATGATTTAATATAAGGCTATCTTTTATCCTTTTGAGTCTCTGTATTGGGGCGAGTCTATTACTATGCATGATGTATCTCTGTGGCTTCTTTTAGTGTTTGTAGTAGGAAGTTATATCCAGAATTTAACGGGCTTTGCATTTGGTTTAATTGTGATGTGTACGACTGGGTTATTTTCTCTTGCGCCATTAGATACCGTTGCTTTTTCCGTAAGCGCTCTAAGTTTGGTGAACGGTGCAACTACGCTATATGGTGGCGTCTGGCGACAAGTTAATATGAAAAACTTGTTGGTGTATTTTCTGGCTTCTACACCCATGATCGCTGCTGGTATTTATCTACTGAATTATTTTGGCACTACCGCGTTACATTGGTTACAACTGCTACTAGGCATACTTATTATAGTGTCTTGTTGCATGAGTATGATGAAAGCAAAACGAGACGCTAGGCCTTCTGCTGATTGGGTCTATTTTATCTTTGGTGGGATCTCTGGTCTATTTGGTGGACTATTTTCTACGGCAGGCCCACCTATTTCCTATTTAATGTATCGTCAGCCGCTTAGTCTGAGTGTTATCCGTGCTACGTTACTCAGTGTTTTCTTTGTTTCTAGCGCTTTAAGGGTGGTTATGATGGGGGTTACTGGTCAGATCTCTGCGTCGATGCTTTGGCTAAGTTTAGCAGGATTTCCTTGTGTGTTTTTAACGGCTATTTTAGCTAAGCGTTATCCTCCCAATATCTCGCCAGCTTTGGTTAAGCACATTGCTCAAATTTTGTTATTACTCTCCGGCGTTAGCTTGACGTTAAAGGCGCTACTTTAATGTTTGAGTTTTACCACTGATAAAACCAAATAGGCAGACTGTAAAAAGCGATCTACCTTTTTGGAATGTCTTAGAGTAAAACTAGATAACGCCCAGTTCAACTAAGCGTTCATGTAGGTAGGTTTTTGCTGTATGGCGCTCAGACAGCACAACTTCTGGCCTCGGATGCAAGAAAAGTGGCAATGAAATACGCGACTTTGTTTTATCCGCCCCTTGAGGGTTAATTACACGATGTGACGTAGACGGAAAGTAGCCACCAGAGGCCTCTTGTAACATATCGCCAATATTCACAACTAAAGTGCCAAAATCACAGGGCACATTCATCCAGCTTCCATCCTTTGCTTGTACTTGCAATCCCGGTTCATTGGCTGAAGGTAAAATGGTCAACAAGTTAATGTCTTCATGTGCGCCCGCACGGATAGCCCCAAGTTCTTCATCGCCTTTTAATGGCGGGTAATGCAAGACACGAAGTAATGTCTGATTACTGTTATCCACCATGCTAGAAAGCGATTGAGAATAATGCTGAGCAATGTTTGTTGGTGTGTGTTTTTCAACCCAAGCGAGCAACTCAGCCGCTAAACGATTTGCCTCGGAGTAATATTGAGTTAGTAGCACTTTTTTGTCTTCTGGACACTGACCCCAAGGGTAATAATGAAAGTACTCCTTGATGTCTTTTTTGGTGTGGCCTTTTGCGGTTTCAGATACATCTGGTGGAAAGTAGCCATCTTGAGTGCCTTTGTTGTAGCGATAGTCGTACTTTTCTTCGCTATCAAAAAAGGTCTGCCACTCTTGGTAAATGGCGCTAACTAAAGATTGCTGGATTGGATGATTCTTCAAAACGCCAAAACCGGTGTCGTGAAGGGATTTTACAAAATCTTCTTGGGCTGTAGCACTAGTGTAATCTATGGCTTCTAATGTCATTGTTTCATTCCTATCTATCAAGTGATGGCATCGCTAAGTTTGTTATTGGCGACTGAACAAGGTTGTTGGCTTGTGTTGTCATTATTGAGAGGAGATTAAAGTAATGAAAAATAAATTTAAGAAGACCAACCACTGTGGAAGAAGAGACGTAAGTCGATAGACTCCGCACAATACTGATGTCGCCAATCAGTCAACTCAACTGCTGCTATATAGCTGAATACCAAAAAAGAGATCGATGGCAAACGATGAGGTGATGAATGAAAGGTCATTGTGCATATACCTAGGTCTTATGGGCGTTTTTTTAGCGAATTAGATTGTTTTTTATGATATTTGACCATTTGTGTCAGTTTACCGTCTGAAATAGGCGTTTTAAAGAGAAATCGAGATAATTTATGCGATCAAGCTAGGCAAATGCCAAGCTTGTCCTATACTGCAAGTGTCGGCATTATTTTTTAGTCGGAATGCTCTGTGTAAGTTCACCTCATTTTGAGGCTGTCAATGACGCGATTTTTCTGCGTTTTCATAACAAAGAGGGCAAATTAGTATGAATTCATTTTTCGATTCTTTTAAAAATCACTTTCTAATTTCAATGCCACATCTTGATGATCCACATTTTGAACATACCGTGGTTTATTTATGCGAACATACTGTAGAAGGGGCGATGGGTATCATCATTAATCGTCCATCCAATATTGATTTTACCGAGCTTGCAGATCATCTAGGTATGCAAATTACGTGTTCAACGTTAATGTCTGAGCCGATTTATAACGGAGGGCCTCTTGAGGCTGAGCGCGGTTTTATTTTACATACGGCGGATAAATCTTGGAGTAATACGCTGAAAGTAACTGATGATGTTTCCTTGTCTGCTTCTTTAGAAACGTTAGAGCGGATCTCGGAAGGTAACGGCCCAGAAGCATTTCTTATTACATTAGGTTGTGCTGGTTGGGATACAGGTCAATTAGAATCTGAAATTGCGAACAATGATTGGCTGGTATGTGAGGCTGATTTAGACGTATTATTCAATACTCCAAGCGACATGCAATTTACCGCCGCAACCAATGTGTTGGGAATTGATATGGCAAGACTTTCACCGGATATAGGACATGGTTAATGACAGCGACACCGTCACAAGGCAATAACCCAAAGCCCAATACCGTTAATACGGTATTGGGCTTTGATTTTGGTACAACGCGCATGGGCGTTGCTATTGGTCAATCAATAACAGGCAGTGCGACACCGCTGGCACCATTAAAAGCCAAAGAAGGCATTCCTAATTGGGATGATATCTCTAAATTGGTTGATGAATGGCAGCCTGATGCGTTTGTTGTTGGCTTGCCTCTGGATATGAATGGCGCAGAAAATGAGATGTGTCAACGTGCGCGTAAGTTTGCCAAACGACTTCATGGACGTTTTAATCGTCCTTACCATATGATGGACGAGCGCCTATCTTCTTATGAGGCAAAAGGTCAAATCATCGCACGCGGTGGTAATCGTAATTTTAAAGAAAACTCGGTGGATGGATTGGCTGCTCAAATGATTCTAGAAACATGGTTTATGGAATCAGCAGAATAGCCGCCGGGTATCAGCAAGTAACAAGCATGCTTATCAATGGATGCCTGACTGATATTTATACATAGTGGAGCAGAAATGAAGTTAGATTTAGAGCAATCCCTAACATCGATGAAAACGCAGTTAATTACGTACTGTGCTGATAAGGGAATCGTAAATCCGATCGTCGTAGGTATTCATACGGGCGGCGTTTGGGTGGCTGAACAGTTAATATCAGTCGTTAAGACTGATGCTCCTTTAGCCACGCTTGATATTACTTTTTATCGCGATGATTTTACGCGAGCAGGGTTAAACCCTAAAGTAAACCAAACTTCATTACCGGCTATTGAAGGGCGCCATGTTATTTTAGTTGATGATGTGTTGATGTCAGGACGCACGATCCGTGCCGCGATGAATGAAATTTTCGACTTTGGTCGTCCTGCTAGTATCAGTTTGGCAATTCTTTATGATTTAGGTCAGCATGAATTACCGATACAAGCGGATGTAATAGGAGAGCAGTTAAAACTTAATGCTGACCAACGGGTTAAGTTGTCTGGGCCGTCACCCCTTACTGTTTCTATTATTGAAGCCCATTAATGTGTATGCCGCACTTTATTTTTTAGGCTACACATACGACAATTAGCGAATGGATAAGGCGATTAGCAATGTGGTTAAAATGCAGGATGAAATCTACCAGTTATCTTGCAATTTTTCCGTTTAGCGTCCCATATGCCCAATCATGAAATACAGCATATTGGGCATTTTCCTAACTTACACAGAGAAAGACGATACCGTCTTTGCAGTTTGAGGAAAGCAAATAATGATGCGCTCCGACCCTCGGGCATTACAATTAAATGAACATGGTCAATTAAAGCACTTTTTAACCTTGGATGGTCTTGATAAAACTATTTTGACAGAAATCCTAGATCGAGCAGATTCTTTCCTCTCGATGGGTGAGCAATCTGTTAAAAAAGTGCCACTTCTTCGTGGTAAAACCGTCGTAAACCTATTTTTTGAAAACTCCACTCGTACGCGAACCACATTCGAATTAGCCGCTAAACGCCTTTCCGCCGATGTCATTAATTTAAATATCGAAACATCAGCAACTTCCAAAGGGGAGTCATTGCTAGATACGCTGAAAAATCTAGAAGCGATGCAGAGTGATATGTTTATTGTGCGTCATTCGGACAGCGGAGCCGCGCATTTTATTGCTGAACATTGCACGCCTAATGTGGCCATTATTAATGCCGGAGATGGTCGCCACGCACATCCAACTCAAGCCATGTTAGATATGTTAACGATCCGCCGTCATAAGGGGACATTTGAAGGTATTAAGGTCGCGATTGTCGGGGATATTTTACATTCTCGCGTTGCTCGATCCGAGCTTCATGCGATGACAACATTAGGCGTAGAAGAAGTGCGTTTAGTAGGCCCTAAAACCTTAGTACCTGATTTCTTTTCTGAAATGGGCGCGACTATTTGTCATGACTTAGAAGCAGGGTTAAAAGATGTCGATGTCATTATCATGTTACGTCTTCAGAAAGAACGTATGAAAGGGGCGTTACTGCCAAGCGAAGGAGAGTTTTACCGATTATATGGTTTGACGGAAGAGTCTTTGTCGTGGGCAAAACCAGATGCGATTGTTATGCATCCTGGCCCGATTAACCGAGGTGTTGAAATCTCCTCCGAAGTTGCTGATGGTGAACACTCCGTTATTCTAGATCAAGTAACGAATGGTATTGCTGTGCGCATGGCTGTGTTGTCGATGGCAATGAGTGGTCAGGTACAAAGTGACGACGTGCTAGGGGATGAAAAATAAAATGAAATTACGAATTCAAAATGGTCGTGTCATCGACCCTAGTCAAGGTATAGACCTTGTCACTGATTTGTATGTCGAGAACCAAAAAATCGCAGGAATTGGTGATGCGCCTGCAGGATTTGAAAATGCAGATGTGATCGACGCTGCTGGACTTTGGGTGCTACCTGGCTTAGTAGATCTGGCAGTAGCATTACGGGAGCCTGGTTTTTCTCAGAAAGGCAGTATTGCCACAGAAGGTCGAGCGGCGGTTTCAGGTGGTGTAACGACGTTAATTTGCCCACCTGATACT
The DNA here is from genome assembly GCA_052107635.1 of Marinomonas sp. Lineage (GTDB taxonomy): Bacteria > Pseudomonadota > Gammaproteobacteria > Pseudomonadales > Marinomonadaceae > Marinomonas. The sequence continues at coordinate 134,420 of JBQEFB010000004.1, read as the reverse complement.
AATCCTATTGTTGATACGCCAGCGGTGGCAGCTTTGATCCAAGATAAAGCGGACGAGGCTGGCATGGCGAATGTGTTTCCTCTTGGTGCATTAACGCAGGGCTTAGATGGCGCACATTTGAGTAATATGGTGTCATTAACTGATGCGGGTTGTGTTGCCTTGTCTAATCATCGTCGCCCAATGGCGAGCACGAAAGTACTATTTCGAGCATTAGAATACGCAGCTACTCACGATTTACTTGTGGTATTTCATCCAGATGAAAGCAGCTTATCGGAAGGCGGTTGTGCTCACGAAGGGCTAATGTCGACCATGCATGGTTTAGCAGGTATTCCTGAAACTGCTGAAACGATCGCGTTAATGCGTGATTTGTTATTAGTTGAGAAGAGTGGTGTTCGTGCCCATTTTGCTCGTCTATCTTGTGCTAAATCGGTTGAAATGATTGCTGATGCGAGAGCCGCAGGACTTGATGTCACTGCCGATGTTGCAGTACATAACCTGTTACTAAGCGATCAAGTACTTAATCAGTTTAATGGTCATTATCATGTTTTACCGCCACTGCGTGGTGAGGGTGATCGACTTACTTTGATTGAAGGCCTTAAAAGTGGCGCAATTACTGCGATTTGTTCGGACCATCAGCCACATGAAAAAATGGCTAAGGTAGCACCTTTTTCTGCAACAGAGCCAGGCATGGCCAATGTAGAAGTCTTGCTTCCTTTAGCTTTAACGCTAATGGATGAAGGGGATCTAGATCTATCAACTGTGTTGTCTTGTCTTACTTATGGGCCTGCTTCTTGCTTTGGATTAGAAGCGGGTACATTAGCAGTGGGCAGTTTCGCTGATTTTGTTTTGTTTGATAGCACGGCACAGTGGGATTGGACATTAGATAATCGTAAAACCAAAGGTCAAAATTCACCGTATTTTGGCGAAAGCTTTAATGGTCGTGTGATGTCTACCTTTATTTCAGGTCAGCGAGTTTACCACTTAGCGTAATATTACGAGAGCCAAAGCTCTGTATGCTATTTAAGCTTTGGTTCTCTTTGTTGGTTAATTCTTTACTTTTTTTATTTAGTTGATAACTTAACAGATAATGTCAACTAAATTGGTTTTTTTGCATGTCTAGTGACGTCTTATCGAGTAACGCAATTCAGGCATTATATAATCGCCTTACTCAGGTGCAAAAAGAGCGGGATTTATTGCAATACTTAAATGTTAAGTATGCACAGAGCTTGCAGTTTATCGCCAGTGGCCGGTCTGTGGGTTTCTTTTGGGATGAAGTACTCGATGTATGCAAGCGCTTTTTACCTAATGCTTATGGCGTCCTGTTGGTAAAAGAGTCAAATCAATCAGAGTGGTCGTTGATTAATAATGATGAGATCAATGTCCAGTTATTAAAGCCTGAAAACCAGGTTGTTGCCCTTCCTAAAGCATTAATGACTTTTTCTCAAAGTCCATCTTGTCCTATTCGTAAAGATACTAATATTCATCAATCTCCAGAATGGGCGTTATGGAAGTTTTTTTTGGAGAAAAACAATTTCACAAGTGTCGTGATGGTGAATGTAACCACCTCAACTAATGCGGCTTACCTAGTGGTAATGTTGCAATAAGAAACACTGCAATTAGATCGCTTGACGGAACAGGCCCTAATAGACAGCGCTCAATTAATACAAGCGGCGGTATTATGAGAAAGTTCGGACAGTACCTTATTAGAGGCCGGTCATTATGATGCTAAAACGGTGGTGTAGAAGTTGCTAAGAGAGATTGCAGCCACTGAAAAGCAATCCAATTGTGTGTTGTCTGGTGGCGTTAGTGTGGGCGTTGCTCATCATCCAGAGCATTCATCATTTGAAAATCTGTATCGTGCCGCTTTATATGCCAGCAGTTTCGTTGTAGAAAAAATTGGTTACCGTATTGAGTTTCATGGTTCTGTTTATGCGGCCAGTTCTGAGTTTTATACTTTTTAGTTTTTTATTTGATATTTCAGAATAATGCTATTATGTTCTTTTGTTTTTTGTCAGTTGCTGGCTAAGGCTATGCATAACCTTGGCCACCAACTGAGCTAGAAAAGGAGCATCTGTTGCTATGAGTATAGAGGCCAACCTCTCTCTCGTTTCTCAAAAAATCGCATCGTTAACGCGTCAGTACTGTCGTGCTGACCATAGCGTGCGTTTATTAGCGGTTAGTAAAACTAAGCCATTACCAGCATTAGAAGCCGCTTATCAAGCAGGGCAGCGCTTATTCGGTGAAAACTATGTTCAAGAAGCCGTAGATAAACGACAAGCTTTAGCACATTTAACGGACATTGAATGGCACTTTATTGGTCCTATCCAGTCGAACAAGTCACGTTTAATTGCCGAACATATGGATTGGGTACATACCATTGATCGTGACAAAATAGCCAATCGACTTAATGAACAAAGACCGACAAATATGGCGGCGTTGAATGTATGTATTCAAGTCAATATTAGTGGTGAAGCAAGTAAATCAGGTGTGACGCTAGATCGTTTGGCTGATTTAGTTGAGTTGGTAAATCGCTTACCGAACTTGTGCTTGCGTGGTTTGATGGCAATTCCGGCTCCACAAGAAAATATTGATGCGCAAAGAGTGGTTTATGCACCGTTACATCAAGCCTTCCTTGAATTAGCAGCGACTGATAGCATGATAGACACACTATCTATTGGTATGTCAGGAGATTTACCAGCGGCCATTGCCTCTGGTAGCACCATGGTACGGGTAGGGACGGCTATTTTTGGTGCACGAGATTACTCTGTATCATAAATTAGAGTCGCTTTTTAAAGTATATTAGACAACAGTATGCTCATTGTAAAAATGAGCGGTCAGCAGATTAATTAGGATTTGAAATGAAACCAAGTATTGCCTTTATTGGCGTTGGAAATATGGCTAGTGCCATTATTGGCGGTATGGTTGATGCCGGATACCCTGTAGAAAAAATCATGGGGACTTCTCGTACTGCTGCAAAACGAGAAAAGTACAGTGCCGAGTTAGGTATTGAAATGCTTGCAGACAACAGCGTGGCGGTTGCTAAAGCCGATGCTGTTATTTTGTGTGTAAAACCGGCTCAAATTCAAGCTGTGATTGAAGCTTTTACTGAGAATGTACGCTCCGATCAGTTGTTCTTATCCGTTGCTGCTGGTGTTGAGCTAGTGGCTATTGAAAAGTGGCTTGGTCAATCTGTTGCGGTAGTACGTAGTATGCCAAATACTCCGGCGCAAGTTGGTGCTGGCATTACGGGCTTGATTGCCAATACGCATACTAGTGATGAGCAAAAAGCTTGGGTCTCTGATGTGTTTGCGAGTATTGGTGAGTCTGTTTGGGTGAATGATGAAGCTCATATGCATACGGTTACCGCGCTATCAGGCAGTGCGCCTGCTTACTTTTTTCGTTTCTTAGAAGCGATGATTAAAAGTGGCCAAGAGCAAGGCTTAGATGAAGCGGCATGTCGTCGTTTGGCATCTTATTCTATGTTAGGTGCTGCTCGTATGGTTACGGAATTAGATCAGCCAATTAGTCAATTGCGTGAAAATATCACCTCACCAAATGGCACCACTGAACAAGCCTTATTGTCGTTTGAAGCGGCGGATATTGATAAAATAGTGGATGATGCCATGACGGCCTGTGCCAATCGATCTAAGCAGCTAGCAAGCCAATTTTCTGGTCAAATAGATTAATAAGGAATACGTCATGACACCTGATCCATTGATTTTTTTACTGAAAACCATTGCGAATTTATATTTATTCGTTGTGTTACTGCGTTTAGTTTTACAGCTTACCCGTGCGGATTTTTATAATCCTATTAGCCAAGGAATAGTTAAGGCGACTAGTCCATTACTATTGCCGTTACGTAAAATCATACCTTCTATAGGGCGCTTAGATAGCGCATGTTTGGTACTGGCTTTATTGGTGCAATTGGCTACAGTCGCGATTATTTTTACCATAGGTGGGATTAATGCAGGGCCTGTTCATTACGTAATTTATACGATCGCAGGTACGATTTATCATCTGTTGGATCTATATTTTTGGGCATTATTGATTTCGGTAATCTTGAGTTGGGTTGCACCAGGAGCGAATCATCCAGGTGCTATGTTGGTTAATCAAATTACAGCGCCCTTGTATCGAGCTTGTCAACGGGTTATCCCGCCATTAGGTGGCTTGGATTTATCGCCAATTTTTATCTTTTTAGCGATATCTTTATTAAAACAAGTATTGTCGCCATACGTGATTTAAGAATGCTTTATTAACACCATAACCTAAACGCATATTTGCAATGGTGCTAGTGAATTGAGAAAGGGGGCGTATTCCTATATGATTCGACCCTCCAATGAGAATATAAAATGTACAGTAACTGTCAACTGCTCATGATATTCTCACTTTACTAATTGTTTGGATGGAAGCTATGGGCACGATTGCAGTTTATCCGGGTACTTTTGACCCCGTTACGAATGGCCATGCCGATTTGGTTGAACGTGCGTCAAAACTCTTTAAACAGGTTATTGTAGCGGTTGCGGCAAGCCCTAAAAAACGCCCAGTTCTTTCTCATGAAGTTCGTATTGCTTTAGCAAAAAAAGTATTAGGTCATTTGCCTAATGTCGAAATTGTTGGCTTTGATAATTTGCTCACCGAATTTACACGTTCGGTAAATGGACAAGTTATTGTTCGTGGACTGCGTGCTGTGTCAGATTTTGAATACGAATTTCAACTTGCCAATATGAACCGTGCAATCGCGCCAGATGTGGAAAGTATTTTTCTGACACCGTCAGAAAAATACTCCTATATTTCGTCTACGTTAGTACGAGAAATTGCATGTTTAAACGGCGATTTTGACCAATTTGTGAATCCTGAAGTCGCCAGTGTGCTTAGAGCACACTATAGCTCGGTGAAACGTTAAAAGCTTGTCTTGATCTAGTAAGGTTTCCTTACTGATTGTTAGGAGAGAATAATGTCTCTGATCATTACTGATGAATGTATAAACTGTGATGTGTGTGAACCGGAATGTCCGAATGAGGCCATTTCCCAAGGTGACGAAATTTATGTGATTGACCCATCTAAATGTACTGAGTGTATCGGGCATTATGATGAGCCACAATGTCAGCAAGTTTGCCCTGTCGATTGCATTCCATTAGACCCAACTCGTAAAGAGACGGAAGAGCAATTGATGGAAAAGTATTTGGTTTTAACAGGTCAGCTGTAAAATCCATAGACATAAAAAAACTCGACTTAGGTCGAGTTTTTTTATGTCTAGAAAAGAGAATACTCATCGATTTGTTAGTCGTAAACAAAGTATCCCGCGATCTGTTCCTTGCTCGGTAACTCTTGCTCATCGCCTACTAACAGGCCGAATGACGGCGTTGGCTCCTACTTCTTTAAATCGTATGCGGTTACTATCATCAATGGCTTCCGCGATGATGAGCGCAGACGAATGAAGAGATTTTATTCTATGCAGTGTATCAAACGTGACTTATTACGGAATTGGCGATGATTGTTTTCACGCCTTATTAATACTCCAAGCGAGTTCATTATAATCCTGAGTAACTAAATATCATTGGCCGGCATCTTATAGCCAAGTTGACGCCATGACTCATACACCATAACAGCCACCGTATTGGATAGGTTTAGACTACGAGAGCTTGCTTGCATTGGTAGTCTAAGACGCTGTTCTTTTGGTAGTGCCTCGATAAACTCTGCTGGTAGTCCTCTTGTTTCTGGACCAAAAACCAATACATCATTTTCTTTAAATACCGCCTCACTATGAGGGTGGCTGCCTTTGGTTGTAAGAGCGTAAATAGTACCAATATCATTTTGATCAACAAACGCTTGGAAATCAGGGTAGCGCTTTAAGCGTGTAAACTCATGATAATCTAATCCGGCACGACGTAACTTTTTGTCTTCAAGATCAAACCCTAACGGTTCAATAAGATGCAGGTAATAGCCCGTGTTGGCACATAAGCGAATAACGTTGCCTGTATTAGGCGGTATCTCTGGTTGGTAAAGTACAATGTGAAGCATAGATTTATCCTCTTGATATTAAGGAGATAATACCAGAAGTCCTCTGCAAGCTAACTTTTTAATTTTTTTACAAAAAAACTATTGACGCTGAAAGAGGTTTCTCTATAATACGCACCACTTGCCCAGATAGCTCAGTCGGTAGAGCAGAGGATTGAAAATCCTCGTGTCGGCGGTTCGATTCCGTCTCTGGGCACCATGATTATAAAGAAAGGCCAGCTATTAATTTAGTTGGTCTTTTTTTTACTTTAAAATAAGTCACCTTTCATCAAGAATGTTTATTCTTTATTTGCCCAGATAGCTCAGTCGGTAGAGCAGAGGATTGAAAATCCTCGTGTCGGCGGTTCGATTCCGTCTCCGGGCACCATCCTTTTGCCCTGCGTCATTCTAATGATTTTAAATATACTCAGACTGATTATCGTAGTAGCACATCATTAATACCAAGATAGCGTTAATGAAATTCTAAAAAACTCGTTAACGGTATTAGCATTTATTGGTGGGCCGCTGTTACATTTCTTTAATATTGTTACTGTATTGTGACCGAATTAGAAACCATGCCTGGTGCGTGGTGTATTCTTCTTTTTCGGAGGCATGGGCTTGAGTATTAATAAAAAAATGTGGCTGCTTTCTGCCATTACAGCGATCAGTATTATCTTAGTAGGTACTTTTAGTGCTTATACATTGTCTAATTTACGCAATAGTTTCCATGGTTATCAAGATCAGGTAGCAAGGTCACAGAGTTTATTTGAAATCAAAGCGACAGCTTTGTCCGTGGCGAAAAATGATCCTATTTTACCGAATACCAAAATCGCATTGGATGGCGCTGATATAAAAATCATGTCGTTGTTGGCGGCAATAGAGCAGAACTTCCCTAGTAAAGAATCCCACCAAGAAGCTGAACAAACCTTTGAAGAAAGTAATATCAGCAGTAATGATTCATTACTAGCCGCTGAGGCAGATGTTGAGTCATTAACCACAGAAGCAACAAGCGCTTTGTTGGCAAATATTGCGGCTTTGTGGACAGAATACGATAAGCAATTTAATAGTGCGATTAAAATTGCGCCAGACAGTCCTCAAGATGCTTTGCAGATTCCAGATGCTATTTATGATTTGCAATTGGTGCCTATGATTAATCGTATAGACCAGTTGGTGGATGATAACCAGTCCAAAGAGCAACAAATCTATAAAACGATTTCTGAATCGATGCGCAGTATTTTATGGCTGATATTAACGCCATTACTTGCTGGTGGATTGTTTGTGGTGGTGATACAGCGCTTGGTTGCGAGTGATCTACGTAAAAGAGTGGCTCATATTCAAACGGTTGTTAGTCATCTGAGTGCGGGCGATTTAACTCAGCGTTTACCAGTAGAAGGTCGAGATGAATTGGCGACTATTGCTAGTGCAATGAATGACTTTGTCGATAAAACTCATACTATTTTATGCTACGTAAAAGAGAGTTCGAATGAAGTATCGGTTGCCGCTTCTGAATTATTTGATGCCTCAGAACAAAGTGCCAACAGTACTGTTGAGCAAAGCGAGGCGGCTTCTTCAGTGGCTTCTACGATACAAGAGCTAACGGTGAGTATTGGCCAAGTGACTGAGCAGGCGACAAAAGCACAAGACTGTTCAGTCGAATCAGAAAAACTATCGGCAGAAGCTGGTGGTGTTGTGTTATCTGCAACCGAGGAAATGGGAAAAATATCTCAATTGTCACAGGGGTCTTCTGCTTTAATTCGAGATTTAGAACAGCGCTCTAGTGATATAACGAATATTATTCAGGTCATTCGAGACGTAGCAGATCAAACCAATTTATTAGCGTTAAATGCTGCGATTGAAGCCGCGCGAGCAGGGGAGCAAGGTCGTGGTTTCTCTGTTGTTGCCGATGAAATTCGTAATCTTGCCCAGAGGACGGCAGAATCAACCAAGGAAATTACGAATATTGTCACGAAAATCCAAGAAGTAACGGTCGCAGTGTCTGCCAGTATGGACGCAGAAGTAAAACAAATAGACAAAGGTGTTTTATTGGCAGAAAAAGCTGGTGGCTCTATGTCACAAGTGCGCCACAGTACAGAGCAAGTAGAGGAGTCTATTAACTATATTTGTAATGCATTATTGGAACAAAGTAATGCTAGTGATGATATTGCCCGTAAAATAGAAGCGATAGCGACTAGCACCGAAGAAGGATCTGAAATTGCGAAAAATACGGTCGCCACAGCGAAGCGTTTAGATGGGTTATCTAAAAAGTTGACCTTATCCGTTAACCAGTTTCAATTGTAGCGTGTTAGCTCGCTAGGATTAGTTATAGAGAAGATCTTATTTTAATAAGGCCTTTTTTTTGGGTTATTAAGTGAGGCTTTACTGCCAAGTGTATGGTGCTTACGTAATACAGTTATTATGTTCGTTAAGGTGGCTATTACATACTGTTACGGTTTTTCGGTATATAACCTAGGTATTTTGGCTACAATCATAGATGTCTATGTAAGAGAAAAAGCAATGCGAGGTCATGTGCTTATAACGCTTCTTAGTCAACGAGATTATCTATTCCCAATAAACGAATAACTGAGTGACTATGCGCAAAGGAATAACCGCCACTGTCTTGACTGTAATTGGGTATATTTTCTTTGGCTTATTAGGTATGTTGGAGGTAATACCGCCAGGTTACGCGACCATTGTTTTTCCTGCTGCGGGCGTTGGGCTAATTAGTGTATTGTTGTTTCGATATTGGGCTCTGCTCGGTGTTTTTCTGGGTTCTATTGGGCTGAGTTCCATTGCGGCTTATGTGCACCATGAGTCTTTCCACCTCGCTTTATTTTGTCTACTTGCTTGTGCTGCCGGGTTACAAGCTTATGTCGGCGCATTGTTAGTACATCGTTATATTCCTTTTCCGTTTGCCTTTCATCGATCAACTTTGGTACTGCGCTTTATTATTGTAGCGGGCCTTTTATCGAGTGTGATTGGTACCACTATTTCTGTTCCTTTTTTATATATCATAGGACGTATTGAGAAAACCCAGCTAGTGACTGAGTGGTTGAGTTGGTGGACTGGGGATTTTATTGGCATTTTGGTCGTAGTGCCTTGGTTTATTGTGTTCTTTCCGCAATTTTTTAATAGTCGATTTGGTCACCGTTTTTCACTGATGCTTGGCCTCTTATTGGTTATTTCTGTTACGGTTATTTTATCATTTGGCGTGCGTCATTTTCAGCTCGCTAAACAAGAAAAAGAGTTTAGTTCGAATATAGAATTATTGAATATATCGCTTAATAATCGTATTCAAAACATGGAAGATATTCTGTACGGCATGATGGGATGGGTTCGCAGCAGTGAGCGTATTAATTCAACAGAGTTTAATCGTTATACCAATATCGCGTTAAAACGTGATAATTCGATTTTTGCCATGTCTTTAAACATGGCGGTTAAAGCCAATGATGTTTCAGCATTTGAAGCGGATATGCAAAAAAACTATCCCGATTTAACGTACTTCATTAAAGAAAAAGATGAAAAAGGACATTTAATTCCAGTAAGACCGCGCCCAGAATATATAGCCGTTACCTTTGTGAACCCGCAAAAAGGCAATGAAGCCGTATTGGGTTATGATATTTATTCACAAAAAAATCGGCGCTATGCCTTAGATCAAGCGATCAAGTTAAAAAAACCTTATCCAACAACTCCGATCCAATTAATACAAAGCGATGTTGCTGTATTACTTTTCCTGCCCTTTTTTAATGAAGATACCGATCAATTAAGAGGCGTCGCTACCACTGTATTACGTTTAGAATATTTAACGCAGACGATCGTTGATCGAGGCGTGTTGCCGAATACTCAATTGTATTTGGTGGATATGGGAGATGATGGCAATACGCCATCAATACTAGCCAAAAGCCAAGGGGCTAATTTGTCTGCAGAAACCTTATTAGCCCGCTTTAACTCAGGCGACTTTGGTAATGCAGTGAGCAAATATGTTGAGGTAGGTGCGAAGCAGTGGCGCTTGTTACAGGTCAGTGAAGAGGTTTTTTATCGCCAGCCTTTAGGTGTGCGTTTTGTTTTAGCTGGAGGTTTTTTCTTAGCGGCGATGCTGGGATGGTTTTTGCTAATAGTGAGCAGTAATACGGCGGAAATAGAGCATCGAGTACGACAACGAACCAAGGATTTATCACGAGCGAACCAGTCGTTAAAGACATCTCAACAAGCCCATAGTAGAGCACAATTGGCGGCAGAAAGTGCTAATCGTGCAAAAAGTGCGTTTTTGGCAAATATGAGTCATGAGATTAGGACTCCTCTTAATGGCGTGATTGGCTGTTTATCACTATTGGAGAATACTGGGTTGCGCCCCGAGCAAACGGAGTTAGCCAATTTATCCCGCCAAAGTGCAGAATCTTTGATGGATATTATTAATGATATTTTGGATTTATCTAAAATCGAAATTGGTGGTGTGTCATTAGAGATTGCCACGTTTGATTTTCGTGAGTTAATAGAAGAAATTTCACGGCTTTTAGTAGTGAAAGCAGAAGAGAAGAGCGTTGTCTTCAATGTACCAGCGGTTTATGTTCCTCCCATTATGTTGGTAGGTGACCGATTAAGGCTCAAGCAAGTATTGGTAAACCTATTATCAAATGCAGTTAAATTTACTAAAGAAGGCGAAGTGAATTTATACGTTGAGCTTCGTCCTTTAAGTGATGGTGTTAAAACGCTTCAGGTGAGAGTAGAAGATACTGGTATTGGTATTCCAGAATCTCAACACGAGCGTTTATTTCAGCGGTTTAAGCAGGCAGACAGTTCTACAACACGTCAATATGGCGGTACTGGTTTAGGGCTGGCTATCAGTAAAGAAATGATAGAGCTCATGGGAGGGAAAATAGGCTTTTCTTCTCAAGCAGAAGAAGGTGCATCTTTTTGGTTTACGGTGCCGCTTGATTACGAAGAAGCTACATTAATAACACCAAGCTATGAGATATCGGTAGCAGTGGTATACAAAAACAATATAGGGCGTCAGTACTTGGGGCAATTATTGTCTCAGTATCAAGTAGAGGGGCTTTTGTATACAGATCTTGAACCCTTACTAGTGACTTCATTTGAATCGCTAGAGGGGATTTTTCTGGATCAATGTGTTTTAGAGGCGAGCTCCGATGAGGCTATTAGTCAACTAGAAGATTTGTGCCGACAGCATCAAGTTCATCTTGTTATGTTAAAGTCCTGCTCAGACCTGTTGGGGCAGCTTGACCCTAATGCCATTGGCAAACCGATATTTCATGCAGAGCTTGAAAAGCAATTATCAACAATGTCCTCGCCATGTTTAAACGAACCAAGTGTTGCGATAGCGGCACTTATATTAGAAAAACAACAACAGAGTATTGATAGAATGGTTGCCAAAATTTTAGTCGTTGAAGATAACTTAACCAATCAAATAGTCGCCCGAGGTTTGTTAAATATGTTTGGCTTAGAAGTCGATGTGGCTATGAATGGGCAAGAAGCGCTTGAGAAAGTCCATGCACACGGTTATAGCTTAATATTTATGGATTGCCAGATGCCAGTGATGGATGGTTATGAAGCAACACGAGCCATTCGAAAAATGCAGGACGGTGTGACGCCATCGGTGGTACCTATTGTCGCCCTTAGTGCAAATGCAATGAAAGGAGATAAAGCCTTGTGTCTCGAAGCGGGTATGGATGATCATCTAGCAAAACCTATCGCGAAGGATAAGCTGATCGAAATGCTTAAAAAATGGCTGCCAGAGGTGCCATTGAGTTAAAGGAGAACATATGCAGGATTTTGATATGGTCGATTACGGCAATCGATTAGCAAATAATAAAAGGTTAATGGTTCTGGTTACGAAGGAGTTTTTAAAGGAAAGCGCGATGCTAGTTCAGCAGCTATTGGGTTATGTAGCGGCAGAGGATTGGGGTAATGTTGAGCGTATTGCTCATCGAATTAAAGGCGCTAGTGCAGAGGTGTCTGGTTTTGCTATGAGTATTAGTGCTAAAAAAATTGAACAGGCACTACAAGATGGTGATATTACCAGCGCTCAAGTAGGGCTAGCTCAGTTGCAACTTGATTACACCGCACTGCAAAAGGTGCTTTCTGCTCACGATTTTTAATCTATCCTACCTTAGTTTAAATCATGCGGTTCTTTCATTTGAAACGTATTCATCATCAAAATGAAACATTGATTGGATAAAGTGCTACCTCAGCCAAGAAAATACTCTCATGAGGAGCTCTTAAATGCGTAAGTCAATGTTCGCGACAACTCTATTAGGTATGTCTATTGCTAGTTCCAGTTTTGCTACTACCCAGATTGAATGGTGGCATGCCATGGGAGGAGCTAACGGCGAGAAATTAAATGAGATTGTTAAAGAATTTAATGATTCTCAAAGTAACTATGAAGTAGACCCCGTTTTTAAAGGCAACTATACAGAAACCATGACTTCTGCTATTGCTGCCTTTCGTGCGCATAAGCAACCTGCCATTGTGCAGGTGTTTGAAGTGGGTACGGCGACTATGATGGCAGCCAAAGGTGCTATCTATCCTGTTTATAAACTCATGAATGATACCAAGGCAGATTTTGACCCAAGCGCTTATCTTAGCTCGGTCACCGGTTATTACTCTGATGTGGACGGCAACATGCTGTCTATGCCATTTAACAGCTCGACGCCGGTTCTGTATTACAACAAAGACATGTTCAAAAAGGCAGGTTTGACCTCGGCACCAAAAACATGGGAAGAGGTAGAGTCTTACTCGAAGAAACTATTGGCCAGCGGCGCACAATGTGGTTTTACCACGGGTTGGCAATCTTGGGTACAACTTGAAAACTTAAGTGCACGTCATGATGTTGCTTTTGCATCGAATGATGATGGTTTTTCAGGTTTAGACACCAATCTCTTATTAAACGGTCCGTTGCAGGTAATGCATATCACTAAGATGCATGAATGGCAGAAGAGTGGCATTTTCAGCTACGGTGGTCGTCGTAGTGACTCCGCGCCTAAGTTCTATAGCCAGCAATGTGCTATGTACACAGGGTCTTCTTCAGCGTTTGGCGGCATGACACGCAACGCAAAGTTTGATTTCGGCGTGTCTTCTTTGCCTTACTGGGCAAGCGAAGTTAAAGAACCGAATAACACCATCATTGGTGGTGCGTCTTTGTGGGTGTTGCAAGGCAAAGACACAGCGGAATACAAAGCGGCCGCGGCTTTTCTTCAGTTCTTATCGACACCAAAAATCCAAGCCGAATGGCATCAATTCACTGGTTATTTACCGATTACGCATGCGGCATATGATCTAACCAAAAAACAAGGTTTTTACCAATCTCATCCAGGTACAGAAGCGGCCGTTTTGCAAATGACCGTATCAGAGCCGACGGTAAACTCTCGTGGTTTGCGATTGGGTAACTTTGTGCAGATTCGCGATGTGATCAACGGCGCGCTAGAAAGTGTGTGGAGTGGTAAAGAAACACCACAAGCCGCTCTAGACACTGCGGTGAAACGTGGCGATATGTTGTTGCGTAAGTTCGAAAAAGCGCACAACTAATTGCTTTGGTTGTTATCCCTATCCGTCCTACGGATAGGGATATTTGATTTCTTGTTTTTGTTCGAGTGACGTTATGTCTGTTTATTTCCCGCAAAAAAAGCTGCCTTACTTGCTGGTGTTACCGCAGTTGGTGATTACGGCGATTTTCTTCCTCTGGCCTGCTGGACAGGCGGTGCTGCAAGCCTTTTATCGTGAAGATGCCTTTGGTTTGAGCCAGCAATTTGTTGGCCTTGAGAACTTCGTTGATTTATTCCAAGACCCGCTTTATTACAAATCCATGGTAGTAACCATGGTCTTTAGCTTCTCGGTCGCCTTTTTGGGCATCGCTGTGGCGCTCTGGCTAGCGGTGATGGCTGATCGAGTGATTCGCGGCAGAATGGTTTATCAAACCTTATTAGTGTGGCCTTACGCTGTTGCGCCGGCCTTGGCTGGGGTGTTGTGGTGGATTTTATTTGACCCAAATATCGGCCCTGTGGCCTTGTTTTTAGATCGTATTGGTCTGCATTGGAATCATTTTTTAAACGGTGATCAGGCGATGATTTTGGTGGTTATTTCTGCGACTTGGAAACAAATTAGTTATAACTTCTTATTTTTCTTAGCTGGGCTACAAGCGATCCCTCGGTCTTTGATTGAGGCGGCGGCGATCGATGGCGCTAGCGCTTTTAGGCGCTTCTGGGACATTGTTTTCCCACTACTCTCACCGACAACGTTTTTCTTGTTGGTGGTTAATTTGGTGTACGCCTTTTTCGAAACCTTTGGGGTGATAGACACCACCACTCAAGGTGGACCAGACGGCAGCACCAATACACTGGTGTACAAGGTATTTAAAGACGGTTTTATTGGCTTAGACAGCGGCGGATCAGCGGCGCAATCTATTGTCTTAATGGCCATTGTTGGACTCATGACGGTGATTCAGTTCCGTTTCATTGAGCGTAAGGTGCAATACTAATGATAGAGAATCGTCCTTGGTCGAGATTGCTTAGCCATCTTATTTTGATAATTGGTGTGTTGATTATTGCGTTACCTGTATGGGTGGCATTAGTGGGTTCTACTCAACCTGAAGGGGCCTTTAATTCAGGTAGTGTGCCTTTGTGGTTTGGTGATCAAGGTGTACAAAACTGGGCGCACGTACTATTTGCTGAAGCAAGTAACACCTTACAGATTCCGGTTTGGCACCTGTTATTAAACTCCTTGGTTATGGCGCTCGGTATTACCATCGGTAAACTCGCTATTTCCATTGTATCGGCTTATGCCATTGTGTTTTTTCGCTTCCCGTTTCGCTCGGCGATTTTCTGGGTGATCTTTATGACCTTGATGTTACCAGTGGAGGTGCGCATTGTGCCGACTTATCAAGTGATTGCGAACTTGGATATGTTGAACTCTTACAGTGGTTTGATTTTGCCTTTGATCGCCAGTGCGACAGCTACTTTCTTGTTTCGACAGTGTTTTATGTCGATTCCTGGTGAGTTAGTGGAAGCGGCTAGGATTGATGGCGCCGGCCCGATTCGTTTCTTCTTTGATATCTTGCTGCCGATGTCGCGTACCAATATCGCGGCCTTGTTTGTGATTATGTTTATTTATGGTTGGAACCAATATCTTTGGCCGCTGATCATTACTACAGATGATACCTATTACACCTTGGTCATGAGTATTAAGAGTATGTTGTCAGTTCCTGATGGTGATATTCAGTGGAACTATGTGATGGTAACGACTTTATTGGCAATGCTTCCTCCCATCGCGGTGGTGGTAGGAATGCAAAGACTATTTGTTAAAGGCTTGGTTGACGCGGAGAAGTAAGCAATGACCGATTTAGTATTAAAGAACATAGGCAAAACCTACCCAAATGGCTACCAAGCGATACCAAGTATTGCTTTAAGCATTGAAGAAGGTGAATTCATTGTTCTAGTTGGGCCATCAGGTTGTGGTAAATCAACGTTATTGCGGATGGTGGCAGGGTTGGAAGCCATTACCCAAGGTGATTTGTTGATCAAAGGTAACCGCGTGAATGACAAAGAACCTGCGGATCGTGATATTGCCATGGTGTTTCAAAACTATGCCTTGTACCCACATATGACGGTGCGCGCCAATATGGAATACGGCCTGAAAAATCGTGGTGTTTCCAAACAAGAACGTCACGCCAAGGTGATGGACGTAGCGGCCATGCTGGGATTAGACGAGCTGTTAGAGCGTCGCCCGGGTCAATTGTCTGGTGGTCAGCGCCAACGAGTGGCCATGGGGCGCGCTATGGTGCGAGATCCTAAAGTCTTTTTGTTTGATGAGCCCTTATCAAACTTGGATGCCAAATTACGAGTGCAGATGCGCGTCGAAATTCGTCAGTTACAGCGTAAACTTGCCACCACCACCTTGTATGTGACCCACGATCAAGTCGAAGCCATGACATTAGCAGATCGTCTTGTGGTTTTGAATAAAGGTAAAGCAGAGCAGATTGGAACGCCGATGGAATTGTATGATAAGCCTGCGACTACTTTTGTTGCTGAGTTTATTGGTTCTCCCTCGATGAATTTATTCGATGCTATGTTAACGGAACAAGGTATTGTCTTGTCAGAGAATGTGATATTACCTATGTCTCATGATCATCGAGGGACAGTGACTTGGGGGATTCGTCCAGAGCATTTAGAACAAAGCAGTAAAGCAAATGGCGATTTTGCTTTACGTGTACAGGCGGTAGAATCGTTAGGTGCAGAGACTCTGATTCATGGGATGCTTGAAGGTAACAGTGGGCAGGCAAAACCCATCGTAGTGAGATTATCTGGACCGCACTTGCCTGGGATTAATAGTGTTATGTGGTTCACCGCACCAGTGAAACATTGGCACTTATTTGATGCGACCACGAAACAACGTTTATGAGGTGTTTATGCAAGCTAACACTGCGTTATTGAAAGACATTCTGAAAACAAAAGTAATAGGTCATCGTGGTGCGGCATTATTGGCACCAGAAAATACCTTAGCCTCGATTAAAGCGGCGGCTGAAACCGGAGTTAAGTGGGTAGAAATTGACGTTTACCTGATCGACAAAGGCGGTTTGATTATTTTTCATGATGACACACTAGAGCGCTGTACGAATGGCGCTGGTGTGACGCGAGAAACCGACCCGCTGGTGGCCAGTACATTGGACGCTGGTGCTTGGTTTGCACCTGAATTCAAAGGGGAAAGCATTCCTACCTTGATCGAAGCCTTGGATTGCATTCAGGCGCTGGGGTTGGGTTTGAATCTAGAAATCAAACACGACACAGCAGACGTCGAAAATATCGTGCCGACCGTCTTAGACACATTAAAAGAGTACTGGGTGGACAATGAAAAGCTGCTTATTTCTAGCTTTAATCATGACGCTCTAAAAATGGTGTTTGAGTTGGACCCACAGCGTCACCTTGGCCAACTTTATGAAGCGATCCCGGCGAATTGGCAGGCACAATTAGAGCAAATTCATGCTTATAGTTTGAATTGTGATTACAGCTTGTTAACGCAAGCGCAGGCGCAAGCGATGAAGGCCGAAGGCTATAAGTTGTTGTGCTATACCGCGAACGATCCTGAGACAGTGACCGAGCATTGGGAATGGGGAATGGACGCCGTGATTACGGACAATCCTTCTGTGTTTGCTTCTTTTATTTAGTCGTGTAGGACAATGATGTTGAGTCTCAACGAACGACAAAGCCAGATATTGAACTGGGTTCAGCAAATGGACAGTTTACTGGTAGAAGACATGGTGGCGCATTTTGATGTTTCCTCGCAGACCATTCGCAAGGACATAAATCAGCTGGCAGAGCGAAGTTTAGTACGACGCACGCATGGTGGTATTTCGCCCGTTTCTAGTATTGAAAACTTACCATTTGAGCATCGACATAATCTCAATATTGCCGAAAAAATGGCGATGGCCGAGCTGGTGGCTCAAGCTATACCGGATGGTGCTTCGTTGTTTTTAGGCGTCGGGACAACTGTTGAGTATGTCAGTCGCGCATTGCTGAATCATAAAGCGCTTCAGGTGTTTACCAACAATCTGACGGTGGCGAGTATCTTTGGCGTTCGGCCAAACATTCAAGTACGAGTATTGGCTGGTAAGTTGCGTCATCAGCACCATGATTTAGTTGGTGAAGAAACCTTGGCAGGATTGCGCAAATACTTTTTTGATTATGGCATTTTAGGGTGTGGAGGCTTGGATGAAGAACAAGGCATTCTAGATTTTGACCCAGAAGAAGCGGCAGTGAGTCGTGTGTTAATTGAACAAAGTCGTCATGTTTTTTTAGTGGCTGATCAACATAAATGGCATCGTAAAGCGATGGCACGCGTGCAGTCTTTTGACAACATAGACTGCTTTTTTAGTGACGCGATGACTACGCCGAGACAGCAGCTTCTTGAAGCTTCTGGCGTTAGAGTCGAATTGGCTGGATAGGGCTGGTTGATTAGGAATAGTATGACAATAAAATCACTCGAACATTTCAGTAAAAGCGCTTGCCATGGGGTACGATTTATCCTCACCGATGTGGATGATACCTTGACGTGGCATGGGCGTTTACCAGAACAAACCTTAGTGGCGCTGAGTCGTTTGACCGAGGCTGGCATTAAGGTGATACCGGTAACGGGAGGCTGTGCTGGGTGGTCAGATATGATCGCACGAACGCTTCCTGTAGAAGGGGTGATAACAGAAGGCGGCGGCTGCTTTATTGCTAATACCGATGGTGTATTGGATTACACATTTTGGCGTGAAGAAGCGAAAATGAGAGTCTATCAGGCCGAGATAATGGAAAAAGTTCTCGTTACCATGAGGGCTTTTCCGGCTCTGCGCTTGGCTCGAGATCAATCTTATCGGTTAACTGATGTGGCGATTGATTACGGGCAAAATGTAAAACCGGTAGCCGTTGAAGAAAAAGAAGCGTGTCTCAGTCTGTTACTAGAGCAAGGCTTAAATGCAAAAGCCAGCTCTATCCATATCAATATCAGTGGTATTGGTTACGATAAATTCGCCATGGCAGAACGCGTCCTGAGAGAGCGTTATGGTCTGAGTAAAGAAGCCTATCAACAACAGGTTGCGTATGTGGGGGATGCACCAAATGATGAAAGCATGTTTGCGCGTTTTCCTCTGAGTGTGGGCGTAGCCAATATCGCTCAGCATCTAGAAAAAATGCAGCATCATCCCAGTTTTCAAACCCAGCAGCCAGGTGGTTTTGGCTTTGCCGAGTTTGCTGAATACTTACTGAGCAATAGGCAACAAAATGGCTGCTATTTAGCCTAGTCGAATATTGGTATCAGTTAGACTGATTTAGGTGTGTTTTTCGCCTTTTTGAAATAAAGATAGTGTCCAAGCTACCACAGTACCGAGAAGAATACCGACGAATAAACTAATGCTGGTATTAATCATGGCGCTGATAAAAGGGTGTTTTGTAATGTCGCCAGTAACGGCTTCTTGAGCAAGATGGTGCAGTGCTGGTAACCCATGAACAAAAATCCCACCACCGACTAAAAACATCGCAATAGTGCCAATGATAGAAAGCAGGCGAATCACCCAAGGAGCGCCTGTTAATATGCCTGCCCCCACGGCTTTTATCAGCGTTGTTTTTGTCTGTGTTAAGTACAGTCCAATATCATCCAACCGTACAATCAACCCAACTAATGCGTATACCCCCACCGTAACGAGTAGAGCGACAATACTCACGACAAACGCTTGAGTTAATAAGGGCTGACCATTTACGGTACCCAGTGCGATCACAATGATTTCAGATGATAGGACAAAATCTGTACGAATGGCTCCGCGAACTTTGGTTTTTTCGAGAATTAGTAGTTCGTCATCTGATAGACTTTGTTTTTTTGCAATAGCATGGTGTATTTTGGTTTTATCATCGTGACGGTGCTGATAGACGTGTAGCACCTTTTCGATGCCTTCATAGCATAAGTACACACCTCCCATCATCAATAAGGGTTGGATTAGCCAAGGAATAAAGGCGCTGATTGCTAACGCCAAAGGCACCAAAATTAGCTTGTTAACGAAGGACCCTTTGGCTACCGCCCAAACGACAGGGAGTTCTCGATCCGCTTTAACGCCAGATACTTGTTCTGCATTCAAGGCAAGATCATCGCCTAATACCCCTACGGTTTTTTTTGCTGCGACTTTAGAAAATACGGCGACATCGTCGAGTAAGGTGGTGATGTCGTCAAGTAATGCAAGAAGTCCAGTTATTGCCATAAAAGAGGTACCACTACAGAAGGTTAGAAAGAGGTATTGTGCGTTATCTTTATGAAAAAAACGAATAAAGCGTGTGCTTTCGCTCGTTATTATCATTCATGTTCACACATTTCTGCTTGTTGTAATGAAGTAGGTTATTTAAGGTAGCAGGTATTCCCTATTTTTGAGGCCAATATGTTCAGTACTTACCGTATTTGGCGGCGCATGAAAATGCCCGATCTTGCTCGGATTCACCGTTATCAAAGTTTGCCTGAGCAAGGTCCCAAAGTATTATTTTTTAGTGGTGGTTCAGCACTAAATAAAATTAGTCGAGTATTAAAACATTATACGCATCATTCTATTCATCTTGTGACACCGTTTGACTCAGGTGGTAGCTCTGCTCGTTTACGTGCTGAATTTGATATGCCTGCGGTAGGTGATTTGCGTAGTCGCTTAATGGCGCTAGCGGATGAGAGTGTTATGGGGCAACCAGAAGTGTATGCATTATTTACGCATCGCTTTGAAACTTCCGCGACATTAAATGACCTAAAGGATGAGTTAAAATTACTGGTAGCGGGAAAGCATCCGTTGATTGACCCCATTCCTAATCCAATGCGCGCATTAATTCAAACGCAGCTTGGTGTGACACAAAATAAAATAAGTGGAGCCTTTGATTTACGTGGCGCTAGTATTGGAAATCTGATTATTGCTGGTGGCTATTTGAATAACCAACAGCAGCTAGATCCGATTGTTTTTCTATTTTCTCGGTTGATAAAAGCATTAGGTGAAGTAAAAACCATTTTGGATGCGCCATATCATTTAGGGGTAGAGCTTGAAAATGGCGAAATACTATTAGGACAGCACCGTATTACCGGAAAAGAAATGGCGGTATTGAAAAGCCCTATTAAAAAAATGTGGCTTAATAAAGACCTAAAAACCGTAGCTTCGATTAATCGTCCTATTGCTGATGATCGTCGGGATATGATCGAGAATACAGATTTAATTTGTTATCCACCAGGCAGTTTTTATAGCAGTTTATTGGTTAACTTAATACCGGAAGGTGTAGGGCGTGCGATTTGCCAAAATCCAAACCCTAAAGTTTACATACCAAATTTAGGCACTGATCCAGAACAATTTGGACTATCATTAATGGAGCAAGTGGCGCGTTTAGTCGCGACTGTTCTTAGTGACACACGATCACTGCAAGACATTGCTTTTGGTGGTTTGGATTACTTGCTTTTAGATGATCAATACAATTATGGTGTAATTGATGAAAATGCCTTGTCTTCATTAGGTGTTGAGATCATTAAAACACCACTTATTACTTATAAAAAAGACAAGTATGATGAGGTATTAATTGTTAAAGCCTTGTTATCTATGATGTAAAACAAAGAAGACATAATATTATTTGACAGAGACTTTTTAACTTCTATATGGTGGTCGCATAAATGAAAGTTATATTTAAAAATAATATGTTAAGTTCTGGGAAAATACACAAATGAGCACACATGTACTGATTTGCGATGACTCAAGCCTTGCGAGAAAACAACTTGCTAAAGCTTTGCCCATGGACTGGGATATAGACATCGAGTATGCACAAAATGGACAGGAAGCCTTAGATATAATAGATAAGAAAAAGATCGATTTTCTTTTTCTAGATCTTAACATGCCCATTAAAGATGGTTATCAGACATTGGAGGCATTACAGTGGGTTAATCATACTCCTCAGGTGTTGGTCGTTTCTGGCGATGTTCAGCCATTAGCGGTTCAGCGAGTGAAAGAGTTAGGTGCTGTAGAGTTTCATAAAAAACCTATCTTAGTCGATGCGATGCGTGAAACCCTCTTATCATTAGGCTGGATGAGCGAAAATGAAGAGGTGAGCGATTTTGCTACTGCGAGCAGAAATTCAGTAGTCGATGATTTTTCTTTTTCAGAATGTCTTCAAGAAGTTTCTAATGTTGCTATGGGTAAAGCTGCCAGTGTTTTAGCTGATATGTTGAATGTATTTGTTAAGCTGCCTGTTCCCACCGTTAATATACTCGAAGTCAGTGAGCTTCAAATGACACTTGGCTATGGTGCCAAAGACGATCAATATTCCGCGGTTTCTCAAGGTTTTGTAGGTACTGGCGTTGCTTTTGAAGCGTTGCTTATTTTTAATGATACGAGTTTTTCGGATATTGCGAAGTTACTCAATGTTTCTGGCGAGATTGATACGAATACAGAAGTAGAGTTGTTGATGGAGGTTTCTTCTGTATTAGTAGGTCCTTTTATAGATGCGCTGGGCAAACAGTTAAATATCGATTTTAGTTTTGGGCATCCTGTATTACTAGGTCAACATGTTAAAATGGCCAACTTGATTGATCAGAAACGAGCAAAATGGAAACGTACATTAACCGTAGAATTGGTTTATGAACTTGAAAACTATAATGTTAGCTGTGACTTACTACTGCTGTTTACTGAAGAATCTGTACCAGTGTTAGCCTCGTTATTATCTTATTTGGTTGAGGATTAATTATGACAAGCCCAATAGGAGAGATGACAGAAATTCATTGGTTGTTTGATACGCTCAATCATATCGATCTTGGTTTGGTTATCGTTGATCAGAATTATAAAGTGACCTTGTGGAATAGCTTTATGGAAAACCACAGCGGAACAAGCTCTTCTGTGGCGAGAGGCAAAACATTATTTAGCCTTTTTCCCGATATAGATGAAGAATGGTTGCAGCGAAAACTCGATAATGTCATCGCGCTAAGAACATCGATTTTTATTTCTTGGGAACAACGTGCTTATCTTTTCCCCTTTAAAAGCTATCGTCCTATTACTGGCTTAGCGGAGTATATGTATCAAAATATTACGTTACGTCCGATCACCAATGTAAACGGTGCTATTCAGCATGTTTGTATTACGGTTTACGATGTTACGGATGCCGCCAGTCATAAAATCGCCTTATCATCGGCCAATAAACAACTTGAGCAACTGAGTAAGATGGACTCTTTAACAGAGTTACATAACCGAGGCAGTCTAGAAAAAGCGCTCGATATTATTTTTACCTCCTATCAACATAAACAAGTCGCCACACATTCTTTAGTAATGGCAGATTTAGATTTTTTTAAAGCGATTAATGATAATTACGGTCATCCAGCTGGGGACGAAGTATTAAAAGAAGTGGCTAAATTGATGATGAGTTTTTCTCGTAAAGTCGACTTTGTTGGTCGCTATGGTGGGGAAGAGTTTATTATGGTTTTACCTAATACTGCCCATGACGGTGCTATGGCTTTTTGTGAAAAACTACGTCAAAAAGTTGAAGCTATGACGGTCCACACCGATAAAGGCGATATTAAGGTGACAATCAGCTTGGGAGTGGCGCAATTAACAAGTACAGATCCCACTGTTGCGGCTTGGTTGATGCGAGCTGATGATGCTTTATATA
The DNA here is from genome assembly GCA_052107635.1 of Marinomonas sp. GTDB lineage: Bacteria > Pseudomonadota > Gammaproteobacteria > Pseudomonadales > Marinomonadaceae > Marinomonas. The sequence continues at coordinate 111,279 of JBQEFB010000004.1, read as the reverse complement.
AAGCTAAAAGTGCAGGTCGTAACCAAACGATAGGCTAAAAAGGTATAAAAGCTCACCTCTAAAATGGTAATGCTTTTATACCTTAAGATGATCTAAGCGATTCTATTGCTCCTCGACCTTGCTGGCGCCAAGTTGTTTTTCGATAGCGAGTATCATACGTATCGCAATGTCTTCATTGGTCGCTGTTTCTATTCCTTGCAGACCTGGAGAGGAGTTTACTTCTAATAGTAGTGGCCCTTTGTTGGATCGAATGATATCGACGCCGGCCACTTTTAAGTTCATTGCTTTGGATGCTTTAATCGCGATTCGTCTTTCATCTGGGGTGATTTTAATTAACTCTGCACGACCTCCTTGGTGCATGTTGGCTCGAAATTCACCGGGTGCTGCGATTCTTTGAATCGAAGCGACGACTTTTCCATCGACGACAAAGCTTCGTATATCGGTACCGCTAGATTCTTTAATAAATTCTTGTACTAAAATATTTGCGTTTAAGCTCTTAAACGCATTGATCACACTGTCTGCTGCCTTACGTGTTTCTGCGAGAACCACACCTGTGCCTTGAGTGCCTTCAAGTAGCTTGATAATGAGCGGAGCGCCACCAACCATATCAATCAAGTCGCCAGTGTCTAAAGGAGAGCTGGCAAAGCCTGTAGTGGGAATGTCCAGACCATTATCTAACAATAATTGTAGTGCACGCAGCTTATCTCTAGATTGGCTAATCGCAGTAGATGTATTTAAACAATAGATACCAAGTGACTCGAATTGGCGTAATAGAGTGCAAGCATAAAAAGTTTGGCTAGGGCGGATGCGGGGAATGACGGCATCGAGATCGTTAAGAATACGTCCACCGCGATAGTGAATTTCTGGTGCGCTTGCGTCGAGTTTCATATAACAATTTTTGATGTTTAAAAATTGTATTTCATGACCCCGAGCTTCAGCGGCTTCTATAATGCGACGATTACTATATAGATCAGGGTTGCTGGCCAGCAAGCCTATTTTTAAACCACCGGTGCGCATTTCTGGCGCTTTATATAAAGTCGCTAAGTCATTTTGTAAGCGGTCTCCTTGCAGGCAATTGCCTTCTGGATCAACGAGAATTCGTCCATTCATTGCTTCTCGACCTAACAGCATGCGATAGCCCATGCTATCTCTATCTGTCAGTGTTACCTCAACGACCCAAGACTTTTCTCCTAGCGCTAAAGGTACTCGAATAACAGGCCTTTTTTCTTTATCGCCACTGGAGCTTTTGATGACTCGATGGTCAATGATTTGAGCTTCACAATGCACGGTGACTTTACGGTTTTCTTGTAAAGGGTGAACGTCAAAGCTTGTCCATTGGCTGCCATTACGTGAGAAGTATTGAATGTTGATCGCATGCAATGATGAGGTTTTTGCACCTGAGTCCACACGCGCTTTCACAGCAGGAATAGTAAGGGAAGGGAAAGCGCACCATTCCTCGCTACCAACAATTATTTTAGGATCATTTAATGAGTTCATAAGGCAATAGCTCTGAAGAGAAAGTCGATAATGGTGCAAAATAAACAGCGATGTCTTCCTAGAAGAAATACAGCTTGTATTAAGTGGCTTTATAACGCAAAAAAGTAACTAGGGTAAGTTTTTATTTGCTAAAAGGTTTATCATCAACACAGTTAAATAGTCAGCATAAGCGCAAACTATTGTAATCATTTTGTCTGCGACTAATATGTGCCTACTAGATCAACCTTAATGGAGCCTTGAATGAATGGCCAACTAATTCGCGAGTTGGAAAAACTGGGTGGGGATATATTGCCATCCAGCCTAAGAGAATGTGATGAAATTGTAATTGATCAGCCTGGCTTTAGTGCACGTATTGCATTGTGGGGCGGTCATTTAGAGAGTTTTATTCCAGCGGGCCAAGAGGATCTGTTATTTCAATCTTCTAACGAAGGGGCGCAAACGCGCTTTGGTCGACGTCATTTTGGTGTGCCTGTGTGTTGGCCTTGGTTTGGAGCGAATGAAAAACATAAGGATTTTCCTTCACATGGGTTAGCACGTTATTTTCGTTGGGAGTTGGCAGAAGTTGGCCGCTTTAAAAATGAAGACGTGAAAGTTGTGCTGCGCTTAGCATCAGAAGATCATCCATTGATTGAAGAAATGTGGCCCCATGCTTTTGAGCTAAGGCAGGTATTTCGCTTTACCAATGATGGTTTTAGTATTAACTTCTCAGCGGCCAATTTGTCAGATAAAACTATGTCCGTTAGTGAGGCGTTACATACTTATTTTCATGTTGGGGATAATCAGGCGACACAAGTACATGGTCTTGATAAGGTTATTTTTGTTGATAAATTAGACAAGAACGCACGAAAAGAACAAGTGGGCGTGATTGATTCAATGGATTCGTTAGATCGAGTATATTTAGAATCACCAGATGTGTGTGAGATTCATGATACAAGCCTGCAGCGAAAATTATTAATACGTAGTCAAGGTAGTCAAAGTACTGTGTTATGGAATCCAGGTCCTAAGTTGGCTAAACAGCGCAGTGATATGGAAGACGAAGACTACCGTCAGTTTGTCTGCGTTGAAGTTGCAAACGCCTTAAATGATGCTTACGAGATTAAAGCCGGTGAAATTCATCAGCTGAGGTTAAGTGTCTCTGTGGAGTCATTAGAGCCTAGAATTTAATAAGAACGTGAGCAAAACATCGAGTACAAAAAAGCCCAAGTTTACTGGTAACAGTAAACTTGGGCTTTTTAATGTTCTACGAGGAATTCAGTATGATGCTTAGAGCATCAATCGATATTGTATTCCATGATTAAAGGCGCATGATCCGAGAATCGCTCTCCTTTATAGACACTACCTGCTTGTACTAAATTTTTAATGCCAGGTGTTGTTATTTGGTAATCTAAGCGACCACCTTCATCTAATTTCCATGCACGTTCGTAATCAGGCCACCAAGTGTATTGTTTATCTTGTTTGTTTACCTGACGAAATGCATCAACGTATTCAAGCTCGTTAAAAATTTCATTAATCCATTTACGCTCTTCTGCTAAGAAACCAGAATTGCGCTGATTAACAAACCAGCTGCTTACATCGATAGGTGAACGTGCCACATTAGCGGTACCGCAGAAGATAAATTCACGTCGCTTACGGCGAGTTTTTATTAGATGGTTCTTAAAACCTTCCATAAAACGGTATTTATGCTGCTGTAGGTTGTCTTCATGGTTTGAGCCATGAGGTGTTAAGAACGCGCCAATACTGACTTTTTCGAAGTCAGCTTGGATAAAGCGCCCTTCAAAATCACATTCAGGAAATCCCATACCAGTCATAATTGCTTTAGGCATAGTTTTGCAATAAATAGCTACCCCTGCTTGCTCAGGGTCTTCCATTGAGTCAAAAAAGTATGTGTTGTACCCAGGTGGAAAGAAAACACTGTCATTGAGACTGCGTTCATCTGCCTGAATATCTTGCAAGCAGACAACATCCGCATCTTGGCGAATCATCCACTCGAAAAAGCCGCGATCGGCTGCTTGTCTTATACCGTTTACATTAAGGCTGATGACCTTCATTTCTGGTCCCTACAATTCCTAGCCGTGTGTTATATTAGCGCCTATCCAATGTTGGCATGGCTTCGCTCGTTCTCGGCGGCGCTTTGTTCTATTATTAAAATCTATCTGGAGTCGGCATGAAACCTTACCAAAGAGACTTTATCGAGTTCGCCATTGAGCAAAATGTATTGCGTTTTGGCGAGTTTACACTTAAATCTGGCCGCGTAAGCCCTTATTTTTTTAATGCTGGCTTATTCAATTCTGGGCAAGCTTTAGCAAAATTAGGTCGCTTCTACGCGGCCGCATTAATGGAAGCTAATGTTCCATTTGATGTTCTATTTGGGCCTGCTTACAAAGGCATTCCCCTAGCGACTACGACTGCAGTCGCGCTGTTCGATCACCATAATGTGGATACTCCTTACGTATTTAACCGTAAAGAAGCAAAATCCCACGGAGAAGGTGGTTCGCTCGTTGGTGCACCATTGGCTGGAGACGTCATGATTATTGATGACGTGATTACCGCTGGTACTGCCATTCGAGAAGTTATGGCCATTATCCAAGAAGCAAAAGCTGCTCCGGCTGGCGTACTAATTGCTTTAGATCGCCAAGAACGTGGTCAAGGCGAGTTGTCTGCAATTCAAGAAGTCGAACGTGACTTCGGTATGCCTGTTATTAGTATCGTGTCATTGCATGACATCATGACGTACTTAGCAGAACAAGCAACACCTGAATTCTCGGCGTCTCTTGATGCGGTTACTGCTTACCGTCAGCAATATGGTATCGAGTCTTAATAAGTCTTACTTGCACCTTAGTATCTGGAGCGTGAGCTCCAGTGCTAGCGGTTCAGCATGAGTGTTTTAGCTAAAATAGACCACTGCATTGACCAAGCTTCTGTTGGTTTCACTTTAAACTCACTTCTCACATAATGACGGATTTTGCCTTCAATGATGGCGAGCAAAAAGTTAGCGCAGGGAGCGACCCCCATTGCAGGTCGTAAACCTTGTTTTAAGTCCGCTTCTCTCATGACTTGTTTTAGCTGTGTTTCAATACGATCGAATAGCTGTGCGATGCGTATTCTGAGCCTTTCGGTTTCACCCGCTAGTGCATCGGCGGTTAATAAACGGCACATGCCAGGGTTATGCTCCGAAAAGCCTAAAATCAAGGTTACTATCATTTCGATACGTACTAAGACATTCGCTTCATCTTGTACAATTCTATGAATACGAGTAAACAAAGACTCTTCAATAAACTCAATTAAGCCTTCAAACATTTTCGCTTTGCTTGGAAAATGACGATATAAAGCGGCTTCAGAGACCCCAACTTGCTTGGCTAAGGCCGCTGTCGTGATACGTGCTCCAGGACTACTTTCTAGCATTTGAGCTAACGCTTGTAGTATCTGTGTTCGACGATCGCTTTTTTTATTGCTCATTTGTCTATTTAGCTCCGAACCCAGTTGTTATTAGCATATTGTCCTAAAAAGATGAGCCTGCTATTCCGCAGACTTGGTATTAGAAATTAAGGTACCAACACCCGTATCTGTAAAAATTTCTAATAAAGTGGCGTGAGGTACACGACCATCGATAATATGTGAACTTGTAACGCCAGCATTAACGGCAGACAAGGCACAGCTAATTTTCGGCAACATACCGCCATAGATAGTGCCATCGGCAATTAATGCATCAACTTGAGCCGTCGTTAAGCCCGTTAATACATTTCCAGACTTATCTTGTACGCCAGAAATATTGGTTAGCAGCATTAATTTCTCAGCGCCAACGGCTTCGGCGACTTTACCTGCAACTAAGTCTGCGTTGATGTTGTAGGAATGACCTTCAGCATCCACACCAATTGGTGCAATAACGGGGATCAAATCACTATTTTCTAATACTTTTAATACGCTAGTATCAATATAAGCAACTTCACCAACATGGCCAATATCAACCTGTTCTGGTGCGCTCATCCCTTCTGCTTGATGTTTAACAAACAGTTTTTTAGCTTGGATAAAATGACTGTCTTTACCCGTTAGGCCAATTGCTTTACCGCCGGCTTGAGAAATCATATTAACGATGTCTTTGTTGACTTGACCGCCGAGTACCATTTCTACAACGTCCATAGTCGCGGCATCGGTAACACGCATACCATTAATGAACTTAGATTCTATATTCAACTTTTGTAACATATCGCCGATTTGTGGCCCACCACCATGAACCACAATAGGGTTAATGCCAATGGCTTTCATTAATACGATGTCGCGAGCAAATCCAGCCTGAAGTGCTTCGTCAGTCATGGCATTGCCGCCGTATTTAATGACAAAGGTTTTACCAGCAAAGCGCTGGATATAAGGAAGCGATTCACTTAATACTTCGGCAACGTCTAAAGCGGATTCACGCGTAAAGGCCACGATCAACTTACTCCTGTTAGCTATAAAATACCCTGATTTTGAATAGGTAGGGGCATGGTGACTCAGTAATGAGTCAGTTTTATATAATGTGTTTGGTTGCTATGTCAGAACGATGATTGTTCAAGGCAAGTGACAAGAGTGAGCAACCACTTAGGGTGGAAATGATAACGTGATCTAGAGGGATTAACTATAGAAAATTGTATGAAAATTACGAACTAGAAGGTTAAAAAAGTAAATTTGACGGTGACTTTACGGTATGGGTGAAAGAATAGGACAAGAAACCTATAAAAGGTGAAATAAATTCACCTTTTATAGGTTTGTGATAGCAAATTTATTTACTACCTGTATGACCAAATCCACCTTCACCACGAGCAGTCGCTTCAAATTCAGTCACAATATCAAATTCGGCTTGTACAACAGGTACCAATACCATTTGTGCAATACGTTCACCTGGTTCGATCGTAAATGCTGCGTGACCTCGGTTCCAGCAAGACACCATAAGCTCGCCTTGGTAATCGGAGTCAATCAGACCCACTAAGTTACCAAGCACAATACCATGTTTATGACCCAGACCTGAGCGCGGTAAAAGGATTGCGGCTAAGCTAGGGTCTTGAATATACATGGACAACCCTGTTGGAATGAGTGTGGTATCGCCTGGCGATAATTGGATTGATTCGTCTAGGCAGGCGCGGAGATCAAGGCCTGCAGATCCGTCAGTCGCATAAGTAGGTAGTGGAATGGCTTTGCCAATTTTTTCGCTGATTATTTTTAGCTGAATCGCTTTTTTCATAGGGGTTATTTCGCCTCGTTAATAGCAGATGTATGGGTCGAGTGGGTGTAGTGCTGAATTAGGTTAACCAGCTCGCCAGCCAGTGCCGTTTTAGTGGCTTTAGCAGGGGAGCTAGTTGAATCTTTAGTGATAACAGATACTTGGTTTTCATCTTGATTAAAGCCAATATCAGAGCGTGAAACATCATTGGCAATAATCATGTCTAAGCCTTTACGGGTGAGTTTACCTTTTGCATATTCAATGACGTTCTGTGTCTCAGCGGCAAAGCCAACCATGTATTTAGCGGCGTTTTGTTGGGCTAGTGTCGCGATGATATCAGGGTTCTTGATCAGATTGAGTTGCAGTTCATCAGAGTTACTTTGCTTTTTCATCTTTTGGCTGCAGGCTTGTTTCATCTTAAAGTCTGCTACCGCTGCGGCGCCAATAAAGACATCTGCTGGATGAATCATAACAGCCTGACAGGCAGCGAGCATATCGTCTGCGCTGTTTACCGCGATTAGTGTTGCGCCTGTTGGAGCTTTAATTTGTACTGGACCACTAATAAGAGTGACGTGAGCGCCACGATCAAGGGCGGCTTGAGCTAACGCATAGCCCATTTTTCCAGAGCTGTGATTGCTGATAAAGCGCACTGGATCAATAGCTTCCATTGTTGGTCCTGCCGTAATGACCCAGTGTTGCCCTGCTAAATCTTGTGTGATCAGAGTGGTATCAAAATGTGCTTCTATTGCATTAAAAATATCTTTTGCTTCACTCATACGACCAGGTCCGATATCGCCACAGGCTTGTGCGCCATCAGCAGGCCCAATCGATAGTACTCCGCGACTAGTTAGTAGTGAGGCATTTGCTTGGGTTGCGGGATGACGCCACATTGCTTGGTTCATCGCGGGTGCAAGTAACACAGGGGATTCGGTCGCTAAGCACAAGGTGCTAAGTAAGTCGTTGGCCATACCTTGCGCATAACGCGCCATAAAATCAGAGGATGCCGGTGCGATAACAATTAAGTTGGCCCATTTTGCCAATTCAATATGACCCATGCCCGCTTCGGCATTCGGGTCTAATAAGGTGCTTCGAACTGGATGCCCAGAAATGGCTTGAAGTGTCATTTCTGTTACAAAGGCCTTGGCACCTTCAGTAAGCACGACTTGCACATCAGCACCTGCTTTGGTTAGCAGACGAATTAGTTCAATGCTTTTGTAGGCGGCGATACCGCCTGTGATGCCAAGTAAAATACGCTGGCTCGATATTTTTGACATAAAAAACTTCTCAATCCAAGTAGTGATCGATAAGGTAAAGGTCTAATAGAAAAATCCCTACTAGAATATTCATATAGAGACAGGATGTCTCTGTTTATTGTTGCCAAGATTAACATGGATCAAGGAGTAGATCATGAGTATTAAACATTGGCCTGAACAAGAGAGACCGCGTGAGAAGCTAATACATCAGGGCGCAGAAGTTTTAACGGATGCGGAGCTACTGGCTATTTTTTTACGGACCGGGACTCAAGGGATCAGCGCTGTTGAGTTAGCTCGACAGGTGTTGGAGCAATTTGGTGGTTTGCGGGCTTTATTGTCTGCGAGTCGAGAAGAATTCTGCCAAGGGTTTGGTCTTGGTGATGCTAAATACACTCAGCTGCAGGCTGTTCTCGAAATGTCCAAGCGACATCTGAAAGAGCAACTGAAACGCGACACTGTGTTTAGTAGTGCGGAGCACGTTAGAAACTATTTGTCTTCACAGCTCAGGCATTCTCAGCGCGAGGTATTTGCCGTTTTGTTTTTAGACAGTCAGCATCGGCTGATTCGCTATCAAGAATTATTCATGGGTACTATAGATGCGGCGGCCGTATATCCTCGTGAAGTGGTTAAAGCGGCTTTGCAGTATAACTCAGCGGCTGTGATCCTGGCGCACAATCATCCCAGTGGCGTCGCGGAACCTAGCCAAGCGGATATTTCTATTACTGAAAAAATCAAACAAGCACTTGATTTGGTTGATGTACGTTTGCTGGATCACTTCGTTGTTGGTGATGGCTCGCCTGTATCGCTCGCAGAAAGAGGGCTCTTATAAAAAGAGTCGAGAAATAGAGATTTTGTCGGTAAATTCGACACTACTTGGCTTTTTTCGCTGCTAACTTTGCAGAATTGATCAATTTTTTAACAAATTATTTGCCCGCCACTGCTGCTTGTGGGAGAATACGCGCCGCTATTCCTCGGTACGGGATATTTTTGATTCATAAGGAATCATGCTCCACCTGAGGAAGTGAAGCACACTTCCAATAATCTTTCTGGATAGCAAAAGGTATTTAATTATGTCTCGCGTATGTCAAGTTACTGGGAAACGTCCTGTTACAGGTAATAACGTTTCTCACTCAAAGCGTCGTACTAAGCGCCGTTTTCTTCCTAACCTTCATTGGCACCGTTTTTGGGTCGAAGGTGAAAACCGTTACATCCGTTTACGTGTATCTTCTAAAGGTATGCGTATTATCGATAAAAAGGGCATTGAAACAGTTCTTGTTGAAATGCGCGCTAACGGCGAAAAAGTATAAGGATCTGAATCATGGCTTCTAAAGGCGCTCGCGATCTAATTCGCATGGTATCTTCTGCTGGTACTGGTCACTTTTACACAACTGACAAGAACAAGCGAAATACTCCGGACAAACTTGAAATGAAAAAGTTTGATCCAGTTGTACGTAAGCACGTTATGTACAAAGAAGCGAAAATTAAATAATTTTCGGTCTTTGTAAAAAAGAAACCGACTCATTGAGTCGGTTTTTTTGTATCTGTAATATACAAAACTCTATCAATCACTTGGTCTGCCTTTTAATAACGTACTTTTATTGAGGTTATTATGCCGGAATTACCTGAAGTAGAAACAACCCTGCGAGGAATCGAATCACACTTAGTTGGGCGGACTGTGTCACGTATTGATATTCGACAGCCCAAATTACGTTGGCCGATTACCTCATCATTAGTTGAGGAGATGTCTGGGCTTACTGTTACCCATCTTACTCGACGTGGGAAATACATCGGTATCCATACTTCTAAAGGCACCTTGATTATTCATCTTGGTATGTCTGGTAGCTTATATTTTGTCCCGCCTGAAACACCTCCCTTGTTTCATGATCACGTAGATTTTTGCTTTTCTGGTGAGGGTGATTGGTTACGTTATACCGATCCTCGTCGATTTGGTGCCATTTTATGGACGACAGAAGACTGGCTGGAACATGATTTGCTAAGTCACTTAGGCCCAGAGCCTTTGTCGGAAGCGTTTCATGTGGATTATCTTTACGCAAAAGCCAAAGGTCGAAAGCTCGCGATTAAGAGTTTTATTATGGACAGTAAAATCGTGGTGGGCGTGGGTAATATATACGCCAATGAAGCCTTATTTATGGCAGGGATTCGTCCGACACGTATGGCGGGTAATATTAGTAAAGCTCGCTATGAGAAATTAGTAGAATGCATTAAAACAGTGCTTGCTGCTGCCATAAAACAAGGTGGAACCACGTTAAAAGATTTTGTTGGTGGGGATGGAAAGCCTGGGTATTTCAAGCAAGAGTTGACTGTATATGGCCGGGCAGATCAAGAATGTCGTCTGTGTGGGGCGATTTTACAGGAGATACGCCAAGGGCAAAGAAGTACTGTCTATTGCCCAAAATGCCAAACCTGACCTATTGGTTAATGATTGGGCATGTTTATTGCTATGACTTTATAAGCTACTTTAACTATAGGGTGTTCGAGAGACTTTTCTATATTGTTGCGCGCAGTAGACAGCGACTTTGGCATAGTTATGATTGCGATCTTTCTATAATCAGTTTATTTTGACTAGTTAGGCAACTTTATAATAAAAAATAATCCAACGAGTCTAGGCATCATTAGAGGAATAGGAATGAAAGGTATAGTTACTGCATCATTAACAGCGTTAGCTGTTTCAGTAAGTGCGGCGCATGCCGCTGATAAACCTGCTGTTGTTTACGATCAAGCTGGTAAGTTTGATAAATCTTTTAACGAAGGTGTTTATAACGGTGTGCAAAAGTATGTGTCTGATACCGGACAAAAGGTTCGTGAATTCGAACCAAAAAATGAAGCGCAGGTAGAACAAGGTTTGCGTCGTTTAGCCAAACGAGGTTATTCACCGATTGTTGCAGTTGGCTACAGTATGTCTGCTGCGACTGAAAAAGTGGCAAAAGACTTCCCTAATATTCACTTCAGTATTATTGACAGTGTGATTGACTTACCGAATGTCCAATCGATCGTCTTCAAAGAGCAAGAAGGATCCTTCTTGGTTGGGGCGCTAGCCGCAATGAAAACAAAAACTAATACGGTTGGTTTTATTGGCGCGATGGATGTCCCGCTGATTCGTAAATTTAGTTGTGGTTATAAGCAGGGGGTTAAATATATAGCGCCAAGCAGTACCGTCATTATGAATATGGTTGGTTCGACAGGAGCAGCGTTTAATGATCCGACGAAGGGATCAGAGCTCGCAAAAAGTCAATTTTCTCAAGGTGCGGATATTGTCTTCGCAGCAGCGGGTGGAACGGGTATTGGTATTTATCAAGCAGCTGCCGATTCAGGTAAGTACGCTATTGGAGTCGATTCTAATCAAAACTTTCTACACCCTGGTGTTATGCTGACGTCGATGGTTAAGCGTGTGGATCAAGCTGCTTATAATACCTATAAAATAGCGGCGGCTGGTGAATGGAAGCCTGGTATTGTGACATTAGGTTTGGCCGACCACGGTGTGTCTTGGGCTTTGGATAAATACAATGAAAAGCAAGTGTCTCCCGAGATAGTTGCCAAAATGAAGAGTATTCGAGCCGATATTATTAGTGGCAAAATCAAAGTGCATGACTACTCGACAAACGGTAGTTGTAACGACTAGCTCTATTCAATTTTAAAAAACAGCGGTCCACGAAATAAGTGGTCAGCTGTTTTTTTTGCATTTAATGTTGGTTTTATGCGGCTCATATTGCATATAAAGTGCAAACAATGAATAAGTAGGTCATCCTAAGGCTTTTTAATAAGAGCTTAACCGTCTTGGCTGAAGGTATTTTTAGCCACCATCTAACTCGACGAACCATGATTGAAATATGATAAATACAACAACGCCATACGCCATTGAATTACGTGATATTAGTAAGCGGTTTGGAGCGGTTCAGGCCAACAAAGGTATTTGCTTACAAGTCCCTAAAGGTACTATTCACGGTATCATTGGCGAAAATGGAGCAGGAAAATCCACGCTCATGAGTATTATTTATGGGTTTTACGAAGCCGATTCTGGTCATATAGAAGTGGATGGAAAGATCGCCGCTATTCGTAACTCTCAAGAAGCAATTAAAGCGGGTATTGGTATGGTGCATCAGCACTTTATGCTGGTGGAAAACTTTACGGTATTAGAGAACGTCATGTTAGGTGCAGAGGGAGGGGCATTATTACGCAAGGGCGTAAATGCCGCTCGAGCAGAGCTCTCTCGTCTTGCTAAAGAATACAGTTTAGATATTGATGTGGATATGGTAGTTGAAGAGCTACCGGTCGGTTTACAGCAGCGTGTTGAAATTCTAAAAGCCTTGTATCGTGGCGCACGTATCTTAATTTTAGATGAGCCAACTGGCGTGTTGACGCCACAAGAGGCGGATCATTTATTTCGTATTTTGCATTCCCTAAAAGAGCAGGGAGTGACGGTTCTTTTGATTACCCATAAGCTGCGTGAAATTTTAGCATCCACAGACAATGTTTCTGTGATGCGTCAAGGCGAAATGGTCGCTCATCGTGCAACAGCTCAAACCGATAAAGATGAGCTCGCCGAATTAATGGTAGGGAAAAAAGTTCGCTTGACGGTCAGTAAAGACGATGCAAAACCAAGTCATGTTTTATTGTCTGTCAAAAACCTTTCTCAGTTTGATAATCAAGGTGTTCAGCGTCTTAAAAACATTAATTTAGAGCTTCGCGCTGGTGAGATATTAGGTATTGCCGGTGTGTCTGGTAATGGTCAAAGTGAACTATTAAATGTGCTCTCTGGTATTACAATGATGAGTGATGGCGAAATATGCTTCGCAGGCAAAAAAATCACCGCCAGTTCTCCTCAAAATGCCGCTCAGATGCGCGCTTTAAAAATGGCACATGTTCCTGAAGATCGTCATAAAATGGGTTTAGTCACAGGGTTTGAAACGTATGAAGCGGCGATCTTGGGCTACCATAATTCAGCTACTTACAATGGCCAAGTGTTTATGCATCGTAAAATCATGGTCGATGAATGTAAGGAGCGAATGGCTATGTGGGATGTGCGTCCGCCAAATCCTTATTTGAAAACCGCTAACTTTTCTGGGGGGAATCAACAAAAGATTGTCATTGCCCGAGAAGTGGAGCAAAACCCTGATGTGTTATTGATTGGCCAGCCAACTCGAGGAGTAGACATTGGTGCCATTGAAAACATTCACGAGCAAATTATCAGTTTACGGGACGCAGGCAAAGCAATCTTATTGGTCTCAGTCGAATTGGATGAAATTATGGCATTGAGTGATCGTATTTTGGTGATGTTTGATGGTGCGATAGTCGGTGAGTTGGACGCAAGCGATGCGAATGAAAGAGTGCTTGGCTTAATGATGGCGAATGCTTACAGCGATGATGAGCAAGGGGTGTCAGCATGAGTCAGGCAAAAGTTCCAGTTTGGGTTAATTTTGCATTGATCCCATTGTTGAATATTACATTGGCGTTCTTAATTTCTGGTTTGGTTATTTATGCTATTGGTCAAGATCCAATCGAAGCCGCTGGCTATATGCTATACGGTGCTTTTGGCTATAACGAAGGTATTGGTTATACCTTATATTATGCAACGAACTTTATTTTTACAGGGCTTGCAGTGTCCGTCGCCTTTAAAGCAGGTTTGTTTAATATTGGTGGTGAAGGGCAAGCGTATATTGGTGGTTTAGGTGTGGGGTTGGTGTGTTTAGCGCTGGATAATACTATGCCGTTTTATGTGATTGCCCCGTTAGCGATTATCGGAGCAGCTATATTTGGTGCGGCGTGGGCTTATATTCCGGCGTATCTACAAGCTCGTCGTGGCAGTCATATTGTGATTACCACCATTATGTTTAACTTTATTGCCTCATCATTAATGGTGTACTTGATGGTGAATTGGCTGAAATCACCAAAAAGTATGTCGTTGAACAGTCGTACCTTTGAAGAAAGTGCTTGGATGCCTTACTTGCATTCTGTGTTATCCCCTTTAGGAATAGACATTGGTAATTCTCCTTTAAATGGTACCTTTATTTGGGCGTTATTGTGTTGTGTCGGTGTGTGGTTACTGATTTGGCACACTCGTTGGGGGTATCAGTTACGTACCTTAGGTACTAATCCTACTGCAGCAAAATACGCGGGTATTGATACGGCGAAAGTGACTATTTGGGTGATGATGATTTCGGGTGCATTAGCGGGATTTGTTGGCTTAAACGAAATCATGGGGGTTAATCACAGTCTGTTATTAAACTTCGCAGCAGGTTATGGCTTTGCGGGGATTGCCGTGGCTTTGATGGGACGTAATCATCCGTTTGGTATTTTCTTAGCGGCGATATTATTTGGGGCCTTGTATCAGGGCGGTGCTGAAGTTGCATTTGATATGCCAGAAATTACGCCGGATATTGTGGTTGTTATCCAAGGTTTGGTTATCCTGTTTTCTGGGGCGTTAGAGCATATGTTTAAAGATCGTATAGAAGGCTTCTTTATTCGCAGAGCCGCAGTGGCATAGGAGAAATAAAATGTACGATACACTTATTCAGATGTTAGATGCGACCATGCGAGTCTCGACGCCACTGATCTTAGCCGCGTTAGCTGGGTTATATTCTGAACGTGCTGGTATTGTTGATATCAGTTTAGAAGGTAAAATTCTTGGCAGTGCGTTTGCAGCTGCTGCAGCGGCCTCGGTCTTTGGTTCTGCTTGGATTGGTTTGATCTTTGGGATTATTGCCTCGGTAGCCTTGGCGTTAATTCATGGCTTTGCCTGCATTACCCATCGCGGCGATCATATTGTTTCTGGGGTGGCGATTAATACGATTGTTGCAGGGATGACAGTCACGCTTGGATTACACTGGTTTAATATGGGCGGGCAAACGCCAGCACTAACGGGGGATGAGCGATTTTTAGATATTACCTTGCCGTTTGCTGATGCGTTGCAAAATGTCCCTGTAATTGGTCAGATCTATGCGAATCTCTTGAGTGGACATAACATCCTTGTGTATCTCGCCTTCTTTATGGTGCCAGTGACATACTGGGTGATTTATAAAACACGTTTTGGCTTGCGTCTTCGTGCGGTAGGTGAAAACCCTCAAGCGGTCGATACTGCTGGTATTTCAGTAACCTGGATACGATATCGTGCAGTGATTGTGTGCGGTATTTTATGTGGTGTTGCAGGAGCCTATTTATCGACAGCCCATAATGCTGGTTTCTTAAAAGACATGAGCGCAGGTAAAGGTTATATGGCCTTAGCGGCGTTAATTTTTGGTAAATGGCGTCCTGTTCCCGTGTTGTTTGCTTGTTTACTCTTTGGCTTTTTAGATGCTGTGGCCATCCGTTTACAAGGGGTAGTGGTGCCTGGTATTGGTGAAGTCCCCGTGCAAGCTATTGAAGCTTTGCCGTATGTTTTGACCGTTTTGTTATTGGCTGGATTTATCGGGAAAGCGATTGCGCCAAAAGCCGTGGGTCGACCTTACCTTAAGGAGAGATCCTAAGTGATGAACGATGTCGTAGCCGTTAATCAAGCGTTCACTTTAGCGAAAGAGGCAATGAAAAAGGCCTATGTGCCTTATTCAAAGTTTAAGGTAGGCGTTGCGATTGAAACCAATAATGGCCGTTATTACTCAGGCTGTAATGTTGAAAATGCCTCTTATCCAGAAGGTACGTGTGCAGAAGCGGGTGCCATTGCCGCGATGATATTGGATGGTGAAAGTCAGATTAAAAATATTTATGTAATGGGCAATGGTAATGAGTTGGTGACACCATGTGGAGGCTGTCGACAGCGGATTCGTGAATTTGCGACACAAGAAACTAAAATTCATGTTTGTAGTACTGATGAAGTTCGTCAGTCGTTTTACATGAATGAGTTGTTGCCGTTTTCATTTGGACCGGAAAATCTGAGTTAATCAGACTGTTGTTGGCAAAGAAATAGTTAAAAATAGACCGTAGAAAACCACGCATTGCGTGGTTTTCTGTTTGTATTATTCGTTGAGTTAATTGGTGTTATAGCATTATCAGGCGTTAAGGTTGAAGCGGTTGGGTAGCTATATTTTCATCATTAGAAAAGTAACATAATCGTACTTGTTACAGGAGCTTGTTCTATTCAGTTGAGCTAATCAATGATGTTATCAGAAAGCTCTCGCGGCCCTTATTGATGATAAACAGTAAATTTACTGTTTGAGAAAATATCACATGATAATATTTAAGGCTTTTAGTGATTACAATGAACTGAGTTAAATCGATTTTCTGTAGAAGAGTCAGAGTCTGCTATTTAGCGGTCACTGGGTATGGATGTCGAGGAGACAGGGAGTATTATGAAAAACATTACCACCATTTTCTGGGTCTTTTTATCATTAATATTAACAGCGTGTTCGACGGGTGCGATTACTCGCGCTGATTCGGTTGGCTTTGAGCAATCTGGACAAGCGACGTATTACGCGGCGAAATATCAAGGTCGTCAAACGGCCAGTGGTGAATTGTTTGACCAAAATGCGAATACAGCTGCTCACAAACGTCTGCCTTTTGGTACCAAGGTAAAGGTAACGAATGTAGCTAATGGTAAGAGTGTTGTTGTTCGTATTAATGATCGTGGGCCGTTTGTTAGTGGTCGTATTATTGATTTGAGTAAGTCGGCTTTTAAGCGGATTGCAGACACGAAACACGGTGTCATCGATGTTGATATAACCGTGTTAAATTAATCTCTTCTTCTACTATTTAGGGCAGGTATAGATTAGGGATAAATAAGCTTTGAGCGCTTAAAGTCTTTGATTTATGTGATTATTTACACTAATTAATCGCATTTTATCCCTAGCGATAACCCTTCTATATAAGACATAATAACTACAATTGTTGTATTGATAATTGTTATTGTGCTCATTTTGGAGGAACCATGGTTCTGTCAGAGCTATCAAAAGGTCAAACCGCTAAAATTCATTCTGTAGCACATCCTCATGAAGATAAACAAATTCAACTTAGCGCATTAGGATTCGATCCCGGTGAAACCGTTAAACTGATGATGAAAGCGCCATTTGGAAACCCATTACAAGTTAAAGTGGGTTCAACGTTGATCGCTATTCATACCGACGACGCTCAATATATTCAACTTTGTGATGAGCATTGTCAGGGGCATGACGAATGAGTCACCACATCACCTTAGTAGGTAATCCCAATACAGGTAAGACCACTCTTTTTAATAAGCTGGCCGGAACACGCCAAAAGGTGGGTAACTGGGCTGGCGTAACCGTCGATTGTAAAACTGGCTTTTTTCCAGTGTCAGGTCAACGTGTTGATATGACAGATTTGCCAGGTATCTATAGTTTTGCGACAGAATCTGGAGGTCTTGATGAGTCCGTTGCGCGTCGTTTTCTCAAGAAAGGAGACTACGATGTTATCGTTAATATTGTAGATGCGACGAATCTAAAGCGTAATTTAAAGTTGACGAAAGAGTTAATTGAGCTGGGTCGACCTATGATTGTGGTCATGACTATGACAGATTTGGCCAGAAAAATGCGTATCATGCCAGATTTAGTCGCGTTGGCAGAAAATATGGGCATCACCATTCTTGATGGTTATGACCTTTCTGTTTCAGAGTTGCAAAAGCAAGTGTTAGCACTCGTTGAAACATTGAAAGATACGCCAATGACGACGGCGTCAAAGCCCGTAAAAACGTGGTTAACTGGTGTGATGAAGCAGCAGGCAAAAGCACTGAACACGACAGAACGAATCGATCGTATCGTATTGCATCCATTATTGGGAATTCCAATTTTCTTATTGGCTATGTATGCGATGTTTGCGTTAGCGATTGGTTTGGGTACCTTATTTATTGATCCTATCGATTCGTTTGCAGCCTATTGGTTTGTTGCGTTTCCGAGTCATTGGATGCAACAGATGGGCATACCTCATTGGATTGTGGTGGTGCTCGCGAATGGCTTAGGCGGTGGTGCTGAGCTGGTTGCCAATTTTGTGCCTGTTATTGCCTTTCTTTATTTGTGTCTGAGCTTTTTGGAAGACAGTGGATATATGGCACGAGCGGCCTTTATTATTGACCGAGTGATGTTATCGATAGGCTTACCAGGGCAGGCTTTTATTCCTTTGTTATTAGGCTTTGGTTGTAATGTCACCTCGATCATGTCAACGCGGAGCTTATCAAACCCAAAACAACGTATGTTAACCATGGCGATGGCGCCATTTATGTCATGTAGCGCACGTTTAGCAGTATATGTGATGTTTGTGTCGGTATTCTTTCGTGATAGCGGTGGTACATTAGTTTTTGGTTTGTATCTGCTAGGCATAGTAATGGCAGTCGGCACCGCATGGATTTTTAGAAAGCAATTGTTTAAGGACGTACACGCTAGTTCATTTATTGAAATGCCTCATTATCATCGTCCACGTTGGGGTAACATTGTTTTATCTAGCTGGCATAAAGTGCGTGGCTTTGTGATTCGTGCAGGTAAAACCATTATTGTTGTGTCTGCTATTCTCACCATCTTAAATTCTATTCCTTCTTGGCGCTCCGCTGCAGAAGGTGGTAAACCATCCGCCTTAGCCGAAGTCGGACAGGTGATTACGCCAGTCTTTATGCCAATTGGTATGGGGGAGGATAATTGGCCTGCTGCTGTGGGTGTCTTTACTGGTGTATTAGCAAAAGAAGCGGTTGTTGGGACTATGGATGCACTTTATTCCGATGTTGCGGGCAGCAGTGATCAAGCGGACTATATTTCTCCACTGGTTAACTTAAAAGACTCTGGCATTATCCTTTGGGATAATTTAACCGGTGCGGTGAAGACCTTGGTAGATCCATTAGGTTTATCAGCGGTGTCTGATGCGAAACAGGCAGACACCTTATCTCTTGGCCATAAAAAAATGGAGTCCTTATTCAATGGCTGGCAAGGGGCTTTTGCCTATTTGGTCTTTGTTCTACTTTATACACCTTGTGCGGCAGCGATTGGCGCTTTAGTCAAAGAAGGTGGGCTATTGTGGACAGGTGTGGTAACTGGGTGGAGTACGTCCGTCGCTTATGTTGGCGCAGTATGTACCTATCAAATATTGACCTTCGCTCAGCATCCAGTGAGTTCCTTGATCGCTATGGGAATTGCTTTCGTCTGGCTGCTATTTTTTGTCATTGGCCTTAAAATATGGATAAAACCCAAATTAGACAAAAATATTATCGCAGTAGGTTAGTCGTTATCTCGTGATGAGAAGCGAGATAGAAGTGATGAGAGAAAAGAGAAACGTCCGCTTAAAACGTTTCTCTTTTTTTGCTTAATAATTAATGAGCACTGAAGTTAAGTAGAATCAGAGCGTAAATATACAGAGATGCATAAATAGCCAGTGCAAACAGCGCTAAGTTATTAATGACATTATGCACCGCTCGACGATAACGTTGAAGAGTTTGAATTGGCGTTTTTAATCTAGTAGGCCAAGTGTCTGCCTGTAGTAAGGGGAAGCTAGTGAATATCATAAAAAAACCTGAAATAAACGCAGCATTTCCCCAGAATTCACCAAGATGAAACGATCCGTACCAGGCAAAATTCCATACACCGACAACAAAAGCCAACAGAGCGAGAGTTCCTTGCTTGCTTTCTAGCTTGCTGCGTAATGGGTTAGGGACGGACATAAGCAGAATTAACAACATACACACAGCGACAACAATACCCATTAGCTTTCCTCATGATTGGTTATAAATGCATTATATAGAACAACGATAGTCGGATTATTGATTAGACGCTGTCAATACGCTTTTATTACAACATAAAACCCCTACCTCTTGATTACATTTATCAAAATCTATATTGTACTAGTACGTGAATACATAGCCCTTTTGATCGTGTTATAAGAGCCAAATCTTATGAAGGACTTAATCCAATTTTTATCTGAAGTTGATGATGCCGCTGAATTGGAAAAACGCTTAACTGTGCTGCTGACTCCGAATGAGATCAGTGAAATGGTGCGGCGTTTGAAGATTATTGCCTTGTTAGATGAAGGTGTTCCACAGCGTGATATTGCTAAACAGCTAGGCGTCGGTATTGCCACGGTGACACGTGGCTCCCGCGCATTGAAGGAATTAAAAGAAGCATGAGTATAAATTATAAAAAGCCGGAGCGTATCACGCTACCGCGTAAACCTAAGTACATTACGATCAGTGCGGATTGTGACTTTTTTGCCTTGTTTAAAAAGGTTGAGAAACATTTTGATAACTGTTTTATGTTGGAATCTCTTGGTGAAGAGAGTTTTATTTCCCGCCATTCTATTATTGGTTTTGACCCTGAAAAAATGATCTGGGCTGAAGGCAAACAGCTGTTTATTCAAGAGCGTGATGGCACAACTGAGTCATATGAATCGGCTAACCCGTATTATTTGCTGCGTGATATTGTTCCGCAGAATATCTTGTCCCGTGGGTTTGCTGGTGGTTTAACAGGTTACCTTGGTTACGACAGTATGAATTACTTTGAGCCTAGTCTGGATTTACAATCGAGTGAGATGTTCGATGCTTTCCGTTTTGGGCTGTACAAAGATGGTTTGATCTACGACAAAATGACGGGGGAAGTGGTTTACTTTTATTACCAAGATGATCAAGGTGAAGGCAATCGAGTCGAGCTAGTGAATCGAATGATGGCCGAAAAAACGCCAGAAAACGGTCCATTCGTGGTCACGCCAGCGGGCGAGTCTATGACAAAATCGGATCATGCGGCAGCGGTCGCTAAAGTGAAACAAGATATTATTGATGGCAAAGTATTTCAATGTGAAGTGGGCTTTAAAAAATGGTTCAACCTAGAGGGCGACACCATTAATTTGTATGAGCAGCTGCGTGAAGTGAACCCATCACCACAAATGTATTATTTAAAATTCGGTGAGCAAAAAGTCATAGGGGCAAGTCCAGAATTATTGTTCCGTGTGCGCCAAGGTGAAATGGAAACCTTCCCGCTTGCTGGCACGGCGAAACGTGGAGTGGATGAAAAAGAAGATGTCGCATTAGCGCGTGCGTTACTGAATGACCCTAAAGAAATTGCTGAACACAATATGATAGTCGACTTGCACCGTAACGATATTGGGCGTGTTGCACGCTTTGGTACGGTGAAAGTGCGTAGTTTGATGGATATTAAACGTTTTAGTCACGTTCAACACATTTCTAGCGAAATTGTTGGCATCATGGCAGAAGATCATGACATGTTTTCTGCCTTAGCCAGTAATTTTCCTGCGGGCACTTTAACTGGCGCGCCAAAAATCGAAGCAATGAAGGTGATCGATGACTTGGAAAATGATGGACGAGGCCCCTATGGTGGAGCGGTCGGCCAATTTTCTTTTAATGGGGATTGTATGTTTGCGATACCGATTCGTACTGTCTTTGCAAAGGGTAATAAAGCGTACGTACAAACCTGTGGTGGTAATGTTTATGACTCCAATGCAGAAGATGAATACGAAGAAATTCAGCGTAAGTTTGCCGGAACGCGTCGTGTGCTAGAAAGCTTCGCACCAGTGGTAACGGAAAGCAGCGATGCGCAAACTACCGGTCAGGAGTCATAGCGATGAAAGTATATATTATTGATAATTACGATTCTTTTACCTACAACCTGTATCAGTTTATTGGCGAAGTATTAGCAACTGAACAAAGTAAAGGTGCGCTAGATAGCTTTGATGTAGTGGTAAAACGGAATGACGAAGTCACGCTAGAGGACATTCGTGAGGCGGCTCCAGATCGCATTATTATTTCACCAGGACCTGGTTCACCAGACAATAAAAACTATTTTGGTATCTGTGCCGAGGTCATTTTAGAATTTGGTAAAACTATCCCATTAATGGGGGTTTGCCTAGGAATGCAGGGGATTTGTCATGTGTTTGGCGGTAAAGTGGTGAAAGCACCATTGCCAATGCACGGCAAAACGAGTCCGATCTCACATAATGGTGAAGGGATCTTTCATGATATTCCAGATCAACTTGAAGTGATGCGCTATCACTCCTTGATCGCCGAAGCTGAAAGTTTTCCTGAGGTATTAGAAGTAACCGCATCGGTTGGAGATTTGCCGGAAGCGGACTTTAATAATCTAGAGGCTATTCGACGAGGTGGAGACTTTGAAGTAATGGGGATTCGTCATAAAGAATATCCTATTCAAGGGATACAGTTTCACCCAGAATCCTTTGCTACTGAAGGTGGTAAAGACTTGATTAAGAACTTCTTGTTTCAGATGTAATTGACAGTGTGATTGATAGTAGAAAAACGCAAAGGCTGAGCAACTGCTCGGCCTTTTTTGTTTTCGTATTTTGCTTGTTAATAGGTTAGTTGGCTATTTTTAACTTTATCCATTGCCACGTTAAACCTAAATATTCATAAAACGCCCGTTGAGATTTGTAATTATCAGTCGCTCCGATACGCCACTGACTGTGTGTATCACTTAAACGAAAAGCGGGAGCAGGAATAGCGTCAATGCCTGCGGCATCAAAAAAGCCTAGCGCCCGTTGTAAATGGGACGCTTCTGTGACTAATGCTACACGCTTGTTGAGAGTTTTAGGTGCCATAGCCTTAGCTTCTTCTTCCGTATCTTTAGGGCGTCGAAAGATAGTGATTCTTTTTGGGTTGGTGCCTAGTTCTATAGCGGCATTACGCATCATTTGAGCGTGGCCACCGTAACCTGACACAAAGAGCCGAGCATGTGGATTAGCTCGTAGAATTCGTAACCCTTCTTCTAGTCGATATATGGCACTTCTTCCTAATAACATCACGGCAGGTTCATTAGGGTAGTTCTGATGAGAGCTGCCTAAGACGATAACGACATCTACCGATTGATGAATATCAAAAACGGGAAACTTGTTCTCTAGTGGTGCAATCAGTCGATTTGCTACTGGATTAAAGCTGGTGAGCCCTAAGCATAAAATAGCACCTAAAAGCATAAACTTAGCTATTTTAGGCCGAGTAGAAATCAATAATAGAGCAACACACATAGCAATGAGTGATAAAGGGATTGGCATGAGGCCCATACCAATTATTTTTTTAAGAGTAAAAAGGCTAAAGTTCATCGTCGCTGTTAAAGTGTTTGAATGGGGCTGTAGAATACCGTGTTTAACACACTTTATATAATAGTTGGTGCTATTTCAGGTTACTGCTTTTGTTGCATCGCTGAGTAATTGTTAATTTAAGAGGCTGTATGAAAAATGTCGAGCTAAGAAGTCTGCCTTTATCTGTCGTACCAGCTAAACAGGAGGCTGCATGGTGGCTACTTCGCCATAAACAAAAGTTAGCCGAGAAAGCCGCGATGAAATGTGTGGATTTAGTATTTCTTGGAGATTCTCTTACCCAGGCTTGGGAGACTAATGGCCGTGACTATTGGGATAAGTATTATGGCTCTCTTAATGCGTTGAATCTTGGCTGTAATGGAGATTGTACCGAACATGTTTTATGGCGTTTAACTCATGGTGCAGTAGATGGGATAGCACCGAAACTCTTGGTATTGTTGATTGGCACGAATAATACTGGGCACCGACAAGAGGATGCTGAGGAAACTCTGCTAGGCATTCAACAGATTATTAGCTTACTGTTGGAGAAACTACCGACGAGTAACATTTTATTGCTGTCTATTTTTCCACGAAGTGCCAAATCTACTCAAAGATTACGAGTGATAAATGATGCAGTAAATTCTCTAATTCCTTCTTTGTGTGATCAGAAAAAAATTTACCATCTTGATATTAATCATCATTTTTTAGCGTCTAATGGCTTATTAACC
Source organism: Marinomonas sp. (assembly GCA_052107635.1). Lineage (GTDB taxonomy): Bacteria > Pseudomonadota > Gammaproteobacteria > Pseudomonadales > Marinomonadaceae > Marinomonas. The sequence continues at coordinate 87,634 of JBQEFB010000004.1, read as the reverse complement.
AAAGAAATAATGAGTGATTTTTTACATCTTAATACTGGTCAGTATAAGGTGTGGGCGGAAGCAATGAGACCTTATATAACCAAGTTGATAATTGAGTCCTAGTAAATGATGACTTAATTTAGCCAAAAGTAGGCAAGACTGGCGACTAAAATAAAGGCCATAAGGTTTCTCCAGAGAAATATGTTGCTGTTGAGTTGGGCTGATTCCCCAATGTTGTTAAGTATAATGACCTTAGTTTCGACTATCTATAGATGGTGCTTTGAATCAATAATTCATCCAACTATTTGAATGAAATCTGCCTTATCTTATAGATACATGACTTATACAATCAAATTAGTAAGGATATAAGCTGTTTGTCTGGAATTTGTAGAATTAATGAGACTTTGTGGTAGTTATCTCTTTGCTAACGAGGAGTGACTGTAGTTGGTAAACCCACCTCATGAGTTTCTATCATTAGGTGGGTGTTAGCTATTTAGTACTGATCATGGTGATTTATTTTGTGAGTACGGCTAATAACTTCTCGGCAACTAACTCTGAGCTTGCTGGGTTTTGACCTGTAATCATTAGACCATCTTGTACTGCAAAAGCGCTCCAGTCTGCACTACTTTGGTAGTCTGCCCCACGTTGCTTCAGCGCATCTTCAAGTAAGAAAGGAACCACCTCAGTAAGTTGTACTGCCTCTTCTTCTGTGTTTTTAAAGCCAGTGACTGTTTTTCCTTTTAAGTAAAAGTCACCATGACCGTCTTTAATATTTAAAAAAGCGCTGGGTGCGTGACAAACTGAGGCAATCGGCTTATTGGCGTGTAAAAAACTTTCTATTAGGGTGATGGATTCTTGGTTTTCAGTCAGATCCCAAAGTGGGCCATGCCCGCCAGGATAAAAAATGCCATCGAATTCTGTTTGTTCCATGTCACCGAGTTTGTGGGTATTCGCAATGACATTTTGTGCTGCTTGATCATCGTAAAAACGCTTGGTTGCCTGTGTCTGAGCATCTGGTGTTTCACTGTTTGGATCGATTGGAGCTTGGCCGCCTTTAGGTGTGGCAACGGTTACTTCAGCACCCGCATCAAGGAACGCATAATAAGGTGCTGCAAACTCTTCTACCCAAAAGCCTGTTTTATGGCCTGTATTTCCTAGTTCTGAATGAGAGGTTAATACCACCAAAATTTTCTTAGTATTCATAAGGTGCTCCTTGTGGAAGTGTGTTTTCCGTTGATTTGATACAGATTAGTATAAAGAAATATTCAAAATCGCACTATATAGGTAATATTGATATCATTGGTTTAATTATTGATACAATAAAAAGATAGAGATAGCAGAGGATTAACCTATGGATATTTCCTTCGAACAGTTAAAAAGCATGGTGGTATTTGCTCAGGTAGTCGAGCAAGGAAGTTTCACTGCAGCGGCAAAATCCATGGGGATTTCTCGTGGCGTGGTGAGTTACCATTTGAAAAAACTAGAAAGTCAGCTCGGTGTGGTGTTGTTAAACCGTACTACTAGATCGTTAGCTTTAACAGAAACAGGAGAAGCGTATTATCAGCGGTGCCGAGCGATCGCACATCAAGCTCATGAGGCCAATTTACAGGTTGAAAAAGCCAAACAGGAACCCATCGGAAAGTTAAAAATTACTTGTCCAGTAAACTTAGGTTTGCAAATGATTGTGCCTGCGCTGAATGAGTTTCGTCGGTTGTATCCGCTGATTGAATTGGATGTTTCTTTAACGGATGACGTTGTTAATATTATGAAGGATGGTGTTGATCTTGCCATTCGTGGTGCTCCGCTGACTGATTCTGGATTGCAGGCGAGTAAGTTAGCTTCTTTCGAGACGTATGTATGCGGTGCGCCAGAATACTTTCGTCTGCGTGGTAAGCCGACACAGCCACAAGAACTATACGATCATGATTGGGTTGTCTATAAACCAGCGGCAAATTCAGTACATCTTAGTCAAGGAACTCGCTCTTTTAGCGTTGCGGTGGAGGGGGCTGTGAGTACTAATAATGCAGCTGCCCGCACCCTTTTTTTGGAAGGAGGAAATGGGATCGGACGTATTCCGAGTTACGATGCTAAGCCCCGACTTCAGTCTGGTGCATTAGAGCGAGTTTTATCAAATTATCGTTGCTCAGATATTGATGTGTTTGCTGTGTTTCCGCCAGGCACAGCAGACTCTAAAAAGTTGCGTTTGATATTGGATTTTCTTAAACAAGCCTTTACGCATTTTCAATAAAATAAAGCGTGTATGTCTTAGTCACTACGCTAGCCATTTGAGTGTTGATACCGTTATCATGACGGCTTACTTGCTCATCTTTTAGGGAGTTACTATGTTATATCGCATCATTCTTTTTTGTTTATTGGGTGGTTTTATATTACCTGCTGCTGCTGAATCATTGCCGCAAGGCGCTACATTGGCAGCCATAGATAAAAAGTTGGGTGACTTAGAACGTAGTGTCGCTATTTTACAACTTTCCAGTGTTTCTCCACGAGACCATCAAGCTCTAATGGAAGAAGTTAAGCAACTGAAGCACTCTTTAAAGGAGCGCGCTAGCACAGAAGATAGAGTCGACTTTCTCAGTAATGTGGTTTTTTTGCTGTGTGTGGTGGTATTGCTCTGTATTCTCTATGGGCGCCGACAATCTCGTCAATTAGCGACAGCGATAGCCGCTAAGCAAATGATAAAGTGAATCAAATACCTCTTGATGGTTATCCGTTATGCAGTAAGGGAATCATGATAAGTTGTAGAGCGTAATAGCCTAAATGCTGAGTATGAAATAGCCGATCGATTTATCAACTAGTCAGTTTAGAGGATGTATATACGACGCTTATTATTGAAGAGACAGTATTAGATCTGTTAGTCGTAAGTGTTAAATAGATAGAATCAGTGCTCATAAATAGTGCTATTTGATTTTCTGATCGGGCTTGTGGCTATTCTTTTATAATATATTGATTTCAAAAGATATATTTCTCGAAATAAAAAGGACCTTTTGTTGGAAAATAGTATCTATAGTGTTATTTTTCGTTTACTTGTTCTATGTCTGTAAAGTACTGCATTGATATCGATTAATCATTATACGTATTGTAGGATGCCGCTTTTGTTTATGACTAAGGGCATTGTGAAATGGACTCATTCCAGGTTGGCTTATAAAAAATGCATTTAACATTTTCTAAAATATTAGCGCGACCAAAACAAGCCAGTAGTATTGTTTTTGCCCTATCACTATTGATATTCGGGGCGATTGCGTTAGAGGTTCTGCAAAAACAAAAGCACGCTAGTGAATCAATAGCCCTTTCTCTTGCACAAAGTCATGCGTCACTATTACAAACCGCGCTTGATAAAAGCCTGTCGGCTAATTATGCCCTTGCTGCCATTATTAGTGAGAAGCAAGGGCAAATGGATTGGTTTCCCTCTTTCGCTGCTTCCCTTAAAGTAAATTACCCTGATGTAGCAAATTTTGCACTATCGCCAAACGGTGTGGTTCAGCAAGTCTTTCCTTTAGAGGGAAATAAATCGGTCTTAGGTTTCGATATATTATCAGATGAAAAACAAGGACCTAGTGCTAGAAAAGCCCAAATAGAAGATCAATTTACTTTATCCGGCCCATTTAATTTAGTGCAAGGCGGTAGAGGTATTGTTGGTCTTTTACCTGTGTATTTACTAGGAGAGGCTGAGCAGTCAGCTGTTTTCTGGGGATTCTCGAGTGTCGTTATTCGGCTGAATGTTATTTTAAATTACGTGAATTTTTCTAATTTAGAAAGTAACGGCTTTGACTATCAATTGATTAAACTTAACCCTATTGAGGGTGGTAAATCTTCTTTAATTGTAGCGTCAAATGAGACTCTAGATCCTAGTTATGTAAAGGCGAGCATTGATGTCCCTAATGCTGAGTGGCAGTTGGTTGTTTTTCCTAAAAATAGTTGGTTGCCTTTATGGAGCATAATAGAGTTATTTTCAGTGGTGTTACTGGCTAGCATTTTTTTAAGTCGTTGGTTTTATCTGGCTTTAAAAATGCGTCAAAGCAAAGAAAGCCTTGAAGTTGTCGTTGCACGTAGAACGGCACAGTTAAGTAACTCGAATCTTCGAATGAAAGCTATTTTAGCGGCTATGCCTGATTCATTTTACGAAGTAGGTGAGGATGGGGTTGTCGTTGAATATCATTCACCAAGAATGGATAAGTGGTATAAAAAAGTCGATTGGGTGATAGGCAAGCATTTTACAGAACTGTTGTCTGAAGAATCGATTATCGTTGTTGAAAAAGCGTTAGCAGAAGCAAAAGAGCAAGGCTACTCCAATAGTAATGAGTATTTTTTTGATTTTGATGAGGAGCGTCGTTGGTTTGATATTTCGACTACTTATTCGTGTGAGCCGAATGGCACAAATGGTTTTTATATTTTGTTATCTCGCGATATTACACAGCGTAAAAAAATTGATGCGGAATTACGCATCGCCGCGATCGCCTTTCAAACCCAAGATGGTATTTTAATTACCGATAAAGAAGACAAAATACTGCGTGTTAATGAGGCCTTTGAAAAAATTACAGGCTACACAGAAGCAGAAGTATTAGGTCACACTCCGAGTATTATTAGTTCTGGTCGTCACCCTAAATCGTTTTACCAACAGATGCATCAGCGCCTTAAAAGTCACGAATGTTGGGAGGGAGAAGTTTGGAATCGACGCAAAAATGGTGAGATTTTCCCTGAATGGCTGAGTATTTCTGTGGTAAAAGACGATAATGGTGAAGTGACTCAGTACGTTGCAACCTTGAAAGATATTACTGAAGACAAGGCGAATGAACGCCGTATTAATCAACTTAATTATTACGATAGCCTCACTCGTTTACCGAATCGACGAATGGTAACAGAGGAAATTAATACCCTATTAGAGCATATCGATCTTAGGCATCGTCGTAGCGCTATCTTGTTTATCGATTTGGATCATTTTAAAGACATTAATGATTTAAAAGGTCATAACTTAGGCGATATCTTGCTCCAGCAAGTCGCTTCCCGATTGATGGACTCTACTCGCTCAGGCGATTCTGTCGCTCGATTCAGCGGCGATGAATTTATTATTATGTTAGAAGATGTTGATATTTCTTTGGATGCTGATTGTATTGTTTATCGAGCTAAGCATGTCGCCTCTAAAATTATGTCTGCGCTTAGAAGACCTTTTGAGCTAAATGGAGAGTATTGCTCCGTTACGGCAAGTGTCGGTATTTCTATCTTTGGTCAAGATGTTATCAGCAGTAGTGAAATCATCAAGCAAGCTGAAATGGCGATGTACGAGGCTAAAGGCTATGGTCGTAATCATGTATGCTTTTATGCTCCTCAAATGCATGAAAAAATCCTGGAAAGACTCACACTAGATAATAGCTTTAGGGCTGCTTTACAGAACCAAGATTTTGTTTTGTATTACCAGCCGCAATGGAATAGTGAGCAGGGCATGGTGGGAGTCGAAGCACTAGTGCGCTGGTTGCACAAAGATAAAGGGATGATTTCTCCCGGTGTCTTTATTCCTTTTGCAGAAGAATCCAAGTTGATTTTGCCATTAGGGCGCTGGGTGATGCGTACCGCGATGACGCAGTTAGCGAAATGGCATCAGACGCCCAAATACAGTAATTTGATTATGTCGATCAATGTCAGTGTCTTGCAATTTAGTCATGTAGATTTTGTATCTGAAGTGAAAAGTGCGTTAGCGGAAACGAAGGCTAATCCAGCTTTTATACAGCTAGAGTTAACGGAAAGCATGCTGGTTCGAGATCAACTGGATATTATCCAAAAAATGCAGTCATTAAAGAAATTAGGAGTACTCATTTCTTTAGATGATTTTGGTACTGGCTATTCTTCCCTGTCTTACTTACAGCAGCTTCCTATCGATCAGTTAAAAATAGATCAGTCATTTACCCGTGCTATCGAAGAAAGCGAAAAACAAGCGTCTCTGGCAGCGTCTATTATTGGTTTAGGTCATAACTTAGGGATGGAGGTCATCGCGGAAGGCGTAGAAACGCAAGAGCAGTTGGAATGGCTTAAAAGTCATGGCTGTGATCTTTACCAAGGCTTTTTATTGGCACGCCCACAACCAAGTGATGCGTTTTAACATAATAGGATAGTAAGTTAGATAACTATTTCTAACCGTTATCGCCATTCGTTAAAATGCTCAAATAATGAAGATAGGTTGTTAGGTGTGTAAGAGCAGGTTTCGTCTGAGTACCTCGATGGACGCTTTAGTTGTGGTGAGTTCATCGATAGAAAGTTCTGAGGCAGATAGAGCCTGAGGCGTAATAATATCCATTTGAGCTTCTAAGGCTTCGCCTTGCTCAGTGAGTTCAACGATGACATGACGTTCATCGTTTTGAGCTCGACATCTCGTTACTAAACCAGCCGCCTCCATTCTTTTTAGTAATGGAGTGAGAGTGGCTGAGTCTAAATAGAGCTTTTCGCCAATCATGGAGACAGAGCAAGACTTATGTTGCCAAAGGACAATTAACACCAGGTATTGTGGGTAAGTGATGCCTAAAGGCTTGAGTAATTTGCGGTATAACTTGTTCATCGCCAAGGACGTTGAATACAAGGAAAAACACAAAAGATCATTTAACTTTGGAGCGCCTGACATGGCGGACTTACCTCTAAACTCTGGATTCGGCCATAGTAGGTAGTGGGCTATCTAGTTGCAATCCTCTCTCTTATGCTTCCTTGATTTTTGACTCCTTAGTCCTATTTTTCATGTTATTTGATGTGCTAAGTACTTATTTTTTGGCGGAATGCTCGCTGTTTGCAAGGTGCTGATTCAGTGTTGAACAGGGCGTGGACTGAATCGCCAGTCTTCACTTTTTGGTTCTGAGGCCAGATGTCTCGGTTGTTCTGACCAATGAATAAGGTTGAGCTGCCCAGTTTGAGATTCTGTTAATGCGGTGCAATGTTCCACCCAATCCCCATCATTGCAATACAGTACATTGTCTTTGACACGAAACGAGGCATAGTGAATATGGCCACAGATATAGCCATCAACCTGATGGTTTTTTGCCGATTTGAGTGCTGCGGTTTCAAAGCGCTCGATAAATTGTTTGGCTTTATTAATATGTGTTTTTAAATAGCCAGCCAGTGACCAGTAGGGTAAGCCGATTAAACGACGAACACCATTAATCCATTGATTCAATGAGAGCATCAGACCATGTGCTCGATCGCCAATAGCCAGCATCAGCGGACTTATTTTGATCATATGATCGAATTCATCACCATGACTTACATAGAATATACGACCGTCAGAGGTGGTGTGTTTGGCATTTAAGCGGATATCTATACCAGACAAGGTTTGTCCTGCGAACTGTCGAAAGAAGGCATCATGGTTACCAGGAATATAGATTATCTTAGTGCCGGAACGGGCCATGATAAGCACTTGTTCAATGATACGAGTATGAGTGTCGACAAAATGAGCACGTTTTCTCATTTCTTGTAAATCAATAATATCGCCAACCAAATAAAGAGTTTCTGTGGTAATAGTCTGCAGAAAATCTAACAAGTGATCAGCTTGGCACGCTTTTGTTCCCAAGTGTACATCTGAAATAAAGACGGATCGAAAGGTCGTTTGCATTAAGTGCCTCCTTTGAATTCTTTATTAAGAGTAGGGAGGCTTTATGACAATCTTGTGAGAGCCATATGACAGTTCTGTCACAGGGTAATATTTGAGTCGAAATACCCGCTTTGATATGGCTGGAAGTAGATGGTATTCCCGCCCTTTTGTTTGGCTGATTTTTTTGCTTGAGCGGCTAACTCTGCAACATGATGAGGGTTGTCAGATTTCTCAAGGTTAGGTTTCACCACCCCAATAGCGAGGCTAAGGATGGCATGGAAGACAGTATTTCCTTGTCGACATTGTGTCCAAACACCACCGTCAGCTAAGACTTTTTCAGTATAGAAATAACGTACTGCTTTGGCAAAATCATCCAAAATACGCTGGCATTGTTGTTGCCAGTTAGCGTCCCCAAAGATGACGACAAAGTCATCTCCTCCTATATGTCCGATAAAGTTGTTATCGGGAGTCACTGTTTCTTTGATTAAATTACCGACTAATTGAATAACGGCGTCCCCTTTAGAGTAACCAAAGCAGTCATTAAAAGGTTTGAAATCATTTAGGTCGAAATAGGCAACATAAAAATCTTCTTTAGCGGCTAAGCGAAGGCTGACTTCTTTATGAATGGGTACATTGCCGGGGAGTAAGGTTAGGGGGTTCGAATAGGTTGCATTTTGAATTTTTAACTCCGTTATACGTTTTAGTAAATCCCGTAACTGTCCCGTACCAATGAATTTTTTATCACGCACTACAATAATGTCGTTGCTAAGAATGTCGGCTTCCTGGTTGGTGAGCAGAGCCGATACATAGGCAAGGCTAACGCTACTTTCAACAATAAGAATGTCGTTGTTGAGTAAAATAGACGCTGGTTTATGTTCGTATAAAGCGCGACCGTACGTTGTAGAAAAAAGCTCATGAAGACGGTTACGACGAACTACCCCAATTGGTTTTTCTTCTAGTAGTACTGGGATAGAAGATAGATTGGAGTGTTCGGTAAATAATTGTGATACTAGATTTAAGGGGCTGTCTGAGTGAACGCTTGGTGTTGTTCGACACAAGGCTTGTACGGTTTCGGCGTGATCAATATTGAATCGAGTACGGCGTTGAGCTTGTGCTGCTAAATAGGGATGGGGTTGTGGTTGAGGGTTTTCTGTTGGTTTGCCCAAAAAAAAACCTTGCCCTAGTGTTATGCCCATTTCGATCAATTGTTCTAGTTCTTGTGCTGTTTCGATTCCCTCTGCAATCAATTTGCAATCGAGACGTTGAGCAATGCTAATAATAGAGCGCACAAACTCGCGCTTTATGTCATCTTTATCAATATCATGAATAAAGTGCTTATCTATTTTGACGATTTCAGGCTGTAGTTCTGACCAGAGTCTAAGTCCAGAATAACCGACGCCTAAATCGTCAATGGCGACTTGAAACCCCATCTTTCGATAATACTCAACGCAACGAATAGAGAGCCCATTGTTATCGTGTGGATGTTGTTCAGAGAGCTCAATAATAATGTTTTTCTGATCTAAACCTAGGTGGTTAAGAATATTTAATGTCATGCCTTTCTGATGGTCTGGTGAGCCTAATAAAGAAGCGCTTACGTTTAAAAAAAGTCGACCAGATAAAGACAGTTCGGCAAAGCGAATTAATGACCGCTCACGACAAAGTAACTCTAGTTCATGCAAACGCCCTTCTTGAGTTGCTAAGGAAAATAAAGCATCAGCAGAAAATAATGGTGTCTCTTTTGGGCCGCGAGAAAGTGCTTCATGACCATAGGTTTGGCCAGAGATTAGATCGAATATTGGTTGGTAAACGGGTGTAATGAGACCATTACTAAGAATGCTATCCAAGAGATCGTTATTTTTATTAAGTAGGGACATTTGCTCTCATATCTTTCGTTTGAGTATGGGACGAAAGTTTATGTCATATTGATGACGGTTTGATGACCGATATAAGAGAAAGGAAAGACGCTTTAAAGTGAAAGATGCTAATAAAATATAAGGGAGAAATGATAAATTATTTAGTAGCCCATCCGTAGCCAGATCGATATTTTTATTTTTACCGTACGATCGTGGACGTTGGATTTCTAGCCTAAGAGTGTTGTGATAACACAAGTCGTTAGCTAGTTTTAGTGCTAAATCAATTAGTGTGCTGTGTGTCCGTGAACAGGGCGTACAGGAGCTAAACTGACGACGGCATTTTTAATACCAGAAAAGAATTTTTTGAAGGCAAGAGTCAAATAGTAGCGGCGCATTGCATAGGCTTGCTCAATATAATATTCCGTGTCTATATTGCCTTCAGCGTCATATTGATAGTCGGTGTCCATGGTGTTTCTCCTAAATAAAAATGTGATTATGTGTACACTTCTTATAGTAGGTGATGAACGTTTTTTGTACAAACGATCAAATTTCAGCTCATAGTTGAGAAAAACTAATCATTCGCCAAACTATCGATAATATCGTTATTACTGTTGTTATAAAATGCGAGATATACCGATAGTGAGAGGAAGGAAAATGACTATGTTCCTTGGCTGGTTAACCAAATAAATACGCTATTAATTGCATTACTAGCCCAGGCTTGCGAGGCTTTATTTTCTGATCGGTTTTTATCTTGATCGATACCGCGAGCACTAATGTTCCAAGACGCTAAGTTCGTTCCATCTGGACCAATAAGAGAGATGTTTCCTTCTTCAAAAGCATAGTAGCGAGATTGTTGAGCTTGAGTGTGGATAGAAGAAGTTGAAGAGAGTGTAAATACACCATCATGTTTTGCTGTTAGGCCATATTTAGACAGTTCGCTAGCAATGAGAGCGCTTTGCTGTGTTTGGGTCACATCAAAACCAAATTGACTCAAAGCCTGATTAAGTTGTGCTTCTACCTTTTTAATCTTTTGAGTAGGGTTGCTCGCTGAGGTATCTTGCGTAGCATAAAGCGACAGTTCTTCTAGGTAGCTTTGGCGTTGTGCAAACAACGGAATCAAGTTCATGTAGATTTTCCAGTCTTGTACCTGAGCAAGACCATCTGGCATTACCTGCAATCTAGCGGAATGATCGTTTATGGTGTTATCGATATTTTCAATGTCTGCGGTTAACTTAGTGACAATGCGTTGACGATTAATAGATTGCAGTACATAAACATAATCGTCTCCGGCAAAGCGTTGTTCGTTGACGGTTTGTTTTAGCTCAATGGGGGCGGTTTTTACCTGAGTGTAAGCACTTTGCACCCTAATAACCTGCTCCACTTGATTGGTCGTTGAAGAGACTTGCGTATTTTGTGTATTCAGCTGACTGACTTGAGTACGCAACTGTTGCGCTATTTGTGCATTACCATTTTGTTCTGCTTGGGAAAACGCTAAGGCGATGTTATCGATGCGTGGTGCGCTACCCACACCATACAGGTGTGAGTTATCTCTAGGAGGAGAAATCACCCAATCAGGCACGTCAGAAACACTCGCTTTGACGATCTGCTTCTCGGACTGTGAACCAAGGCAACCAGTAAGGCTAACAAGGATCAATAAGGCCGCTAGGGTTGCGTTGAAAGGGCGATAGAGTGACGTTTCTTTCATGGTTAAAAGAAGCTGCCTTTTGTCGCCAATTTTTTGATTTTCTTCTGACCATTCCAGACTTCTTTATTACTTGTCATATCGATCAATTTTAAATCAACTTGATAAAAGGTCACTCTTTGGTCGCCGTTAGAGTCAACAATTGAGTTGATGGTTCCTGATAGGGCAAATCCCGCGCCTTGTTCTAAGCCAAATTTTGCAACGGTATCAGGAGCCGCGTTCATTTCTTGTTCACTTCTTTCGTTGCGAATATCGTTGCGCTCTTCACCGGAGACAACAAAGTCTACTTTGCCTGCTCGTAATAAGCTGCGCTTGATATCATTAATAAAAGTATCAACAGGAATGTGTTCAGCACTCTTGTTGCGAATGGCTTGAATGATAATAGTAGGGTTGCCTTTGTTCGAGAAGTTAAAGTCTTGGTACCACGGAAAGCTGAGCATATCGTTAATCATGGCATCAGAGACTAATTTTGAGTCGATATCATTCCATTTATCAGAAATGGCAACTTCTTGATCTGTGTCGATTCGTTTTACGCTGCTAGAACAAGCAGCCAAAGAAATGGCAACCAGTATCACGAGTAGATATTTGCATTGAACGAGTAATCTCATAATTTAAATCCTTATTAATCTTATCTAACATGGTAGACGTTTATAGAGGCTAAGTTTAGTCTGGGTTACGTAAGTTCCACACTTTTATTTCATTAGCGTGTAAAGCAAATTTCCCAGGTGAATAACGATGAGAACCGACTGAATACTTAGGATGGTATGTTCCTTCAGGCAACGGCACTCTAGTAAGTTTTATCTGAGCGGGTAACGTCAGCCAGTTACGAGTATCGGCAGCGGAGGATGCAATAACAGTGACTTGACCAATAAAGCTGAGTAGTAATCTTGCTGTGTCGTCGTGGACGCTTTGTGTAACACGATCCGCTAACCAGCTGCGTAATAATTCACGAACTAACCCTTCATAGATATCTCGTTGTGCTGTAGCCAGTTGCTCTTGTAAGGCGATATCTGCCAGAGAAGTCATTTGAATAGAATTGGTTACGTTAGTACTTCCTTCAATTACGAGTGTCGGATGCTGCTCGTTGAGTGTAAAGCGTCGATAATATGGCACAGTGACACGAATAAATTGTTGTGTGAGTAGTGTGTCTAAATGAGCGGCTTGAAGTTGGCGCCATACTACCGGTCCAACAATGACACGCTTGGTGAATACACCACCCAGTGCGCCCCAAGCACCACCTGCTTTGTAGTTGGCGATTAAATTGAGAGGGTTAGTATCTGAGTAAACCATAGTAAACCAGCGAAAAGCGTCGTTTTGGTGGTGATGATCACTGCCTGCTAGCGGCTGTAAGACTAAAGAATAGGCTTTCGGGTCAGCATACAGCTGTAATGTCATTTCGCTTTTATCTGGAATAAACCCCTCGTGCTCAAGTATCACCAGTTCACCATTATCTTGCTGATAAGAAGCGAGTGTTGTTTGCATTTTACTAGAGAGTTTACTGCTAATGAGTTTGGCTATTTCTTGATGGCTCCAGCCACCGCCTTTGCGCATCATACGAATTGTATCGAGCCAAGCTCTTTCGGTCGTTATGTCAGACAAACCGTATTGTTTCGCATAACCTGCTTCGTAGAGAGTTGCCGCAGCCTGATAACTGATGCGTGCATCATCGTATTGTTTGTTTTTTTCATATTGTAAGCCCTGCATATAACGGCCCCATGCATCATCTCGATACGCGTATTCTTCGGTGCTGCGCCCGCCATTGTAGAAATTACTCAGCCAGTCTATTGCTTTCAGGTAGAACGCTTGTTTTGATTTAGCGTTTAGGTCTTGGTAAGTCGCTTGTTGCGCTTGAATTTCATTGAGTTTATTGCCAATACGACGCGCTTCCACGAGGGCCGCATCGGTGAGTTTGAGCTTTTTCGCTTGGTTATCTGCTTGCTCGGCTAAAGCTAGATAATTGAGGGATTTAAAATAACTAATATAAACACGCTCTAAAGCGCTGCCGCGATAATCTCCCTGACGAGGATTACTGAGTAATGCCCAAGCTCGATTGGTAAAATTCTTTTGGAAGAAAGTATCACTCAACTGATCGGCTTTTTCGAATAGCTCGTTGCTGCGTAGGTAGTCGCCTTGATTTTGTGCCAAGGTACCGATTTCTAGATAATAGAGTAATTTGTCATGGTCATTGCCTTTGAGAGCATCGGATAATGGACTTTCAGCACGTTCCCATTGTCCTGCTTTGGCCAAGGTAAGGCCTTGGTCTATTTCTTCTTTGTAAGTTGCACACCCTGTTAATAATGTGAAACTAATCCAAATAATAGCCCATCTCACATTAGTGCCCTTTCCCTAGGAACTGATTAATAAACAGTAAACCGATTAACGCCATGCAGGCTAAATAGAGTAGAAGCCAGCGTGCTTTTAAGCAATATGGACAAGGCTTTTTACTTTTTTTAGTCATATGATAACGCCGTATTAGTGATTGCTATTAAGCATAGACGAAGGGTAACTATGCCACAAAAAAGGAGGCGCAGGGCCTCCTTTATCAACGAACAGCACGATAGATGATTATTGTGTTGTGGTTGTTGTTTCTTGCTGTTGTGCTTGTAGATTTTCTAGATACAAAGCATCAAAGTTGATTGGCGCTAGCATAACGGCAGGGAAGCTGCCTTTAACGATAGTTGCATCAATATTTTCACGTGCGTAAGGGAATATTGTTGCTGGGCAGAAAGCGCCTAGTGCGTGATGAAGTTGTTGATCATCAAGCCCAGAAATAACAAATAGACCACCTTGTTGAACTTGTACAAGATAAGCTGGCTCATTCGCATTTTTTACGTTTAGTGTGATATCTAGAACGACTTCAAAAACGTTTTCACCAACTTGACGGCTGCGCGTATTAAGCTCCATGCCAACTTCTGGTTGCCATTCTTCTTGAAAAATCATTGGAGAACGTGGTGATTCAAAAGAGATATCTTTTAGAAAAACACGTTGTAGAGACAGCTGAGGACCTTGTTCTTCTTGGTTAACTGCTGCTTCATTATTATCAGCCATTATCGTTCCTTTTTTGTTATCAGTAGTATTCTGGTTAACTGCTGCGTGATACTTAGCTAGCGAGTAAGCTATCCAATGTTTTGTTGCGTTCTAAGTCGAATAACTCATCACAACCGCCAACGTGAGTATCGCCGATCCAAATTTGAGGTACTGTACGACGACCACTTTTTTGCGTCATTTCAGCGCGCTTTTTAGGTTGTCCGTCCACACGAATTTCGTTGAACGCAATGTTCTTTTGCGCGAGTAGCTGTTTTGCTTGAGAGCAAAACGGACAGTAGTCGCTAGAGTAAATTGTTACAGTCGCCATATATTGTCTCGCTTATTTTTTCACCAATGGTAGGTTAGAGGATTGCCACTCAGAAACACCACCTTGAAGTTTGTAGATTTTGCTGAACCCTGCTTTTTTTAACTCTTTAGAGCTAGCGCCAGAGTGAATACCTGATTTGCAAACTACAATAATAGGGGCGTCTTTGTGTTTCTCAAGCTTTGCTAAGCTATCTTTGATCTTAGCAGCCGGAATGTTGATCGCACCAGTGATATGCCCTGTTTTAAATTCCTTTTCTGGACGAATATCAAGTATTACCGCATCGCTTGTATTCATCAGCGTTGTGGCGGCAGAAGCCGTTAATCCTTTAGGCCCACTTTTTGTTTCAGAAAAGACAAGCGTCGCTAGGACAGCTACAAATACGGCTACCATTTCCCAATGGTTGGTCGCAAATTCAATAAATTGATTTATCATCATAACGGTTAAGACCTGTAAAAAAACTGCCAGCATTATACACGGCAAGCTTAGCGGGTACACACTCCTTGTAAGAGGATGTAGTTTCTTAGAAAAAGATGACTCTTTGTCGTGAGGAATAAAAAAAACCAGACAAGTCGTTTATCGCAAATACAAGGTAATCGCGTATGGGTCTTAAACACAGTCTGGTTTTTGATGGTGACTAGTAAATGGCGCTAAGACTTACTTTATTTGGCGATTGGTCGAGTCAAATATCTTGTCTGCATTACCTTCAATAAAGCTATCAAACAGAGATCCATTCGTCATGGTGTGGCGACGTGCAAACTCATAAAAACAGCTTGGAATATGTTTCGTTTTCCCATCGGAGAAGGTGTACTCAATGTTATCTGCCATGGTCGAAGACTGTTCTAAGTACAAACTGGGAGATCCTTTGATAAGCCCCCCGACCTCATTTAAACGATAACCTTCATCGAGTAGTAATTGGTTTACCTCTTCGATGGTGGAAAGCGACTCTAATGCGTTAATGCTGACAGTGAAATGGTTGGCTTGTAACCCCATAGTGGCAAGCCAAGCTGCGTATTCACTGTGTTCAGTTAAGGTTTCATAGTCGTCGGATGTGAGTTGTTTCCATAATAGACCTGACCAAAAAATAGCAGGAGACTGAACGGCATCTTGCGGAATTTGCTCTATTAGTGTGTTAATAATGGCCTGGCAAGGTGCGGGCAGTTCATCGACTAATAGCTCAGAGAGGAAAACTTTAGGTAAATCATCATGATCAGGATGCTTGTAGCAACGTGCCACGAGATGCTTTTTTTCAAAGCGAAAAGCACCGTAAGCTTGATACCCCATACTGATTAATTGAGGCTCTAGTTTTGTTAACGAAATAGGCGAGTTAGCAAAGGTGCGAACCGCAATATGATCGTTAAGTACGGTTTCACCTAGCTTGTGAAAAAGGCTTTGAATCTTATTCGCTTGTGGTGTTACTTGAATATAGTGTTGCCATAAAGTGTCGAAAAATTGAGTGGCTTGCATAACTTACCTCTAAAAAAGGATGGCGATACAAACGACTCTACTGGATGTTGTGGTGCTGCGACAAAGGCTAAAAATGCATTTTGTCATGCGAAAAAGTTAGATGACTCTCGATTTAGTTGTATTCTTTTTGCCACATAGGGTGTTTTTCGTCATTAAAATAGTATTGATGACATAAGCTGGAAAGCTACGATCTTTATTATGTGCCAAACCAACGACGCGTTTTAAAGCAATGTCGTTCAGTGTCCGCAAGACAATATCACCTCGGCCTCGAGATGAGTGTTCAGGAATCAATGAGATCCCTAACCCTGCAGCGACCAAATCTAACGCGTATTCCTCTGTTTTGACCTGCGCTCTTACATCTGTACTAAGACCTTGTTTTTGCATGATAAAGTTCCAAGACTCCAAAATGTCACATGGTGTACGAGAAACAAAAGGTTGTTTGTCTATTTGCTTAATAGATAGAGAGGTGTAGTCAGCTAGCCAATAGCCGACTGGCATCGCCACGACGTAATCGTCTTCCCATAAAGGGTAAAATACATCATCTTCTTTGGTATAACTGTCGCAAGTAAAGCGTAAATCAGCGCTTTCTGAGGCATCGACTAAACTAAGTGTGAGTCCTGGAATATCGTCGAGCATGGTTTTGATCACTTGACTAATCAGGGTGCCAGATAAAAAAGGTGCTAATGAAATAGACAGCGCTAGCGGTTGCGCGTTTTTACGAAACATATCCTTAATATCGTTAAGCTCGTTCACCATTCGGCATGCATGAGGATACAGCAGAGTACCGCTGTCAGTGGGCGCTACACCTTTAGAATGTCGTACAAATAGCTTTGTATCGAGATCGTCTTCTAGCTGCGATAAGGTCGTGGAGATAGATGGTTGGGCAATGAAACAACGCTTTGCCGCCGCGCTTAGGCTGCGCTCTTCAAAAACTGCAATAAAATATCGAAGTGAACGAACATCCATAAATAACATCTCAGGCAATCTGTGTTCATTTGAGTATGGCGTAGGCTATAGGCAAAAACTAGACCTCCCGCAGGAAAACGGTATTTCTCATTAATGCCTAAGCTAAGTAGTGTGTTGAAAAGACATTGCGCCTTGTTTTTATACAAGTGCGTTATTTACAGATTTTCAATATACGGATTACAGAGGCTTACTATGTCACTTACTTGCTTAGAAACACTTGGGGTTAATCAACTTAAACAAGGCGATATTTTTTACAGTGTGTTGACCGGTAATCGTCTGGCATTAGGTGAAGGCGCTGCCTTTGCAGCTTATAGCCCAATTGATGGAACACAACTATCGCAATTTAATAATGCCACCCCGTCACAACTGGATAGTGTCAGTATAGAGTTAAAGGAAGCGTTTAAAGTGTTGCGTACCATTCCAGCACCACGTCGAGGTGAATTGGTACGACGTATTGGTGAAGAAGCGCGCAAATACAAACAAGAGCTTGCACAAGTTATCTCACTAGAAGCGGGTAAGATTGTTCCTGAGGCGTTGGGCGAAGTACAAGAATGGATTGATGTCTGTGATTTTGCGGTGGGTCAATCACGAATGTTGCACGGCTTGTCTATTGTATCCGAGCGTCCAGGGCACCGCATGATGGAGCAGTGGCAACCACTGGGGCCAGTGGCCGTTATTACGGCTTTTAACTTTCCTATGGCTGTGTGGTCTTGGAATACTATGCTGGGGTTGGTCTGTGGCGATCCAGTGTTATTAAAACCTTCTGAAAAGGCACCATTGTGTGCTTTGGCCATGTATCAGATTGCGCAAAACGTATTAGCAGATATGCCTGATATCCCTAAAGCGGCAGTTTCGGTAATGATTGGTGATCGTGAGTTAGGTGAGGCGATTGCGGCAAGTGACACTTTTCCATTAGTCTCAGCCACAGGGTCGACAGTCATGGGGCGTGCAGTTGCAACAACAGTGGCAAGTCGTCTTGGTCGTTCGTTACTGGAACTGGGTGGTAATAATGCGATGATAGTGTCGCCAACCGCAAAGTTAGATTTAGCATTACGTGCCATTGTCTTTTCGGCAGCAGGCACCGCAGGTCAGCGTTGTACGACATTGCGTCGTTTAATTACTCATGAGTCTGTTGTGGATGGTTTGGTTGAACGCTTGGTTAAATCTTATGGTTCATTGCGAGTGGGTAATCCATTAGAAGAGGGCAATTTGGTGGGACCTCTGGTCGATGAAGGCAGTTTTTCTGCTATGCAAATGGCATTGATGACAGCACAGCAGCAAGGCGGAGAGATTGTTTGCGGTGGTGAACGTGTCACAGAGGGAGTTCCTGCTGGAGGGTTTTATGTAAGGCCGGCCATTGTTCGTATTGCTCATGATGCGCCTATTGTCCATCAAGAAACCTTCGCGCCAATTTTATATGTCTTAACCTATAGCGATTTTGATGAAGCAATCGAGATTCAAAATGAAGTGCCGCAGGGGTTGTCCTCTGCGGTCTTTACAGAGAGTTTAGGAGAAGCAGAAATTTTTATGTCGCCAACGGGATCTGATTGCGGTATTTCCAATGTCAATATTGGTACTTCTGGTGCAGAAATTGGTGGTGCATTTGGTGGTGAGAAAGAAACGGGTGGTGGTCGTGAATCGGGTTCTGACGCATGGAGAAATTACATGCGCCGTACAACAAATACCATTAACTATGGTGGTGAGCTGCCATTAGCACAAGGCATTGTATTTGAATAATATGCGTTGAGTGAGGAGGCAATAAAGAGCAGCTATTCTTTGGTTTTTATTGTCTTCGCTTTCCTTGTGCTTTTTCAATTTGAGTCTGCACTTTATATTATCAAGGTCGTTTTAGGCGGCTGTTGAGGTCGTGAATATGACGAAACCTTTGTGTGATTCTTTATGGCGAGCTAGTGCAGATCCAGGTCCAGAACTGATGCCTTTACAAGGTGATCATGAAGCGCAAGTTGTTATTGTTGGTGGTGGCTTTACGGGATTATCGGCAGCGCTTCATTTAGGTAAACTCGGTATTTCTGCAGTAGTGCTTGAAGCTCATGAAATTGGCTTCGGTGGCTCAGGACGTAATGTCGGTTTAGCAAATGCCGGGGTGTGGCTTGAACCTGAGCAACTTGATAAGGCCTTAGGTATTGAAGCGGGGCAAACGCTTTATAATACGTTGGCTGGTGCACCTGATCTGGTTTATAGCTTGATCGAAGCATACGGCATTCAATGTGAGGCGGTACGTAATGGTACCTTGCATGCAGGGGTTGGAAAAACAGGAATAGCGCAATTACAACGGCGTTTTGAGCAAATGCGCCAGCGCGGCGCTCCGGTACAAATGTTGGACGCAGCAGAGGCTCAAGCACGTATCGGTTCGGCTAAGTTTAATTCCGCTTTATTCGACCCAAGGGCAGGGACTATTCAGCCTTTGTCTTATGCCCATGGTTTGGCCCATGCAGCACTAAAAGAAGGGGGCAAGCTATTTGATTATTCCCCTGTTAATAGCGTGCAACCAACAGACGATGGTTGGTTGGTTAAAACACCTTATGGTCAAGTCCGCGCAGAAAAAGTGGTACTGGCAACGAACGCTTATAGTGAGCATGGTGTTAAGCAGCAGGCGAGAAAGTTTGTGCCTATTTTTTACAGTCAATTAGCAAGTAAACCCTTGAGTCAGATACAGCTTGAGAAAATCCTCCCGAATCGTGAAGGCGTTTGGGATACTTGTACCGTGATGAGCTCGTTTCGGTTAGATCAGCAAGGACGTTTAGTCTTCGGAGGAATGGGTGGAGAAGGTAGCGTTTT
The DNA here is from genome assembly GCA_052107635.1 of Marinomonas sp. Lineage (GTDB taxonomy): Bacteria > Pseudomonadota > Gammaproteobacteria > Pseudomonadales > Marinomonadaceae > Marinomonas. The sequence continues at coordinate 67,934 of JBQEFB010000004.1, read as the reverse complement.
ATCAAACTGGGCCTCTCAACGGGTGAGTGAGTTATTTCCATTTCTCAATAAAGTAGAGTGGGATTACTCGTGGACAGGAAAAATTGCTTACAGCGAAGACCATCTTCCCCATTGCCAACAGTTACAGCGAGGATTGTATAGCGTGGCCGGTTACAGTGGTCGTGGTATTGGACCTGGTACCGTGATGGGTAAAGAGTTAGCGCAATGGTTTGCTGGTGAACGAGAGTCGCTATCAGTACCAACGACGTTATTACGTGATATTCCTCTTAGAGAGTTAAAGCGTTTATTTTATGAGGTGGGCGCGCAGACCTATCACCTTGGTCAAAAAACTCATGCACTTGATTAAGCGCATCTAGTAATTTGCAACAGATTAGCTGAAAAATACCACGATGAAGAACAAAGGAATGCCTCAGAGTAGGCTATTCCTTTTTTCTTGTAATTGTCTTAGGGTAGATGACGTATTATTCCTCTAACATCCTAGAACAAAGTGGTCCAAGAATGCGGAGATATATCCCGTCATCAACCGCACTGAAGTGTTTTGAAGCCTCGGTAAGACACCTTAGCTTTACGCGTGCAGCCGAAGAGCTACACCTAACGCAAAGTGCTGTCAGTCGTCAGATACGTAACCTTGAAGAGTTTTTGTCACGTGATTTGTTTATTCGCCTGAATAAACGTTTGGTGCTGACAGGAACAGGTGCCGCTTATTATAAAGAAGTGGTGCCTTTACTCGATGGTATGGAAACGGCCAGTTTGCGAATGCTGTATCGAGAAGATGAAAAAACTACGTTAACCATTTCTGCGTTACCGACTTTTGCTTCCCATTGGCTGGTACCTCGGCTTGCCGAATTTCAACAGCAACATCCCCAGTTTCAAATTAAAGTACGTTCATTAAGCAATGCCGCTACTGAGGACGCAGAAAGTGTGGATGTTATTTTGCATTATGGTGGAGACCATTGGCCACGAGCTGTGTCGCACCAGCTAATGCAAGAAAAAGTAGTAGCCGTGTGTTCGTCGGATCTGTTAACGCGTCATAATGATACTCAACAGAAAAACTGGCAAAGCGGCGATGTCGTTGATTTTCCTTTGTTGCATTCGTCTTCGCGTATTAATGCGTGGTCAGATTGGATGGCAGCGAAAGGGCTAGAAAGCGGTTCTTTTGGTGGCACGACGTTTGAACATTTTCATATGCTAATCGAAGCCGCAAAAAGTGCCATGGGCGTTGCCGTAATTCCGAGTATCTTAGCTGAAGGTAGCTTGGCCTCAGGGGAGTTAATTGCGCCGTTTGGGGATGCCGTCACGACACCACATGAATACTTACTTTCCTATCCAGCGGACAAAGCAGATTTAGAGCAAGTGGTAATTTTTCGTGATTGGTTATTGGCCAAACAAGCGAGGTAATAAAGAGAATTAATAGCTGGAATAGCACCAGCAACCTGTAACAGAATTACATGCCTGTGATAGTATCAGGCCATAAGTTATGTTCAATTTACGAGATGCCTTATCATGAATAAAAAAACAACAGCACTCTTCATCCTAGATGGATGGGGGCACAGCGAGACTTCCGCATCGAATGCTATTGAAGCGGCAAATACACCCAATTGGGATCGTTTGTGGAATAACCGAGCACATTCTTTGATTAAAACCTCGGGGTTAGCTGTTGGCTTACCTGATGGACAAATGGGCAACTCAGAAGTTGGTCATATGAACCTTGGTGCTGGGCGCGTTGTTTATCAAAATTTTACCCGTATCGGTAAAGCCATCGATGATGGCTCTTTCTTTGAAAATCCAGCATTGGTTTCTGGTGTTGATAAAGCCGTAGCAGCAGGTAAAGCGGTACACATTCTTGGTCTACTTTCTAATGGTGGCGTACACAGTCATCATGAGCAAATTATGGCAATGTGTGAGTTGGCGGTTAAACGGGGCGCTCGCGCAGTGTATGTGCATGGTTTTACTGATGGCCGAGATACACCGCCACGCTCAGCACAAACACCAATTACCGAATTAGAAGAAAAATTAACGCAGTTGGGTGTTGGTAAAATTGCCACACTTACGGGGCGTTATTTTGCTATGGACAGAGACAATCGCTGGGAGCGTATCGAAGCCGCTTACAATGCGATTGTGCTTGGTGAAGGGGAATATCAGGCGGAATCTGCACAGCAAGCGATTCAAGACGCTTACGCTCGTGATGAGAATGATGAGTTTGTGAAAGCGACCGTGATTGGCGCGCCAGTTCGTGTTGAAGATGGCGATACTATTGTATTTGCAAATTTTCGCCCTGATCGTGCTCGTCAATTAACACGTGCTTTTACTGAAAATGATTTCACTGGTTTCGAGCGTAAATCACGCCCTGCTTATGCCGCGTTTGTTACCTTTACAGAGTTTGCCGCTGACATTGCCGCTGACGTTGCTTTCCCACCGATTGCGCTAAGTAATACTCTGGGTGAAGTACTGTCGAACGCAGGTCAGAAGCAGTTACGCATTGCTGAAACAGAAAAATATGCGCATGTGACTTTCTTTTTCAATGGCGGTAAAGAGTCGGTTTTTGAGGGTGAAGAGCGTGAATTAATTCCGTCTCCGAATGTAGCTACTTATGATTTACAGCCAGAGATGAGTGCGCCAGAAATGACGGACAAGCTGGTGGAAGTCATTGAAGCGGGTAAATACGATACGATTATTTGTAATTTTGCTAATGGTGACATGGTTGGCCACAGCGGTATTTTTGCGGCAGCGGTAAAAGCAGTGGAAGCGGTGGATTTCTGTCTAGGTCGTATTATCGCGGCCTTGGAAGTCAACGGAGGTCAGTGTCTTATTACGGCTGACCACGGTAACGCAGAGCAAATGTTAAGCAATGATGGAACTCAGCCTTTAACATCACATACGACTGGTCCTGTGCCTTTAGTTTTGTTCTCTCCAGCCCAAGGTCTTGGTCTTAAAGAAGGGGCTTTATGTGATATTGCGCCGACTTTGTTGGATATGATGGGAATGGAAAAACCTGAAGAAATGAGTGGCGTTAGTCTGCTAACTCGTCAGTGAGGTATTGATGACCTTTATTTGTCGTCATCTTTTTTGTGTTGTATTGCTCTTGTTGTCTAGTGTGAGCTGGGCAGCAGGAGAGCCTCAAACGCCTGCCGAGGCCAAACAGCAAATACAGGAATTACAAAAAGATTTAAAAAAACTCAACAATTGGCTACAAGAGACAAAGTCCCAACGTTCTGATGTTGAAAAGGGGCTAGAAAATAAAGAAAAGTCGATCGAGGCTTTGATCAAAAAAATACAAGATTTGCAGGACAGCCTGAAGCAAGGTGAAAAGCAACTTGGTAAATTAAAGCAACAACAACAGTCTCTTCAGCTCAGTATCCAAAAACAGAATGATCAAATAGCCGCCCAATTAAGGGCGGTTTATCGTTCTGGAGAACAAGAAGGTATTAAATTACTTTTGAATGGTTCTAATACGGAAGAGTCGATGCGTTTGTTGCAATACAATCGTTATTTTTCCACTGCTCGACAATCCCTTATTAATGGCTATGCGAATGAGGTAAATGACCTTACTTTGGTCGAAAAAAGTATTCGTCAAAAGCGGGCACAGCAAGCGCAAGAAGAAGCCGCGTTGATTGAGAAGCGACAAGGTTTGGTTCAAGAGAAAGCAGATCGCCGTCGTTTATTGGCTAAGTTAGATAAGGACCTGGCGCAAGGTAATCAACGTTCTCAGAAATTGGCTCAGAACCAAAAAGCGTTGACAGAAATGCTATCTCGTTTAGAAGAAGCATTAGCGGATATAAAGTTGCCTGATCAAGATGTTCCTTTCTCAACCCAAAAAGGCAAGCTAGTCAGTCCACTTCGAAAAGTAGTACGTTTAACCTCCGATGGGAAAGTAAATTTAGGCGGTGTGACGCTAAAGTCAGCAGAAGGCACTAACGTCCATGCGATTTTTAATGGTCGAGTCGTATTTTCTGATTGGCTACGTGGTTTTGGATTTTTAATGATTATTGATCATGGGGATGGCTATATGTCGCTTTATGGCTATAACCAAAGTTTGTTAAAAGAAGTAGGCGAATGGGTAAATGCGGATGATGTGGTCGCGACAGTAGGTAGTTCTGGTGGCCGATCTGAGTCAGCTCTTTTCTTTGCTATTCGACATGAAGGCACACCGTTGACACCGCTTTCTTGGGTGAAATCTAGTTGATTTTAGCCGTTTATTAGCAATATTTTGTCTTTCATATACATGACACAATCAACAGGAAAAAACATGAAAAATCCCCTAAGTCGAGGTTTGTTGTTAGCACTAATGACCTTTTCTGTTCAGCAAAGTATCGCAGCAGAGAAAGTGACCGTTACTGAGCAGCCAACGCTTCCTGTGTCGCAAATACAGTCCTTTGTGGAAACCTTTGACACTATTCGTGAAGGCTATGTAGAGGAACTATCAGATCAAGAAGTGTTAAACAAGGCGTTAAAAGGAATGGTGTCTGCACTTGACCCTCACTCTGAATATATGACGAAAGACGAAGTCGTTGAGTTTGATGAATTAACATCCGGTAATTACGCTGGAGTGGGCGTTGAAGTGGAGATGAAAGATGACAAGTTAATTGTCGTTTCTCCGATCGACGATTCGCCTGCCAAAGAAGCGGGGATTTTATCCGGTGATGTGATTGTTAAAGTCGATAACGTTTTTATTGCTGATCTTGGCTTTCAAGATGTAATGAAGCTTATGCGTGGTGAAATTGGAACGAAAGTGACGGTGGATATCGAACGTGATGGCGACATTAAACATTTTGATCTCGAACGTCGTTTAGTCAAAGATGCGAGTGTTACTAGTAAATGGTTAAGTAAAGGCATTGCCTATATACGTATTAGCCAGTTCCAAGGTGATACGGATAAAGAGTTGTATAAAATTATTGATAAATTGAAAAAAGAACAAACGATTAAAGGCGTGGTGTTAGATCTGAGGAATAACCCCGGTGGCGTACTGCAGGCCGCTGTTGGTGTCGTGGATGCCTTTATTGATCAGGGTCTGATTGTGTATACGGAAGGTCGTCATGAATTATCAAACAGCCGTTTTAACGCCACGACAGAGAATACTAGATTTCCTTCTGTTCCTTTGGTCGTCATGATTAATGATGGCTCGGCATCAGCTTCTGAAATTGTAGCTGGCGCGTTACAAGATCATCAGCGCGGACTTGTACTAGGGACAGAGTCGTTTGGTAAGGGATCAGTGCAAACTGTTGTCCCTTTATCTGATGGGGCGGCCGTCAAATTAACCACAGCCTTATATTACACGCCAAGCGGACGCTCTATACAGGCGCAAGGTATTACGCCTGATTTAATCATTCCGCCTGCTATGTTGAATATTGATAAGAAGCATTTTGTTGTGAAAGAAGCGGAATTAAAAGGTCATTTAAGTAATGGCACTGGTGGTGCGGAGAGAACCAGCTCTGATATTAAATTTGCGCTAAGTGATTTGGCAAAAACAGATTTTCAGTTATATCAAGCGGCGACTATTTTAAAAACATTACCTAAGTTTGATTACCACCCTTTAGAGAGTAAACCGTGAAGGTCGTAAATATTAAAATAAGCGTATTATCGTGCGTATTGGCTCTATTGAGTTTGATGGGCATGCCAGCTCAAGCTGAAGAGTATGCAGTGGAGACGCATCAATTGGGTCCCTTAGTGCAACAGAGTGTTGCTGGCCCACACATTACGAGTCAACACAGAACTTTGACTAAGGAATGGTTGGGTCCTGTTATTAATGAAGTTACTCAACGTGATGCGTTGCAGTCATTGCATACGAATCTGGAAATAGCGCCGCCTTTTTTAAAAGTTACAAAGTCCCAGTATGATGCTCTGCATCCAGAACAGCTATCTGCTTTACATGAAGCGAAATTACCTAAAATTGCGATTTTGATCGATGACCTTGGTTATAATCGACATGGTATGGAGTCAGCATTGGCGTTGCCTCACAATGTCGCTTTAGCAATCTTACCGATGACACCTTTTGCAAAGCAAACCGCAGTACGAGCAAAAGAACAGACACGTGTGACCATGTTGCATGCACCGATGGAGAATGTACGAGAGCTTAAGCTTGGGCCTGGCGGTCTGTATGTCAAAATGTCTGAAAAAGAGCTGAAAAAGGCCCTTATTGAAGATATTGATAGCTTGCCAGGAATCAAGGGGGTTAATAATCATATGGGGAGTTTATTAACCGCGAAGCAAGATTCAATGGATTGGGTAATGGAGACTCTTCAGGGGCGCTCATTATTTTTTATTGATAGCTTAACGTCTTCCCATAGTGTGGCGCATAAGACGGCGCAAAAACACGGATTGAAAACAACCAGTCGAGATGTGTTTTTAGATAACATTCGTAGCGAGAATGCCATCGATCGACAATTTACACGCTTGATTAAAAAGGCGAAACGCAACGGTCAAGCATTGGCTATTGGTCACCCTTATCCAGAGACGATGACGTATTTGAAAAAACGTCTTGTTTCGCTCCAAAAAGAAGGGGTTCGTTTGGTGCCTCTTACCAGCGTTTTGCAGAACAGCCCTGTTCCTCAGCAGTAAAAAGTATTTCTTGTTTGAGTTAGATGTTGAAAGCACATAGTTTAACTATCTAGCTCAAGCAGTATATTTTCTTGTTCACCCTTCCTCAGTGCCCTTGATCCTAAATTTAGTGATAGATAGGCAAGATAGCTTGATGAGCCTTTTCTATTTAAAACTCCCTTCAGGCGATATTGGTGCAGTTAATTTATGGGTGCATTTATCTTTTCAATAAGGATAAAAGCCTATTTATCCTGTGTTTTTTGGATTTTTATATTTTTTTTTGCCGCTGCCTTACTATTTTATATGTGCTGTTTTAGTGCTCTTCTATTGACCAAATATTAATCAGAACTCTGTTTTATGCTATATATCAGTGCACATTTTTTGTGTTTTTTATACCATTAAGTGCACTTTATATGTCATTTTATGGCTTGTGAATTGTTGGAATACTTCTTGCTTTAAGACAATAACGATAAATAAAACGAGTAGGAGCTCTTCTTATGTCAAATACGGTTGTAAGAAAAACGTTGATTTCTATAGCGATAGCGGGTGCTGCGACACTTGCCCAAGCTGATGTGGTTATTGGTGTGGCGGGTCCTCATACTGGGGCTTATGCGGCGTTCGGTGAGCAGTTATGGAAAGGCGCTGAGCAGGCAGCAAAAGATATCAATAAATCGGGCGGTATCAATGGTGAAATGATCAAGCTGGTGAAAGCGGATGATGCATGTGAGCCAAAGCAGGCTGTTTCAATTGCTAACCGTTTAGTTGACTCTGATGATGCCGTCGCAGTGATTGGTCACTTCTGCTCTTCTTCTACTCAACCGGCTTCAAATATTTATGCTGAAGCTGGCGTATTAATGATAACACCAGCATCAACAAATCCGACGGTCACGGATCGAGGCTTACCTAACGTGTTCCGTGTATGTGGTCGAGATGACCAGCAAGGGGATGTTGCAGCAAATTATATTGTTGATACGTTGAAAGCGAAACGTGTCGCTATTATTCATGATAAAGACACCTACGGTAAGGGGTTGGCTGATGCAATGAAAGCATCGCTTAATGCTTATGGCACCAAAGAAGTTATGTATGAAGGTCTGACTCGTGGTGAAAAAGATTTCAATGCCCTCATTACTAAGATTCGTTCGGTTGACGCCGATGTTGTTTACTTTGGTGGTTTGCATTCTGAAGCAGGTCCATTGGTTCGTCAGCTTCGTGAACAGGGATCAAAAGCCATCTTCATGTCGGGTGACGGCATTGTGTCTGATGAGTTTGTTACCGTTGCCGGTGGTCCAAAATATGTTGAAGGCGTAATGATGACATTTGGTGCTAATCCAATGTCTTATCCAGCGGGTAAAGAAGTCATTAAAGAGTTCCAAGCTGCTGGCTATGAGCCAGAAGGCTATACCCTTTATTCATACACGGCGATGCAAGTGGCTGCGGCGGCACTTAAACATGGCAATTTAGACCCAATCAAAGGAGCTGAATGGTTGCATGCTAACCCTATTGATACCGTAATGGGTAAGAAAACCTTTGATGCTAAGGGGGATTTAACCGTATCCGACTACGTTATGTATGAGTGGGACGATAAAGGTAAATACGAACAATTAAACTAGTTTTTCTGATTGGTTTATTGCACTACTCGTCGGAGGTGATTCTCTGGCGAGTTTGATCTTCGACTTATATTCCCACGAGGTTATACGATGGATATCGTTCTCCAGCAGTTGGTAAATGGTCTAACGCTAGGCTCTGTTTATGGGCTTATTGCGATAGGTTACACCATGGTGTACGGCATTATTGGCATGATTAACTTCGCCCATGGCGATGTTTACATGGTATCTGCTTATCTCACCGCCATTTCGATCGCACTACTTACTTTTTTTGGTGTTGAATCTTTTCCTTTTATTATTTTTGGTGCATTAGTTTTCACTATTGTCATTACCGGTGCTTACGGTTGGGTGATAGAGCGCGTTGCTTACCGTCCTTTACGTAATTCTAGTCGTTTGTCTGTGTTGATTTCAGCGATTGGTATGTCTCTTATTTTGCAGAACTATGTGCAGTTGAGTCAGGGGCCAAATCAACAAGGTGTGCCTACGCTGATAAGTGGTGCCTTTCGTTTTCATATAGGGGATGGTTTTGTTCAGATTACTTATATGAAAGTATTGATTCTGCTTATCGCACTCACTGGGATGGCTGTTCTTACTTATATTATTCAAAAAACAAAGTTGGGGCGTATGTGTCGTGCGACTCAACAAGATCGCAAGATGGCCTCCATCTTGGGTATTGATACCGATAAAGTTATTTCTTCTGTTTTCGTCATTGGCTCTGCCATGGCTGCATTGGCAGGGGTACTGGTCACGTTAGATTACGGTGCTTTTGATTTCTATATTGGATTTATTATGGGGATTAAAGCCTTTACTGCTGCGGTATTAGGTGGGATTGGATCCTTGCCTGGTGCTATGTTAGGAGGGTTAATTCTTGGTCTTTCTGAATCATTGTTCGCCGGTTTAGTGAGTTCTGATTATAAAGATGTCTTCTCCTTCTCCTTGTTAGTCCTTATTTTGATTATTCGTCCGAGTGGTCTTCTAGGCAAACCAGCCGTGGAGAAAGTATAAATGAGCCAAACAGCAGGTATGAGCTATAAACAATGCGTCATCGATGCGGTAGTAGCTGCATTAATGGCATTAGTGGTCTTCGGCCCTATTATGGGGATCATTCTGGATGGTTATACTTTTGATATCGATTTTCAACGAGTGAGTTGGATCGTTGCAATGGTATTCGTTGGTCGTCTTTTTATGTCTTACTATTTCCAAACGGATAAAGGTAAGGCGATGTTGTTTAAATACGCTAATAATCATGATGGCGTGACGGTGAACCCACCCAATCATAAATCTAAAATGATTTGGGTTATTCCGTTGGTAATGGTGATCGGTTTTCTTATTCCGTTTATTGCGTCCAAATACATATTAACGGTATTAATCTTAGGTTTGATCTACGTTCTTTTAGGGCTTGGGTTGAATATTGTGGTTGGTTTGGCAGGGTTGCTGGACCTTGGTTTTGTGGGGTTTTATGCGATTGGTGCTTATGCATTAGCATTAGGTTATGAAAACTTAGGCTTAGGGTTTTGGTCTATGTTGCCGATTGCTGCCATTGCCGCTGCCTTTGCCGGTGCAATATTAGGTTTTCCGGTGCTGAGGATGCATGGGGACTATTTGGCGATAGTTACTTTAGGTTTTGGTGAAATAATTCGGTTGATATTAACTAACTGGGTGTCTTTGACACATGGACCAAACGGTATTTCTGCACCGCTACCAACATTCTTTGGCTTAGAGTTTAAGCGAAGGTCCGCAAGTGGTGAGACTTTTCATGAGTTCTTTAATCTCCCATATGATTCAGGCTACAAATATATGTTTATATATTTGGTTTTATTTGCTGTTGTTTGGGCTGTTCTCTTTATTAAGCATCGCCTGGTTAAAATGCCTATCGGTCGTGCTTGGGAAGCGCTACGGGAAGATGAAATTGCTTGTCGTTCTTTAGGTTTGAATCATGTGTTGGTTAAATTATCTGCCTTTATGATGGGGGCATCGACTGCCGGTTTAGCCGGGGTTTTCTTTGCTACCTATCAAGGGTTTGTTAGTCCATCTTCGTTTACTTTCTTCGAATCCGCCCTGATCTTAGCCATTGTTGTATTAGGTGGAATGGGCTCAACATTAGGTGTCGTGATTGCTGCCTTTTGTTTAACCGTATTGCCTGAAATGTTAAGAGAAGTTGCCGAGTACCGCGTTTTATTGTTCGGAATCTTGATGGTTGTGATGATGATCTGGAAGCCTAGAGGTTTAGTACGTGTAACACGGAATGGTTTTTCTGCGAGAGAGGGGGCAATCAAATGAGCCAAGAAAATATTTTAAAAATAGAAAACTTGGTTATGCACTTTGGTGGTATTAAAGCCCTTAATGATGTGACCTTTGATATAAAGCGAGGCTCTGTTTCTGCTTTAATCGGCCCCAATGGCGCTGGTAAAACAACGGTGTTCAACTGCATAACTGGGTTTTATAAAGCGACGGGTGGACACATTATATTGTCTGCCAATAATAAAGAAACGAGTGTGATTAAGGTATTAGGTGAAGCCTTTAAACTATCTGATTTCTTTTCTCCTACTGCATTTTACCAGCGCTTAAAATATAAAATGTTTGGGGGATCTCACCTCGTAAATCGTGCAGGTCTGTCTAGAACATTTCAAAATATTCGTTTGTTTAAAGAAATGTCAGTGGTCGAAAACTTATTGGTTGCTCAGCACATGCGAGTAAATCGAAATCTATTGGGCGGTATTTTAAATACAAAAGCCTATAAGAAAGCAGAAGAGGAAGCGCTAGAGCGCGCTTTTTACTGGCTTGGGGTTGTAGATTTGGTCGAGTTTGCAAACCGATTAGCAGGTGAATTGTCCTATGGGCAACAGCGTCGTTTAGAAATTGCTCGGGCGATGTGTACCAACCCAGAAATTGTTTGTCTTGATGAGCCAGCGGCCGGTTTAAATCCTTCTGAAACAGAAGCATTGACGAAGATGATCCGTGTATTGCGTGATGAACATAGTACGACTGTGTTGCTCATTGAACATGATATGGGCATGGTGATGGATATATCAGACTATATTGTGGTGCTTGATCGCGGTGAAGTGATTGCCAAAGGTGGTCCTGATGATATTAAGACGAATTCAAAAGTAATTGCTGCCTATCTTGGGGCAGAAGATGGCGAGGAGATGACCCTATGACTACCTTGATGGAGTTTAAAGAGGTGGATGTCCATTACGGTCCAATCCAAGCGCTTAGAAAAGTGTCTTTATCAATAGAGGAAGGCGAAATCGTTACCATGATAGGTGCGAATGGAGCGGGTAAGTCTACCTTGTTGATGTCTATCTTTGGACAACCACGAATTTCTAGTGGTGAGATTATTTATCGTGGCGAGGATATTTCGCAAAAGTCGGCACATTATGTTGCTTCTCACGGTTTGGCTCAATCTCCAGAGGGGCGGCGTATATTTCCAGGGATGTCCGTGGAAGAAAACTTATTGATGGGGACTATTCCAATAGGAATGAAACATGCGGATGAAGATATGAAACGTATGTTTGCATTGTTTCCTCGTCTAGAAGAACGTCGCAATCAGCGAGCATCGACTATGTCTGGTGGTGAGCAGCAAATGTTAGCCATTGCTCGAGCCTTGATGAGTCGGCCAAAGTTATTATTATTGGACGAACCAAGTTTAGGACTTGCCCCTATTATTGTTAAACAAATCTTTCAAATCTTAAAAGATGTGGCAAGCACAGGGATGACGATATTCCTTGTGGAGCAGAACGCGAATCATGCGCTAAAACTGGCTGATCGTGGGTATGTCATGGTAAATGGCGAGATACGATTGACGGGTACAGGGGACGAACTATTGGTGAATCCAGAAGTTCGAGCAGCGTATTTAGGCGGACATTAAATCGTCGACAATATAATAAAGAGTGCTGAATGGCGGGGCGGTAGATTCTAAGTGATTTGAATTTTCGGCTTCGCCATTTTTTGTTTTTAAGCTCTAAACAAGGTATTACTGAGTAAATCCTTCACTTGAGAAGGTTGTTGGCTTTTTCCTAATGGGGCATCGTAAATCGCATCTATCTTATCGCCAAAGTAAGTGTTTACTTCTTCTTTAGTCATAGCAGGATCAAGTCCGGCTGGGTTGGCTGAAGTTGAGACAATGACACCGCCAAATGCACTACAGAGTGTTTGTACTGGTACATATTGAGATAAGCGAATGGCAACGCTATCGTGTTGTCCGCGTACCCATTGTGGAGCGATGCTGGTATCAGGAACAACCCAAGACGTTGGTAGATTCGTTTTACTCGTTAATCTAATGGTAGATTCGGTACTGAGTGTCTTTACCCAAGCCTGCATATGCGATGCTTCTCCAGCAACTAAGATAAGCCCTTTCTCCATTGCTCTCGACTTTAGTTGCAGGATTTTTGTGACGGCGGCTTCGTTAAATGGATCGCAACCTAATCCCCAAACCGCTTCGGTTGGGTAAGCAATCACACCACCTTGGCGCATTATTTCGGAGAGCTGTTCTGGGGAAGTTATCAATTTCATGACGTAGTGACTCAGACTGGCAAAATAAAAATGTCAGAGAGAATTTTAAGGCTATTTGCTGTATTGAGCCAGAAATGAAGGCCGATTAAAAAAAATTAATCAGCCTAGAGGCCCACATTATGCTCCGCTGTTGTATCTGTGCTTATTTTAGAGCGTTCACTTTTTCTTTAATGTCAGCTATTTTACTTTCCATAACCTTTTCTAAGTGTTCTAGCTCAAGGATTAGATCCTCTTTCGTCACCTTAATATCGTGTTGCTTACCGACAATAAGCTCAAGCTCTTCTAACGCACGAACCACTATTAAAGACGGTTCTTGTACTTGGCGATAGGTTTGTTGACCACCGTCAGCTAGAACCGTTTTTGTTGATCGACCAAATTTAAATTTTTTGCTTTTCGGCAGTAAAGAGCCTTTTTCGCGTCGATAATAGACTTTTAAAACATCTTGCCCATTTTCATAACGGAGGGTGAACTTTTCTATGTTTTCAGTACTGTTGACGCCCATAGATTCAAGTGTTGGATACATAACAAGGTCCTGTTTTATGTGTTTATCTAATGTGATTATTTATTAGTATGGGATTGTTATGTTAAAAGCAAGAGGTAGATCTGAGAAAGTTAAGATGATGCAGAATATAATGAAATCTCTGTTCTACATCATCTTTCCTAGTGTCTATTAATCCTCTTCTTGCTCGGTGTTATCAATACCTAACTCTTTAATTTTACGGGTTAATGTATTGCGCCCCCAGCCTAATAAAAGCGACGCATCACGGCGTCTACCAGCAGTATGAGCCAGTGCGGTTTCTATCATTATGCGCTCAAATTTTGGCACTGTTTGTTCCAAAATACCTTTTTGACCGCTTGCTAATGCACTATCTACCCAATTTTTCAGAGCATCTTCCCACGAACCAAATGGTTGTTCAGTTGGTGGTGCAGAGAGTAGTTCAGGTGGTAAATCCTCAACTAAAACTTCACGACCTGATGCCATAACGATTAGCCAGCGACAGGTATTTTCAAGCTGACGGACGTTACCAGGCCATTCGAGTCTAGTAAGATAGTTTTCAGTTTCTTTGGTGAGTAGCTTAGGTTCGACAGCCAATTCCTCAGCAGCGCGACTTAAAAAGTGACGTGCTAATTTGGGAATGTCTTCACGGCGCTCCGCTAGTTTAGGAAGATGGATTCGAATCACGTTCAGGCGATGGAATAAATCTTCACGGAAGGAGCCTGCTTTTACGAGATTTTCGAGATTTTGATGTGTAGCAGCAATAATACGTACGTCTACTTTAACCGGAGTATGACCGCCAACTCGATAAAACTCACCATCGGCTAAAACGCGCAATAGTCGGGTTTGTGTTTCGGCTGGCATATCGCCTATTTCATCTAAAAAGAGGGTACCGCCATTGGCTTGTTCAAAACGACCTCGGCGTTGCGTATTTGCTCCCGTGAATGCCCCTTTTTCATGGCCAAATAACTCAGACTCAATCAGGTCATGAGGAATGGCTGCCATGTTTAAAGCGATAAATGGGTTTGCAGTTCTAGGGCTGTGTGTGTGCAATGCTTGAGCTACAAGCTCTTTACCTGTACCTGATTCACCATTAATTAGCACAGTAATATTAGAGTTTGCTAGGCGACCAATGGCACGAAATACTTCCTGCATAGCGGGTGCTTCGCCGATGATGTCTTTATCAACTTGCTCTTCAATTTCATTCGCGGTGGTGCTGTCTTCAGCGCATGGCATAGCTTTTTGATAATGTAGTATGGCGCGCTTTATAAGAGTAACTGCTTCTTCTACGTCAAACGGTTTTGGTAAATATTCAAAAGCGCCACCTTGATAAGAAGCCACAGCACTTTCTAAGTCAGAATGCGCAGTCATAATGATCACGGGGAGATGCGGGTGCTCAGTTTGTAGCTTATTGAGTAGCGTTAAACCGTCCATGCCAGGCATGCGGATATCACTAATAATGGCGCTAGGTTGTTCTTGGTCTATCATGTTGACCAAGTTTTCCGCCGAATTAAAAAGTCGGCATTGAATCCCTTCTTGCTCTAAGGTTTTTTCTAATACCCAGCGAATTGATCTGTCGTCGTCTACTATCCATACCGTCTCTTGTGGTGTCATTATTTTTTCTCCTTGCCTAGGACAACAGTCTCAATTGGCATTAATATGTTAAATTCTGTTTTTTGCAGTTGGCTTTGGCATTCGATAATCCCATCGTGTTGGTGAATAACAGATTGGGAAATGGATAGCCCGAGTCCAGTGCCATCGGCACGACCACTAACCATTGGGTAAAATAGCGTTTTTAAAATAGATTCTGGAATTCCTGGGCCATTATCAATAATGCTGATTTTACAAACTAATCGATGGCGCTTAGAGCCAATAGTAAATTGACGAAGCGCGCGTGTGACTAATCGAATTTCTTTGTGATTGTTATTATCTTGTTCTAGTAAAGCTTGCATGGCATTACGAGTCACATTTAACAATGCTTGAATGAGTTGTGATTCATCGCCGATGATATCGGGAATGCTAGGGTCATAATCGCGAATAATTTCTATGCACCCGTCTGACTCTACTTGAATAAGTTGCTTTACTCGTTCAATGACTCGGTGAATATTAAGTGGCTTGGTTTTTGGTAATTGACGAGGACCTAATAAACGATCTACTAAATCTCTAAGGCGATCGGATTCTTCAATAATAACTTGGGTGTAATCTTTGAGTGCTTCATCTTTAAACGCGCGACTGATTAATTGCGCGGCGCCACGAATGCCACCGAGTGGGTTTTTTATTTCATGGGCAAGGTTGCGTACTAGCTCTTTACTGGTTTGATGGTTGGCAATTAATTCGTCTTCCAATGAGATTCGCTTCATTCGATCTCTTGGGTAAAGCTCAATGACAAGACTGCTTGTTGTATTAATAGAGCCGATCACTGGAGTGGCTGTGTAATCGCAAAATAGTTTCTTACCATTTGCTCTTTCTACTTCCGCTTCACGCTTAGTAAAAGGGTGGCCTGATTCAATGGCAGAAAATAAGGACTTAACGCTTTTTTCATTTTCACGAAAAATACTGTCTAGACTTTGGCCATAGATACGTTTACGACTGACCGCAAGGAGCATCTCTGCCGCAGGATTTAAATATATGATAATAAGCTCGCGGTTTACTTGCACCACAGCCGTGGATAAATGATCTATTAATAAACTATTCACAGTCATGCCTCTTTAGTGACTAATCTTTTAACTGCAAAATACGAACCAACAATGGGCAATTTTAAAGGCAGTGTTAATCGGTTGTTTTCAAAAGGTTAGCCTAGATAGTGCTTCATATGGGTGCAAATAGAAAACGTTGTTTTTTTTAGGGCAAAAAAAAGCCCTAACGTGAGTCAGGGCTTTTATCTATATTAAGTACTTTCTAAGCTTATAGGCTGTAGTAAAGTTCGAACTCAAGTGGTGTTGTTGTCATTGCAACACGCTGTGCTTCTTCTGCTTTAAGAGCGATGTAAGCATCGATCATGTCGTCAGAGAAAACGCCACCTTGAGTCAAGAACTCACGGTCTTGATCTAGGCACTTAAGCGCTTCTTCTAAGCTGCTAGCAACTTGAGGAATAGCGGCTGCTTCTTCAGCTGGAAGGTCGTACAAATCTTTGTCTGCTGCATCGCCAGGGTGAATCTTGTTTTTGATACCATCGATGCCAGCCATCAACATAGCTGAAAATGCTAGGTATGGGTTAGCGGTTGGATCAGGGAAACGAGCTTCAATACGCTTGCCTTTAGGGCTTGCAACGTATGGGATACGGATAGAAGCAGAACGGTTACGAGCTGAGTAAGCCAACATAACAGGTGCTTCGAAACCAGGAACAAGACGCTTGTAAGAGTTTGTTGAAGCGTTAGTGAACGCGTTCAATGCTTTAGCGTGCTTGATGATACCGCCAATGTAATACAACGCCATATCAGATAGACCAGCGTACTGATCACCAGCGAATTGGTTTGTACCGTCTTTCCAGAAAGATTGGTGAACATGCATACCAGAACCGTTATCGCCAACGATTGGTTTAGGCATGAAAGTCGCTGTTTTGCCGTAGGCGTGAGCAACGTTGTGTACACAGTATTTAAGAATTTGAACTTCGTCTGCTTTCTTAACTAGTGTGTTGAATTTAGCACCGATTTCGTTTTGACCCGCAGTCGCTACTTCATGGTGATGTACTTCGATCTCAAGACCCATAGATTCCATTGCGCCACACATTGCGCCGCGTAGATCATGGTGAGAATCAACTGGAGGAACAGGGAAATAGCCGCCTTTTACGAAAGGACGGTGGCCCATGTTGCCGCCTTCAATTTTTTTGTTAGAAGACCATGCAGCTTCTTCAGCGTTGATTTCTACTGTAGAACCTGACATGTCTGTTTTCCAACGAACATCGTCAAAGATGAAGAATTCTGGCTCAGGACCAAAGAAAGCTGTGTCGCCAAGACCAGTAGATTTTAGGAATTCTTCAGCACGAAGAGCAACAGAGCGAGGATCGCGATCGTAACCTTGCATTGTAGAAGGTTCGATGATGTTACAACGAACAATCAATGTTGTTTCTTCAGTAAATGGGTCAACGATAACAGTATCGTCTTGCGGCATCATGATCATGTCGGATTCATTAATGCCTTTCCAGCCTGCGATAGAAGATCCGTCAAACATTTGACCGTTTTCAAAAAATTCTTCGTCTACCGTTCCTGCTGGGATAGTTACATGTTGTTCTTTACCTTTAAAATCAGTAAAGCGAAGGTCAACCCACTTCGCGTCGTGCTCAGCAATCAAGGCAAGGGTCTTGTTTGACATAGTTGGTTCTCCAATGTAATTAAAGCGAAATTTCTTCCGACATAGTATTAGAAAGTCGCTTCAAGGTGAAGCGCTATTGGTGGCTTAATAAGCATAACTTGTGCCAGAATTTTGGGCGCGACATAAAATCCTTTTAAAACATAAGGATAGACTAAATCACCTCACTCGGCGCACTCTTCTATGGCCGTATAAATAGATAATATAAAAACTTTTGCTTTATTTTGGTGCTAAAATTTTCGTGTTGCATGCTTGTGGTGCAAATATATTGTTTTCGTCCAGTTAGGCTTTTCTTTATAATAAACCTCCGTTTTAATTACCTGGCATGCACCGCAATCCCTATGAAGTTTATTGTTAAGTTTTTCGCTGAAATTACCATCAAGAGTCGTCCTGTAAGAAAGTCATTTATCAAACAGTTACGTCAAAATATAAAACTCGTGCTTAAAAGGTATGATGTAGATGTAGTGGTAGCAGGTAATTGGGATTTTATCGAGGTGCTGTCTGAGCGGGATGAATTACGTGAAGACTTTATAGCAGCGCTATCTAATGTTGCCGGTATTGCGCATTTTCAATTTGTACGTGAATTCCCGTTTACGACGTTGGATGCGGTTATTGAAGAAGCGGCTGTTTCTTATGGTGATGTTTTGGCGGATGCTGTTTTTGCGGTTCGAGTAAAACGAGTTGGTCATCATGACTTTACCTCTGTCGAAGCGGAGCGTTATATCGGCGGTTGTTTAAAAGCAAAATGCGGCGCTCACAGTGTTCGCTTAAAAAATCCAGATATTCTTGTTCCTATTGATATTCGTGATAACCGAGTATGGATGATAGAGCAGCGAGTAGAAGGGTTGGGTGGCTATCCAATTGGTTCCCAGGACTCTGTGCTATCGTTGATTTCAGGGGGTTATGACTCAACTGTAAGCTCTTATATGACGATGAGTCGTGGGCTGAAAACACACTTTTGCTTTTTTAACTTAGGTGGCGATGCTCACGAGATTGGCGTAAAGCAGGTTTCTAGCTTTCTTTGGGAAAAGTATGGCTCTGGTTTGAACGTCAAATTTGTTACCGTTCCTTTTGAAGAGGTAGTCGGTGAGATCTTAACTAAGGTCGATAATGCCGAAATGGGCGTTATTTTGAAGCGTATGATGCTGCGTGCGGCAGAGCGCGTAATGGAAGGTGTTAACGCCAAGGCATTAGTAACAGGTGAGAGTGTTGCGCAAGTATCGAGTCAAACACTGATTAACCTGAAAGTCATTGATCAAGTCACTGATGAGCTGGTTATTCGCCCATTAATTACCACGAATAAACAAGAGATTATCGACAAAGCGATTGATATTGGTACTGCGACGTTTGCTGCCAGTATGCCTGAATTCTGTGGTGTTATTTCGGTGAAGCCAACGACCCGTGCAAAAATGTATCGTGTGGAGCGTGAAGAAGCTAAGTTTGATTTTGCCGTGTTAGAAAAAGCGATTGAAGAGATGCGTGTCATGTCGATCCAAAATGTCATGGACGATGTCGGCAAGCAATATCAAGGTGAAATACCAGAAGTACGTATGCCAGTGGGAGACGAAGTGATTATTGATATTCGTCATCCAGATGAAGCAGCGAAACGGCCATTAAAAGTCAGTGGGCGCTCAGTAAAAGTGATTCCATTTTTTGCGTTAGATTCACAATGGCCTCAATTAGATGCGGATACTATGCATTTATTATATTGTGGCAAAGGTGTCATGAGTCGTATTCATGCGTCGTATTTACTGGGTAAAGGCCGCACTAATGTGGGTATTTACTTACCGTAGGTCGCTGAATAACCCTATTGTTTGCGCTGGTTAAATACCCTTTGATAATTATTTATTGGCTTTTTTTGGTCACTTTAATGGGATCTTAACAAATATAAGGGTATAATTGCGCGAATTTTACCCCGTACTGAGATTCAACGCGCTTGTAGAGCATAGCTGCTCGAGCCAAGCAGCGATATATCTTTTTGCCTACGCTTAATGCAGAGAATTAAAATGTCTAATGATATTAGTAAGTTACGCAATATTGCCATTATTGCGCACGTTGACCATGGTAAAACTACCCTAGTTGATAAACTTTTGAGCCAATCAGGTACTCTTGATCGTAAAGATGAAGGTTCCGAACGCATCATGGATTCCAACGATCAAGAAAAAGAACGTGGTATCACCATTTTGGCGAAAAACACGTCTATCAAATGGAATGATTACCGTATCAATATCGTAGACACACCTGGACACGCCGATTTCGGTGGTGAAGTGGAACGTGTACTTTCTATGGTTGATTGCGTATGTCTATTGGTTGATGCTGTTGACGGCCCAATGCCGCAAACGCGTTTCGTAACCTCTAAAGCATTTGAGCAAGGTTTGCGTCCTATTGTTGTTATCAACAAAGTTGACCGTCCTGGCGCTCGTCCTGATTGGGTTATGGATCAAGTTTTTGATCTGTTTGATAACCTTGGTGCAACGGAAGAACAATTAGACTTCCCTGTTATTTACGCTTCTGCAATCAACGGTCAAGCTGGTACTGATCCAGATAACTTGGCAGACGACATGACGCCACTGTACGAAATGATCGTAGAAAGTGTTCCTGTTCCTGATGTTGATCCAGAAGGTACATTCCAAATGCAGGTTTCTGCATTGGATTACGACAGCTACGTTGGCGTTATCGGTGTAGGCCGTATCACACGTGGTAGCCTATCTCCTAACCAACAAGTGATTGTAAAATCAGCGAATGGTGATGAGCGTAAAGGTAAAGTGGTAAATGTTAAGGGTTACCATGGTCTAGACCGTGTTGACACTGATAAAGCCTCTGCTGGTGACATCGTTTGTATCAATGGTATCGATGGTCTAAGTATTTCTGATACTTTGTGTGATCCTACTTGTATTGAAGCGCTTCCACCTTTGTCGGTAGATGAGCCAACAGTAAGTATGACATTCATCGTAAACGATTCACCGTTTGCTGGTAAAGAAGGTAAATACGTTACAACTCGTAACATCAAAGACCGTCTTGACCAAGAGCTTATCCATAACGTTGCACTTCGTGTTAAAGAAGGCGATACGCCAGATAAATTTATCGTGTCTGGTCGTGGTGAGCTTCACTTGTCTGTATTGATCGAAACAATGCGTCGCGAAGGCTTCGAAATGGGCGTATCTCGTCCTGAAGTAGTTGTGAAAGAAATTGACGGTGTTAAATCTGAACCGTTCGAAATGGTAGTAATCGATGTTGAAGATCAGCATCAAGGTTCTATCATGGAAGAAATCGGCTTACGTAAAGGTGAGTTAACTAACATGGAGCCAGATGGTAAAGGCCGTACGCGTCTTGAATTCATGATGCCTTCACGTGGTTTGATCGGTTTCCGTGGCTTGTTCCTAACATTGACGTCTGGTTCTGGTATTTTGACTAGTGTTTTCGATCACTACGGTCCAGTAAAAGACGGTGAAGTACAAAGTCGTAAGAATGGTGTACTAGTAAGTATGCTTACTGGTAAAACTGCTGCTTACTCTTTGTTTAACTTGCAAAGTCGTGGCCGTATGTTCCTAGGTCATGCTGTTGAAGTTTACGAAGGTCAGATCATTGGTATTCACTCACGTGATAACGATTTAGCTGTTAACCCTGTTAAAGGTAAGCAGCTGACTAACGTACGTGCTTCTGGTACAGATGAGGCATTGACGCTTACACCACCAATCAAGCAAACACTTGAGCAAGCACTTGAATTCATTGAAGACGACGAATTGGTAGAAGTAACACCAGTTAGTATTCGTGTTCGTAAGAAATACCTAACTGAAAACGAACGTAAACGTCACGGTCGTAAGTAAGAGTCGTTCAATAAAGCGCTTCAATAGAAGTGTTTTAACAGAGCAGCAGCAAATGAGCTTATGTAAATAAGTTCAGGAGCGACAGAAGCGCCTTAGGGCGCTTTTGTTTTTTCTGGGGTTTGATAAAGTGAATCACAGACAGCTCAATCAAAAAGAGGTGGATATGAAGGTCTTGGTTCAGAGGGCGATTAACGCCAGTGTTGCTGTAGACGGAGCAATAATAGGTTCTATTGATCATGGTCAGCTTGTTCTTGTGGGTATTGAAAAGGGTGATACCGATGCTGATATTAAGCGTTTGGCGGACAAGCTGCTTAAGTATCGAATGTTTAGTGATACCGATGGAAAAATGAATCTGAATGTTCAGCAGGTGGGGGGAGGTGTTTTGTTGGTTTCTCAATTTACCTTGGCTGCAGAGACGAAAAAAGGGCTAAGGCCTGGCTTTTCCACAGCCGCAGTTCCTACGGAGGGTGAGCGGTTATTTAATGGTTTTGTGGATAAGGTTAGAGAACAATACGATAAAGTCGAAACAGGGCGCTTTGGTGCAGACATGAAAGTCTCGTTTACCAATGATGGCCCTGTTACCTTTATGTTGGATTGAGGTGTCCTATAAACCTCAGACTATATCCGCTTTAAGCTAATTGGCTTACCTGCATTATTTGGTTTTTCTAGTTCATTATGAGCTGTCTGAACTTGTTTAACCAAAGATAGAGTGTGAGGCAAGAAAGGAGATGCCTTGTGCTGTTTCATATCCATGTGTAATAGGAGCGTTTCCATCGTTGCTAATTTATCATGAGTTTCTGCATGATACATGGTTAAAAACAAACGTAGTTTTTTTGAATCGCTTTCCAATAATTGGCCTTTAATTAAGATATTTTCTCCTTCAGATACTTCCTGTAAATAGCTGACCATACTTTGTAACGTGTAAATAGATACGCTGTATTGCTTGCGGAAGGATTCATTAAGATCAATGAAGGACATAAAGCCGTCAACGGCTTGGCTAAAAGCAATGACATAGCAGGCATCATTCATATGGCCGTTATAGTCAATCCATTCTGATAAAACTGGGCTTTCAAATAATAGAATAGCTTGCTCTATTTTTTCTGACATACCTTGTGGTGCTAAAGACATTTTTCTACCTTATTTATGATGAAAGCGGTTTTTAGAGCTGAAGTAGAGGGTGTATCCACAGGGTCTATAATAGGTATAAAAAATACATTGTATTGATTAAAGTCGTATATAGTTTGTCTTTATACGACAATGTTGTTTCTTCATTATTAAAAAAGGATCATGAGTGCTTCATAAGAAAACAAAAAATGACCCTAGAAAGGTACACTTTTTATTAACGTCAGGTTTCTCGTTATTTGGTTTAACGTCAATGTTAGGCCCTCTTCGTCATGCCAATGCAGCAAGTGGTTTGCCTCTTTACGAATGGGAGTTGGTGTCTGAATTTGGTGGTTTGATTCGCAGTAGTGATGGCATCGATATTATGACGGACGCCAGTATTAATGACACACAAACATGTGAAATATTAATTATTTGTTCTGGTTGTCATGATCCACAAACAGTATCTTCACCTTTTGTTTTAGGGTTTATTCGTCAACAAAGCTATTTTGGTGCTGATATTGGTTGTCAAGATATGGGCGCTTATCTTGCCGCAGCAGCTGGTATTTTAGATGGCTATCGAGCTACGGTGCATTGGGAAAATCACGAAAGCACACAGGATCTTTTTCCTAATGTAGAGTTTGTTCAAGAGTTATTAGTGATTGATAGAAAGGTGTTCTCTTGCCCTGGCGGGCTATCCGGACTAGATATGATGCTGTATTTAATTCGCATACAGCACGGTCAACAATTGGCCACATTAGTGGCTGATGCGCTAATTTATACACATAAACGTGGTAATACGGAACCTCAGCGTCGCTCACTACAAATCCGCCTAAATAGCCGTAACAAGCATTTAATTGAAGCGGTTCAGCTAATGGAACTAAACATTGAAGAGCCCTTGTATATTTCAGAATTAACGACACATTTGGGGATATCTGGGCGTGAATTAGAGCGCTTGTTTAAGCATAATTTACAGCAAACACCTAAGTCTTTTTATCGACAAATACGATTAGAAAAAGCACGTAATATGTTGCAGCAAACTACCGAAAGTGTCACGGCGGTGTCTGTTGCCTGCGGTTTTGTTTCTTTGTCCCATTTTACTCGTTGTTACCAGCAGCAGTTTTCAAAAAGCCCTAGCCAAGAGAGATAGATTGATTCTTTTTTTGCCAAAATAAATATCATTTATCAATGGATAAAGCTTTTAAAAAAATAGTCATTATTTTTTTACTTTTACAATAAAGCGCGATAAGTTGAGGCGAATTACATACTACTAAACTTAATCTCATGGAGAATTGTGCATGTCGCACCCGATTATTGTTGATCTAGAAAATAGATATACAGCAAAGCATTACAACGCTTCCAAAGTCATTTCAAAGGAAGATTTAGACATAATTTTAGAAGCACTTCGCTTGTCTCCTTCTTCAATAAATTCTCAACCGTGGAAATTTATTGTGATAGAAAGTGATGAGGCAAAACAGCGATTCCATGATACTTTTGAGAACAAGCATCAGTTTAATCAAAAGCATGCAAAAGCAGCGTCCCACATTATTTTGTTAGCTCATAAAACGAATTACAGTCGTGAAGATTTTAACAAAGTACTTGATGTTCATGTTCAGATTGGACGAATAGCAGAAGAAAATAGAGATCAAGCATTTGGTTCGTTTGCCTTTGTGGATATGAATACAGATGAGCAAGGTAATAACGCGGCTTGGACAAAAGCACAAGTCTACCTTGCTTTAGGTAATCTTATGCATGTGCTTGCCCGACTAAAAATCGATTCCACACCGATTGAAGGTATTGATCACGAGTTGGTTGCAGAGGCGTTTTCTGATGAGCTGGTTGGTTATCAATGTCATGTGGCGTTGGCCATGGGTTATAGCGACACCGTTAACGATTTTAATGCTGCATTGCCAAAATCACGCCTTCCAAAGCAAAGTGTTATTGACATTATTTAATACAATTTACATTAAAGAGAGTAGGCTTATTCACAGCTACTCTCTTTCTCTTCCTTTCGCCTTTTTGAATTATATATATTAGGCTTTCAATCATGTTTTATTTTATTGGTTGTGCTGCTTTTCGTGGGTGGATAAGGTGTTATTTATAAAAAAAAGCGCAAAATAGTCGCTTTAGGAGAATATATAGTCGGTTTTAGGTAAAATAAAAAGGCACCGCAGTGTAACTTTAAAAGGACCAATATCTAGAGTTCATTACCTGTTGAACTTTCTAGTCTTTATTTACCCAATTTAAGAGCTTACATGATGAATCAAGATGTCATTATTACCTGTGCCGTGAATGGGGCTGCTGATACTGCAGCGCGTAATCCTCATGTCCCTATTACTCCTGAAGAAATCACCAATTCTGTTATTGAAGCATGGAATGCTGGAGCGGCTATTGCTCATATTCATGCGCGTGATTTGAAAACCACACAAGCCTCTCGCCAAGTCGATTTATATGCTGAAGTATGTGAACGACTGCGCGCATCAGAATGTGACATTATCATTAATCTTACCGGTGGTATGGGTGGCGATCTTTACGTTGGCCCTGAAGAAAATCCTGCAGACTTTGGTAAAGACACTGATCTTGTTGGAGCTATTGAGCGTTTGGCTCATATTGAAGCGCTTAAACCTGAAATCTGTACTTTAGATTGTGGCTCTCTGAACTTTGGTGATGGCAATTTAGTATATATATCTACACCAGATATGTTGCGCCTTGGTGCGGCTCATATCAAAAAATTAGGGGTTACGGTTGAACTGGAAATCTTTGATACCGGTAACCTTTGGTTTGCTCTGCAAATGATGAAAGAAGGTCTGTTGGCTGAAAATGCTATGTTTCAGTTGTGTCAGGGTATTCCTTGGGGCACGCCGCCAAATGCTGCCTTGCTAAAAGCTATGGTTGATATGTTACCTGCAGATACAAATTGGGCCGCGTTTGCATTGGGTCGTAACCAATTACCTTGGGTGGCTCAATCTGCACTGTTAGGTGGTCATGTTCGAGTCGGTTTAGAAGACAATTTGTACCTCAGTAAAGGCGTGCTTGCGACAAATGGTCAACTTGTAGAACGAGCTGTAAATATTATTGAAAACATGGGGTCGCGTATTTTAAGCCCTACTGAAGCCCGTGAAAAACTACGTTTACGTGGCACTCAATAATAGTTGGAGAAAACGGTATGGCTCGTCCAAATCCGAATGAAGTAACAAAAATTGGTGTGATTGGTACTGGTGTTATTGGTGGTGGTTGGGCATTGCATTTTTTGCGCATGGGCATGGAAGTGGTGGCTTATGATCCGGGTCCGAATGCGAAAGAAAAATTGATGGCGATGATAGATAAAGCATGGCCAACCATTGAGCAGTTAGGGCTACGTGAAGGCGCCAGCAGAGACAAATTACGTTTTGTTGATGTTTTAGAAGACATGGTTTCCTGTGTTGAAGTGATTCAAGAAAACACACCTGAAAGGCTTGATGCCAAACAAGCACTATTTGCTGAGTTGGATCGAATAGCGCCAGCTGATGTGGTCATTATCTCTAGTACATCTGGATTTCCAATGACGGATATGGCTGTGAACTTGCACGAAAAACCAGAGCGTTTCATTGTTGGGCATCCTTTTAATCCTCCATATTTAATGCCTTTTTGTGAAGTTGTTGGTGGAGAAAAAACAAGCCAAAACGTTGTGGATTGGACGGCTGCTTTTTATGAGTCAATTGAAAAGCAAGTGGCCAAAATGGACAAAGAGGTTCCAGGTTTTATTGGTAATCGTATACAGGAAGCGATATGGCGAGAAGTCTTGTATATGGTGAAAAATAACGAATGCAGCGTTGAAGATGTCGATAAAGCCATCATCCACGGGCTTGGTTTACGCTGGGCTATTATGGGGCATTGTTTGACTTACCATCTTGGTGGTGGGCAAGGTGGAATGGCATATTTACTTGATCATTTTGAACATGCATTGGAAGAGCCATTGACCCGGTTAAAAGCGCCAGAAGTGACGCAAGACTTAAAGGACAATATGGTTCAAGGTTGTTTAAACCAAGCGAATGGCGCATCGATCGATGACCTTGTTCAAGAAAGAGATGATTGCTTAGTTCGCATTATGCAAACGCTCAGCGAGTACCGACTGGAAAAGGGTATTAAGCGTTAATTATTCAATAGGAAGCTAGCTTATTTGCAAACTAAGTAATAGGCTGGCTCTATCAAATCGTTAATCGAGGATCACTAATTAATAACCCTCATAATAAAGATATGGTGTTTGTGGACACCATTCAATCAAAATAGGTGGGCTAAGTTAGATGCTAGACAGCAATACAGAACAACCTGCAATAGAATGCCGAAATGTATGGAAAATATTCGGAGACCGCTCGGTAGAAGCCTTGCATGCAGTAAAAACGAAAGGATTAACCAAAGATGAAGTCCGCGAAGAATTTGGTTGTGTTGTCGGGGTCGCGAATGCAAGTTTTCAAGCGATGGAAGGGGAAATATTCTGCATAATGGGTTTATCGGGCAGCGGTAAATCGACACTGGTACGTCATATTAATCGTCTTATTGAACCAACATCAGGCGATATACTGATTGAAAATGAGGACATTAATGCCTTAGATGCAAAGCAATTGCGTCAAATTCGTGCCGAAAAAATTGGCATGGTGTTTCAGCACACCGCGTTACTACCGCACCGTACTGTACGAGAGAATGTTGCATTAGGGCTTGAGTTACGTCACATAGAAGAATCTCGTCGACTGAATATAGCGCAACAAAAAATAGAGCTTGTGCAGCTTGATGGCTGGGAAGATCGTATGCCATCGGAGTTGTCTGGCGGCATGCAGCAACGAGTAGGTCTTGCTCGCGCGATGGCGGCTGACCCTTCTATTTTGTTAATGGATGAGCCTTTCAGCGCGTTAGATCCATTAATTCGACGTCAGTTACAAGATCAGTTCCTAGAACTTGCTAGGGAAATGAATAAGACCACCATCTTTATTACCCACGATCTAGACGAAGCCATTCGTATCGGTAATCGTATTGCTATCATGAAGGATGGTGAGATAGTACAAATTGGTACCCCTGAGCAAATCATTACCGCACCAGCGAATGATTATGTGGCGGAATTTGTAAAAGACATCTCTCGTTTAAAATTGGTGTCAGCTCAATCCATTATGCGTCCAATCGAAGATTATGTAAAAGAGAACACCTTAAATCAAAGTCTCTGTCCAAGAGCACCACACGATGCGGATCTTGATGAGCTGATTAATTTAGCCATTGATCATGAAAATCCGATTCTTGTTTTAAAACAAGACAAAGAAGTGGGTGTGATTACGAAGCGCCAACTTTTGCGTGGTATACAAGGGAGAGATGCAAATGAGTGATTCTGTTAAACAAGAGGCGGTTACGCCTTCAAAAGAAGAAAAAACACCATCTTTGAGTCAGAAAGAAATTGTTGGATTAAAACAGTTTTTAGGGCGCTCGACAGAATATTATTTGCAGTCATTTAATGAAATTATCCAAGGCAAGAAGTACAAACTGAATGTAGCCGCTGCGATAGCCGGGCCTTTCTGGGCGGCGAGTCGTAACGTCTGGTTTTTATTTTGGGCTTTATTGATTACCGACATTCTAGGTTGTATTTCAATTGCTCGAAGTATTTGGAGTTCAGAGGCTTATCCAGAGGCGAGTTTTGCGGTTGGTCTTGGTGTTCTTATTGTTGGTCGATTGATTGGCGGAAGTGTTGCAAACAGTTTGTATTACAAGTTTTACTGCAAGTGGCGTATTACTCCTAGTGTATTAAGTGGCTCAACGGGTAATAGAGTGATGAAAGGGGCTGCACTTATTGCTGCCATTTACCCTTTAACCATTTATAAGTTTAGTGCGGCACAAGTAATAGAGGTTTTAGACACCTTTCCAACCAGCCGTAAAATTGCGTCAACCACAGCAAAAAGTATCAATGCTTTTGTAGAGTGGTTAACCATTTCGTTTGAAAATATTTTTGATTCAATCACTTGGGCCATCCACGGCATGCTGGACTTTTTAGAGCTGTTGTTTATTGGTACACCTTGGCCTGTCATGGCTCTGATTTTATTGTTACTTTCTTGGAAGATGGCCGGTTGGCGAGTGGTGGCATTTACCGCTGCCGCCTTGACGTATCTAGGGGCATTTGGCTTCTGGGATAAGTCCATGAGTACTATGGCACTAGTAGGCGCCTCGGTGTTTATCTGCTTACTTATTGGTGCGCCTCTGGGCATTCTGGCCGCGAAAAAACCTCGTTTTAATAGAATTCTAAATCCTATCTTGGATGTAATGCAGACAATGCCGAGCTTTGTCTATCTGATTCCTGCCATTGCATTCTTTTCGATTGGTAAGCCGCCTGCTGTATTAGCGACAGTGGTCTTTGCTATGCCGCCGATGATTCGATTAACAGCGTTAGGGATTCAGCAAGTGAGCCCATCAGTTACTGAAGCTATGTTGGCGTTTGGTGCCAGTCCAAGACAGGTTTTGTTCAAAGCGCAATTACCTTTGGCGATGCCATCCATTATGGCAGGGATCAATCAAAGCATCATGATGAGTTTGTCTATGGTGGTCGTGGCTGCGTTAATCGGTGCCGGAGGACTTGGGTACGATGTTTTGTCTTCTTTACAGCGTCTTGATGCTGGTAAAGGATTGTTAGCTGGTCTTGCCATTGTTTTATGCGCAATGATTTTAGACAAAATCATTCGTGGTCGTGTTAAAAAATAATACCCATTAAATTGATATAAGCAGCAATTTATGACATTTCAAAGTGATTGTTAGCTCTATAAATTTTATGAATCTAAACTGAGGATAAAATGATGACGAAAATATTCAACGCATTGAGCTTAACTGCCCTGATAGGTTTAAGTGCTTCCCAAGGTGTTATGGCCAAAGAGACCATCGTGATTGGGGAATTAAACTGGGATGGCGCAGTAGCGATTGAGCATGTATTGAAAGTCATCTTAGAAGATAAATTTAATGTTGATGTTGAACTTATTGCAGCAGATCAAGCGGCGATCTGGTCAGCGTTAGATGCAGGTAAAGGCAGCGTCGATGTTTTTCCTGATATATGGACGACTTTGCAGGATCAAGCATGGGAAAAATTTGTTGCCAAAGGTGGTACTGGGAGTGTGAAAGCCAACAAAGTGCCTTATCTAGGTGAAAATGGTTTCTTTATTCCAGGTTATATTCAAGATAAATATGGCGTGAAATCTGTTTATGACTTAGCGAAACCAGAAATTGCCAAATTATTTGATAAAGATGGTGATGGTGTGGGTGAGTATTGGGCAGGTGCTTCTGGTTGGGAATTGGTTAAAACTAACCAAGTCAAAGCCAAAAGCTATGGTTTTGATAAACTGTTTGTTCCAGAAGTTTTCTCTAGCGCGATCATGGAAGCTCAGTTGAAAAAAGCCTACCGTAAGAAAGAAGGCATCTTATTTTATTCCTGGACGCCATCATGGATTCACTATGCTTATGACCTTCGTAAGTTAGAAGAGCCAGCGTTTACAGGTTATTCAAACGAGTCTAAGAAAGGCAGCAAAGATTATAACCCTGATGGCTGTTATAACTATGCGAATACCGATAACTGGTTAGCAGACAGTGAGATCACTTGTGCTTATCCAATTGTACCTGTTCATATCGGCTATACCGCATCGTTAGAAGACAGAGCGCCAAAAGTTGCGAAATTCTTGAGCAATGTAAGCCTTGATTCAGATGTTGTAAGTCAGTGGATC
This sequence comes from Marinomonas sp., assembly GCA_052107635.1. Taxonomy (GTDB): domain Bacteria; phylum Pseudomonadota; class Gammaproteobacteria; order Pseudomonadales; family Marinomonadaceae; genus Marinomonas. Next base: position 37,834 of record JBQEFB010000004.1, on the reverse strand, counting down.
TTTGCAATATCTACAGAAGGTGAGGAAGCCAGTGTTGTTGCTAAAAAATGGGTAGACAGTAATCCTGATGTTATTAAGTCATGGTTGCAATAAGCTCATTTTAATAGTGTTAATATGATCTAAGCAATAAGGCGGAATCGAGTTGATGATTTTGTCTGTAGCAGGCTTTTAATTATAAAAGCCTGCTACTTTGTTTTAACTGAAAAGGATTTTCAAGCGTACAACAGCGAGTATCCGCCGTGGAATTCCTCTATCTATGAACACCTACTCTCAAACCGGTCCTTTAATCGCAGATGCCGATGGCGTATTTACGGTTTCATTATTGCTCTTGCCTGAATATGCAATGATGTCCTTACTCTCTATCACCGAACCGTTACGTATCGCGAATCGAATTGCAGGAAAAGAGATTTTTCGTTGGCAATGTTTGAGTGAAGATGGAAAACCTGTAAAAGCAAGCAATGGGATGGCACTAGAACAGTCTATTGCTATTGAGTCTTGTCCCTCACCAAAAAACGTATTCGTTAATGCGAGCTTTCGTCCAGAAAGGTATACCAGCGATGCCAGTGTAAAATGGTTACGGAAATTAGATAAAAAAAACAGTGTAATAGGTGCAATCGATACTGGATGTTATGTACTGGCTAAAGCCAAGCTATTGGAAGGTTATAAAGTGACACTGCATTGGGAGGCTAAACCTGCCTTTCAAGAGCGATACCCTTACTTAAATGTCCACGATGAGCTATTTAAAATAGATGGTAATCGAATCACTTGTGCTGGTGGTATAGCCGCGTCAGACATGGTTTTGTATTTTATAGAATATTACTGTCAGAGTGAGGTGGCTGATTTAGTTTGTGAGCAACTCATCACTAATGGAACTCGACATCACGCGGATCGGCAGAGACCTAGCAAGTCAGAAAAGCTAAATGTACATCATCCCAAAGTGCTTAAAGCTCTGGAGTTGATGGATGCCAATATAGAAACACCTTTAGCAACAGTGTATATTGCTAAAGTATTATCTATCTCTATAAGGCAGCTAGAGCGCCTTTTTATTCAGTATTTAAAAGTGTCGCCGTCGGCGTATTATTTACAACTTCGAATGGAACATGCCCATTATCTATTATCTGACTCGGGTTTGAGTATTACTGAAATCGCGTTAGCCAGTGGATTTTCTTCAACTGCGCATTTTAGTCGTCGCTATCGAGCCTTTTATGGCAAGACAGCGACACAATACCGTCTTCTTGTGTTAGCTCAGAATTTAGTTTGACTCTGTATTTCTTTCTAATATTCTAATACGAGAAAGAAGCTCATCCCTATCTATATAGCACCCTTGTAGTTGGCGCATACCTGATTTAAGGTCAAAAGCGTTGCGAGCATGCAATACACGGCGATTATCAAATACAACCATTTCTCCAGCCGTAAGACGGAAAAATAATTGAAACTTTGGTTCTCGTGTTAGCAAAATAAAGCATTGATACGCTTTATAGAGTGCCATGGTTTGATGGGGTGGAACATCAATAGGACCTCTAATAAAGTTTGCGTGACGCACTTCAATCACTTCATCATTACTGTCAGTCGCAATGACTGTGCCACGATAACGGTAATCACAGTAGGGGTCTTTATTATAGAAAGACATTGGAATAGTAGATAAATCACGAAACTCTTCTGGGTGGTGTTCTCGCATGTACTCTGCGATTTTAAAACCATCAACAAATATGGACTCTCCACCACTCGCATCATTAACCAAGCAATGCAGGAACTGTAGTCCTGGTTGTAATTCCCGAGCTGATAAATCTGTATGCAGAGGCAAGCGCAAATTTGTATTTGCTGAGGTATTCGCTGCCGCTGTTGTTTTGACATCGAATAGCGTGCCGTAATTCGATTCGCGCATAAAAGAGATTCGATCTGTTACTTTTGTTAAGGATCCGAGTTTCGTATCCACATCAGTAACCAGTGCAATACCATAATTTCTGAGCGCTCGTAGCCAAGTTAGTAATTCAGTGTCACTTTCTACAATTGCATCATGGTGGGTTCTTGGTAATTCATTCGTAATGCGTTCTTCGTCCCATATAATGGGTTTCCATTGTAGGCTCTGTTGTACTTCTTTGCTGTAGCAATGACTCAGTAACCAGCCTGGGTGGTATTTACTAACATGGTCGTCATGATCCCATTCAATAACGATTCTATGATCATCTGTAATATAAGCATTGGACGCTTTAATCGTAAAAGGAACGTCACAGATTTCGAACGTTTGTTCTCTTGTTGCGGTCGATATGCACTTAGGACAATGGCAGTTATCGCGTAGCCATAAATAGTGGAATTCACTGGTGTGTTGATGATCCCAAATAACTGTTAGAGACTCGTCGTTTAATTCAAGTCGTACAGGGTGATGTTTTATAGGGTAAGGCGTGAATGAGGCTATTTCTAAATTAGCATCAGGTGAGCTCATAGTGTCGTCCTAAATAATGAGGTGAGAAATTATAAGATTAAGATTGAATTAATCTTATAATGAAAGAGGCTTTTTCCTGTGACATTTAGTCGACTTTTTGTTGTATCAATACGACACAAAGAAAAACATACCAATAATGAGGCAAGTAATATAAAGACTGATCAAGTTGTCTAATTAACCCGATTAATAGCTTTGCTTATCTGCCCACGCCAGACATGGCGATGTCTACGGCACTTTTTCCCATTGTTTGGAGGCCTACATATTGCTCGGAAAAAGGTAGTCTTGAGAAAATCTTACGAACTAATAGTTCAAAGTGTTCCAAAGGTTTGGTTGGATAATCTGGATCGAAAGATGTTTGATCCCACTTTTCACAGAAATCGACACAGCTCTGATACCAAGGATCTTTTCCGTCAAACTGAGCAAATAAAGTACAGCTCTCTTCGTTGACGGAAAAGTTACTTTTTCATGGTTACCCTTCACTTATATTTAAATCAGTATCTGCTTTGTTTTTCAATTGTTGAGAATAGCTCGATTATCGAACCTGTTTCCGGATTGATAGACGCTTATGTAGCAACAGCATTTTTAAGCGTTTCTCCTTTCTGATAAAGCATCATATTTATAACAACTTGATCAACGATGTCAGATAGGGAAGATGATGAAGCAATATGAGGTGTCACAATCACGCCTTTGGTTGTCCATAGAGAATGATCGCTAGGTAAAGGTTCTTCGTCGAATACATCCAAAAGAGCACCTGTTAGATGTTCAGACTGAATTGCGAGGGTTAAATCCTCACTGACAAGATGCCCGCCACGTCCGCAATTAATTAAATAGGCATTGTTAGGCATTTTATTAAATGTTGCTTGGGATAAAATGCCTTGAGTCTGTGGATTAAGTGGTAATAAATTTACTAGCACATCCGCTTTACTGAGAAGAGTATGTAAGCCTTCTTCACCGTCGTAGCAATTCACTCCATTTAATGCTTTTGGGCTCCGAGACCAGCCATTAACTGTGTAGCCAAATTGCGCCAGTTTTTCAGCCACATAAGCACCGATTTCTCCCAACCCTAACAAACCAATTTGAGTGTCGGATGCCGGTCTTTGGGCCAAGACTTGCCATTGTTTTTTATCTTGAAACTTTCGGTATTGCTCAAAATCTCGCTGATAATTCAAAATTCCCCATAAAATATATTCCAACATGCCCTGTTTTTGAACTGGGTCCACAATACGGCAAATGGGTAATCCAGACGTCAGCAATTTTTTCCCTAAATGATCTACTCCAGCCGATAATGCATGGACAACTTTGATGTTTGGATAGTCAACTAATAAAGAATCAGATGGATGCCAGCAAGCGGCCAATTCTGCACTTTTTGAACCGGCTTCGCCAGGTAAATAAGCTTGTATTGTTGGATAGGACTGCTGCAATTCAGCTTTGACTGCATTGCTAAAATCAATGTCATTAGATGCTAATAATATAGACATGGTCATCGCATTAATCCTTATACGAAGGATCGATACGATCTAATTTTCGTAGCCAAGCTTGCCAGACGAAATGGCGTTCATGTTCAACACCTTTAAATTGAGAATTAACGTGTGCAGCGAGTTTCTCAGGAATGGGTACAATTTTATTTAGACCTGCCATTTGAGAGGTGGCTAACTGAATTTCACAGGCTTTGTTTAAGTAGTACATAATTTGAAATGCATCCGCGACGGTTTCGCCGACGGTAAGTAAACCGTGATTACGCAAAACCAAACCGATATTGTCGCCAAGAGATTGCTGGATTCTTGTACGTTCTTTAAGGTTCCATGCGACGCCCTCGTAATCATGATAGCCAAGATTATTATAGAACTCGGTACTAATCTGATTCAGCATCAATAATCCGTCATCACAAGCGGCTAATGCCATACCAGGTACTGTGTGTGTGTGCATCACGCAATGAGCATCTTCGCGAGCAGTGTGTACGGCGCTGTGAATCGTAAAACCAGCTAAATTATAATCTGCATCACCTTCTAAAATTTTGCCATTAACATCAACGACAACCAAATCACTTGCTTTAACCTCATCAAACATAAGGCCAAATGGATTAATTAAGAACCGTGGAGTGTCATTTATGTCAGGCAAGCGCACTGAAAAATGTGTATATATCGTGTCTTCCCAACCCAACATCGCAGCGAGACGATAGGCTGCCGCTAAGTCACGACGTAACACGGCTTCTTGTTGTGAATCGTCATTACTCATTATTTCGCTCCAATAAAATTTCGTGTTTTAATCAAATCTAATGCTGACGCAGTGACGCGTATGTTGCCTGAATCATGGTTCTTTTGATGACAATATATAAGCATGGTATTTATCTTATATTATCGTGAGAGGGTCTTTTATTCATGATATTAAGCCGACCTCTTATTGCATACTGACGACATTTTTAACTCTTATCATTTTGTGAAAAACTAAGAGTTGATGGGATTGTTTAACTTTGTACTCTATAGATTTTAATAAGAATTGTTAGAAAGCAAAAAAACGCCCCAGTAATAAGCTGAGGCGACTTTGAGATGACTCAATATAAAATTAGTAATTACTCATTAACTTCAGAGCTCAACTCTTTTGTTTCTTGATCATCTTCTGGTATTTTCACGGTTCTACCCGCCATTAACCCCAATTCAAACAACAGCCACATAGGAATGGCTAATAAAGTCTGAGAGAAAATATCCGGTGGTGTGATCAGCATGCCAACCACAAAGCAGCCAAGAAAAATATAAGGGCGCTTTTTAGACAAAGTAGCAACGGTTGTGACGCCAGCTTTAATCAGTAGATACGTTGCAATGGGGATTTCAAACGTCACGCCAAAAGCAAAAAATAGCTTAAGTACAAAATTCAGATAGTTATTAATATCGGTCATGACAGTCACGTCACCAGGACCAACCGTGGTAAAAAAGCCAAAGATTAAAGGTAGCACCACGAAATAGGCAAAAAGCACGCCGCCATAGAAGAGAATGATGCTAGAAATTAGCAGTGGAATGGCAATTTGCTTTTCGTTTTTATACAAGGCTGGCGCAATGAACGACCAAGCTTGATACAAGGTGTAGGGAATAGAGAGTAAAACTGAAATAGCAAAGGTTAACTTCAGTGGTGCTAAAAAGGGAGAAGCCACCTCTGTTGCTATTAATGAGCTGCCTTTTGGTAGCAACATGCGTAAAGGCTCTGACACAATCATATAAAGGTCATTGGCAAAATAATATAAGCCAATGAAGATGACTAAAATGACGATCACTGATTTTAATAATCGATTTCTTAGCTCAATTAAATGCGCGACAAGAGGTGCTTGGGATGACGTGTCAGTACTCATAATAGTAATAGTCTGCCAATAAATTAAGGGCGAGAGTTTTCGTTAGTGTCTAACGTGTTGGCTTCTAGTGGTGTATTTTTCTCAGGAAGCGGGGTCGTTAGCGATTCAGTCTTTGGTGCTACTTTATCGGGTGTAACATCTTCTATTGCTTGGCCTGTCTCATTATCTTTGCTAGAGCGACTGCCTTCCGGTGAGGTGATCATGTTTTGAATGCTATTGCCTTCTTTCATGATGCGCTGGTTGGTTTGCTCTATTTTCTGTTGCAGTTCTTCTTGGTCCAGTTGGGCATTTATTTCTCTTTGTACCGAGCTAATGGTGCGACGTATTTTACGCACCCATAAGCCAGCCGTTTTGGCGGCGGTTGGTAGCCGTTCGGGACCAAGTATGAGCAAGGCCACTACAAAAACAATAATCAGTTCTGAGAAGCCAATATCAAACACAGGTTAAGCGCTCTTGTCGTCTTTTTTTGTTTCTGAGTCGATGACTTTGCTTTGCTCTGTCTTCGCTTCACCTTCAGTGATGTCTTCTTTGTTAACGGCTTCTTTAAAGCCCTTTACGGCACTGCCTAAATCGCCGCCTAGGTTCTTTAGTTTTTTAGTACCGAAAACCAGTACTAAAATAGCCAAAACAATAAGTAGTTGCCAAATACTAATACCACCTAACATATGTGCTCCTATTTCGTTCGGTTAGCTTTTTCTTCCAAGCCTGATAAGTTAAAGCGTCGCGCTAATTCATTCAATACATCATCAGGACCTAGATCGAGATGAGATAGCATTACTAATGTATGAAACCATAAATCAGCGGTTTCATTGATTAGCTCTGACTTGTCTTGTGAAATCAGTGCGTCTTTTGCTGCAATAATCGTTTCCGTGCTTTCTTCGCCTACTTTTTCAAGTATTTTATTTAACCCTTTAGCATGAAGGCTAGCAACATAAGATGATTCAGCTGTTGCCGTTTTACGTTCTTCTAAAGTGATAGCGAGTTCTGCTAGTACGTTGGTTGTCATTATAATCTCACGAATGTTACGGTTTTAATATCAATAGGTATAAGCCGATCAAAAAGAGTGAAATACTCAAAATATCAGCACTTTGAAGGTGTTTTAGTGACTCAGAATCTATAGTTAGCCATGCTGAACCTAAGCTGACCAGCCCTAATAATTTAAAAGGGAGGCTAATTCGGTTTTTCTTAATTTCTTTGCCTAGTTCAGCGATGGCAGCGGTATGGTTTAGCATACGCTCTTCTTGCTGGGAAACTTGCGTTAAAGCAGAGAATATTAAATTAGGAATCTGTGGTAATTGTCCTGCCCATTCTGGCGCTTGTTTACGCATTTCTTCTAGCATGCGTTTTGGGCCCATTTGTTGATTCATCCATCGCTCTAGGAAAGGCTTAGCGGTTACCCAAAGATCCAAATCTGGATACAGCTGGCGGCCAAGGCCTTCGATGTTTAGTAGCGTTTTCTCTAACAATACCAGCTGAGGTTGTACTTCCATATTAAAACGGCGCGCGGTTTGGAACAGACCAATTAATACTTGCCCAAAAGAAATATCTTTAAGAGGTTTGGCAAACATGGGTTCACAGACGCTGCGAATCGCAGATTCAAACGCATGAACAGGGGTTTCTTTTGGTACCCAGCCGCTTTGCACATGGAGCTCTGCTACTAGGCGGTAATCGCGCTTGAAGAAGGCTAATAGATTGCGCGCTAGGTAGTTTTTATCGGCATCGTCTAGGCTGCCCATAATGGCACAATCGATGGCGATGTACTTAGGCTGTTGCGGGTTTGTTACATCAACAAAAATATTACCAGGATGCATGTCTGCGTGGAAGAAGCTGTGAGAGAACACTTGCGTGAAGAAGATCTCCACACCACGTTCTGCTAAACACTTCATGTCTACTTTAGCCGCATTTAAAGAATCGATGTCTGCCACTGGAATACCAGAGATACGCTCCATAACCATGACGTTTTTTTGGCAATAATCCCAGTAAACTTGAGGCACGTAAAGCAAATCAGAATCTGTAAAATTGCGCTGTAGCAAGCCAGTATTTGCCGCTTCTTTAGCCAGATCTAATTCATCTAGAATGGTGTATTCATAATCTGTTACGACTTCGACCGGTCTAAGGCGGCGACCATCGGAGCTGGTTTTGGCAACAAAGTGCGCCAAGGTGTAGAGCAAGCCAATGTCTTGGCGAATGGTTTTTTCGATATTCGGTCGAATCACTTTCACTACAACATCTTCGCCAGAATGTAGCTTAGCCGTATGCACTTGGGCGATCGAGGCAGATGCCAGCGGTGTGATAGAAAACTCCGCGAAGAGTTCGCTTACCGGTGCTTTTAAGTCACGCTCAATAATAGCTTGTGCTGTAGTGCCAGAAAACGCAGGCACTTTGTCCTGTAACTTGGCAAGTTCATCAGCGATATCATCGTCTAATAAGTCTCGACGCGTCGACAGTATTTGTCCAAACTTAACAAAAATCGGACCCAGTGACTCCAGCGCTAAACGCAGGCGTTCGCCACGGTTCTCAAGCGCCTTTTTTCTGCCGATTTTGCAGAGTTTTCCCAAGGTGTAACGCAAATACCAAGGTAGCTTATCGAATGGAACGAGAGCATCGAGACGGAAGCGTATCACGGTAAAAATGATACGCATTAGACGAAAGGCGCTTCTTAACATATTAGAATTTAAATCCTTTGTGTAGGGCGACAATACCGCCAGTCAAGTTTTGGTAACTGGTGCGCTCAAATCCTACTTCATCCATCATGCCCTTTAGCGTTTCTTGATCAGGGTGCATGCGAATCGATTCTGCCAAATAACGATAGCTCTCTGCATCATTGGCAATCACTTTACCCATGAAGGGTAGCAAGCGGAAAGAATAATGATCGTAAACCTGCGATAACATCTCAGATTCTGGCTTGGAAAATTCAAGGACGAGCAAGCGACCGCCAGGTTTTAGCACGCGGTACATGGAAGCCAATGCTTTTGATTTATCAGTAACATTACGTAAGCCGAAAGCAATAGTAATGCAATCAAAGGTATTGTCCGGAAAAGGCAGAGCTTCTGCGTTGGCTTGAACAAATTGTACATTGCCGACGACGCCATGGTTAGCCAATTTGTCACGGCCTACTTTTAGCATGGAGTCATTGATGTCAGCGAGAATTACTTGTCCTTCACTGCCAACTAAACGAGAAAATTTTAACGTAAGGTCGCCAGTACCGCCTGCAATATCAAGTACTTTGTTGCCAGCTCGAACGCCAGATTGGCTAATCGTGTGGCGTTTCCACAGACGATGTACACCACCTGACATTAGGTCATTCATAATGTCGTATTTTGCGGCAACTGAGTGAAATACATTAGCAACCGCTTGTACTTTCTCATCGGTAGGGATTTCTTTAAAGCCAAAGTGGGTGGTTTTTTTCTGATCGTCTTGCATAAACTAATTCATCCTAAGGGCGCCAAGACGCGCCAAATTCTTTAACTGCGGAGCGTACACATTAGTAAACCATTGTAACTGTCATGAGTTGGCTAGGGTACTGCTTTATTGGATAGTTTCATCAACCATCGTACTATTTCTTCCTGCTTCTTTTGCTGAATAGAGCTGTTTATCTGCACGGGAAAAAAGTGATTCTTGATCTTCATTTTCGGCTAATTTAGCCAAGCCGATAGAGATAGTAATAGATACTGGCTTACCATTCACATTAAATGGTGTTTTTTCTACTTCTTTACGAACCTTTTCAGCTCGTTGATGGGCTAGTTCTAATGTTGTGTTAGGAAAAATGATCACAAATTCTTCACCGCCATAACGAAAGGCTAAATCTGAGTCTGTTAAGGCATGGCGAATTTGGCGTGGTACTAAGCGTAATACTTTATCGCCTGCTAAGTGTCCCCATGTATCATTTACTTGTTTGAAAAAATCGATATCACAAATGGCCAAGCAGAGTGGTTTTTGCTGCTGCTGGCTTATTTTGCATAATGCTTGGATATGATCTTGGTAAGCAGCCCTATTAGGTAAGTTGGTAAGTACATCTGTCATCGCTTGTGCTAGTTTTTCTTGTAAGCTAGAGCGCAGAGAATGGGTGTCTTTTTCCATTCTATCTACCTTACTTTTTAGTAACGAAATAGAGTGAGTCGACACTTTTTCTTGGTTTAACATCTGCTTACGATATTGTGTCATGGTGGTTGCAATAGTCACCATGCGGTCATTAATGAGCGACTTTAAACTGTCTAAATTATCTGCTTTTTGTACTTCTGCCGAGGTATCTTGAATTTGTTTGTGCATCATAACATCGAAGCCTTCACGACTATCAGATAAGCTTTTTTGACTGCGATAACTTTTTATAATGGAGTCATTAATGTCGGCAAGTTGCTTGTTCAGTTCATTCAAATAGGTGGTAAGGCCTTCTTGCGTGTTACCTATTGCTATCATGATTAAGGCGATGATTTCATCAAGCAATTTTGGAAAGTCATGGAAGGTCTTATTTTGCGAAAATTCACTCTTTAACGCTGAGATTTGATCGTCATAGGTGCACGGAAGGGCGAGATTATTCAGTAAGCCAATTAATGTATGGTTAACTTGTTTTAGTACTTCTTGGCTGTTGATCTTATTCTGTGGTGTTGAAGCACGTTTAAAAAAACGGGTAAAAAAAGGACTTTTTTGCTCTTCGCTAGAGGCGGATTGTGACAGTGTGGTTTCAGCAAGAAGAAAGTATTCTGTTAGCAGTTTCGGCCAGTAAGATACATCTTGCCAGTGTGCTCGAATCAAACTCTCAAGAGCTTTCTGCTCGCTGGGAGGAACGGCTTGATTTTGTTGATCAAGAATGTCGATTAAATCATGGAGAGTATCTTTAAAATGTTTTGCTCTGATTAATCTGGCTTCATCAACTTTTAAAATAAGAGGTTCTACGTCATGCAAAAACGTTTGAATGGTCGTGGTATCAGTGCCTTTTGCTATTTCTAAACGAATTGCTCGAATGGCGGAATCCAACTCAAGACCGTTTCCTTCTGCTAGTAAACTCATCCTTGAGATCGTTTTGCGTAACATTTCGACTAGCTTGTCTTGAGCTGTATCCGTCATGGCATTTCACCTTTAATGGTTATTTGCTTTGTTCTTCTTTCTTGATCAGATAATTAATTACATCATAGATATGTTCGTTGCCATTAGCCGTTTCCGCATTGACTAAATATTTGCCATTGACGATCAAAGAAGGTGTGCCGCGTACGCCATAAGCACGTATTTTTGCATCGGCTTGACTTAGGCGGCTATTAACTGCAAAAGAGTTAAATTGCTTTTGAAACTCATTTTTACTCACGCCGTATTTTGCAAAGAAAGCGGCTAGATCATCTTCACTGGTTAGGCGTTGGCGTTTTACGTTGATCGCATCATAAAGATCTGCGTGCATTTCATCTTCAATGCCCAATAAATCGGCCACATAAAATGCTTTAGCATGAGGTAGCCAGTTACGACCAAAAACCGCAGGTAAGTATTTAAAGTCTACATCGCTAGAAATGGTTTTTTTCCACGCTTGAGTGTAAGGCTCAAGGTAATAACAGTGAGGGCAACCAAACCAAAAGACTTCAACCACTTCAACTTTACTGGGATCTGCAGTTCGAACCGCAGGGGTGATTGTGGTATAGCCGTTACCATCACTGTAATCCTTTGCGTAGGATGTGAGTGGAATAAGTAACGTAAGAATTAAGACGGAAAACAGCTTTTTCATTGATAGCTCCTAGGAATAGATTTTATCAGCAGTGTTAAATAAGATATCCAGTTTGAATCACTAGATTGTCGATTTTATTCGACGGTTTGTCTGCTATAAAGTTCTCATATATCAGTTAGTTTACATAAAAATTACGGCATAAGTCTCAGTGTTGGGCGTATTTTTTTTGATTCTAGTTTGTTTCTTTACGATAAGGGGTGAGTTAGTGAAGCCCTTGTATATAACTGGCGACGGCATCTATTTCTTGGTCTGTCAGTTTTTTTGCGATGGTCTGCATCATTTGACCTGTGTCATTAGCGCGTTTTCCGCTTTTAAAGTGATGTAGTTGTTTTTTAGTGTACGCTTCAAATTGTCCACTTAGCGCAGGGAATTTAGCGGAATTTAGCCCTTGGCCTGCTGGGCCATGGCAAGATGCACAAGCCGGTACACCAGAGTCGGGGTTGCCAAAGCGAAACAAAGCTTCCCCTTGTTCGACTTTATCTACGGCGGCCTTTCCGATCGTGACTTTTTGCAGAGCGAAATAAGCGGCGATATCAGATAAGTCTTGTTGAGAGTGATGATCAAGCAGTGTTGCCATCTCAGGAATGCTACGTTGACCAGATTGAATATCTGTCAGTTGTTTTAACAGGTAGTCGTGCTGTTGACCGGCCAGTTTAGGAAATAAACTGATAGCGCTGTTTCCTTGTTTACCGTGACAGGCGGCGCAAACGGCAGAAAGTGTCTCACCGTGAGTGCTGTCATCTTGAGCCCAAGCGGCAGAAATACTGCTTAATGATATGAATAGAACAAGACACAAACGTATCATAGCTGGCCTTAATGCAAGTAAGAGATGAGTGAAGGGTGCTTTCTTCTGCAAGATGCTGTGTTTCAATTTATTGAATTAAACGTATATTTACGAGTGAAAACATGGCACAAAAAGCGATTTACAGGCATTATATACAACCGATGAATAAACGTGAACGTTAATTCCGATTCCACTGACGAATGCCAATATATGACTCCTTTTGACGCTATTTTCCGCTCCGCCCACTTTATTAAAAGTGCCGAAAAACTTTCACAATGCCCACTTGATCAAGGTCTTGAGGTTGCTTTTGCAGGTCGATCTAACGCGGGTAAATCCACTGCATTAAACACTTTGACCGACCAAAAGAAACTGGCGCGTACCTCGAAAACGCCGGGTCGTACTCAGTTGATTAACTGTTTTGGTCTAAATGTGGACGATAGACGACTGATCGATTTGCCAGGTTACGGTTTTGCAAAAGTGCCGATTGCCATGAAAAAAGTATGGCAAGCCCACATGCAAGATTACCTAATGAATCGCCGCTCTTTGGCTGGCGTAGTCTTGGTAATGGACATTCGTCATCCACTTAAAGAATTTGATGAAATGATGCTAGATTGGGCTCGATCCAACGGCATGAAAGTTCATGTGCTGCTAACTAAATCCGATAAACTAAAACGTGGGCCGGCTAAATCAACCATGTTGATGGTGCAAAAAGCGATTGACGGACAGGGCATAAATGGCACAGTGCAAACCTTCTCTGCGTTAAATAATGACGGCATTGATGAATTGCGTACGCAGCTTGCTGAGTGGTTAGTGTTTGATAATCTGGATGAAATTCCAATTTCGCCAAACGCTTAATAATTTAGTAACTGTATAAAAAAAAGCCTCATATGAGGCTTTTTTCGTTTCAGCAAGTGACTTTTTTATGAAGCTTGGTAATTGGTCAAGAAAGTATCGAAATCCACTTCGTCGTTCTCTTCTATGTGTTTCTGCTCTGCTATTGATTGTTGAGCTAGAGAGGCAAACTTATCTTTAACACCATTGTTTAGTGGTGCTGCTAGCCAAGCGTCTTGTTGCTTATTAGCCACCGCTAACATAGCCGCTTGAAAGCCATTGGCTTGTTGGCAGTTACTCAGAAGTTGCGCAGAAGGTAATAGGGATTCATTAGCCAGCTTGTTTTCTTGCTCTGTGATCGCGGTTAGATACGCCTTGTTGCCGGTTTTTTCTGTTAAAAATGCCGCAACTTCTTTTAGTTCATTAAGACGTGACTTTGCTTTGTCGCGCAATTTCACTGGACCTTGGCCGAAATCGAACAAGGTGTCTAATTCTCTACCGTGAGAAGCAATTTCTTGTTGCGCGATGTGCAATTGATTGCATTCTTCACTGTCTAGCAAAGTGTGTTCGCTAAGCATGCAATAGACTAAGAAGACATCGATAAAGTAAAGCGTCGACGACTTCATGCCAATGGGTGAGTTTGGATCAATGTCCATAATGCGAACTTCTATGTACTCAACACCGCGATCTTGCAGTGCGGCACTTGGGTGTTCTCCCGGTTGTGTCACACGTTTTGGACGAATATCACTGTAATATTCATTCTCAATTTGTAATAAATTGCTGTTCAGTTGGCGATACTTACCATCCACTTTTACGCCGATATCTTGGTAGCGAGGGTAAGGGGTTTTGAGTGCTTTTTTGATGGTCTGAATATAAGTATCGACTTCGTTATAGCAGACAAATAAATCGGCTTGAGCTTTATTTTGGTAACCTAAATCACTCATACGCAATGAGGTTGCCTTATCGCCAATCCAAGTGGCTTTTTCTAACAAGGATAAACTGTCTGGTTTTTTCTCTAAAAAACTGTCGTCAATGGCAGGAGAGGCGCCAAATAATAACGACAGCATCCATGAATTACGACGGAAATTACGAATCAGAGCAAAATAACTCTCTGATTGAAAAGCCTGTTGTTGTGTGGCATCGAGAGAATGTTGGCCTTTATGAGCCGCTAAAAACTGCCAAAAATCATCATCAAAAGAGAAGTTATAATGCATGCCAGCGATGCATTGCATAATACGGCCATAGCGATTGGATAAACCTTCACGATAAACGTATTTTAATTTCCCGGTATTAGACTCACCAAAGTAAGCAATGGGAACATCATCGTTGCCTTCTAAGTGGCACGGCATGCTAGCAGGCCATAAACATTCATTTTGTTTGGCAAGTTCGTGATTAACAACATGATGAATATCGTTTAATTCACTCATCACACCTTCCACACTAGGGTGTACTTGAGTGATGAACTCCATCAAGGATTCTGAATAATCCGTTGTGATCGAAGGATGGGTCAAGGCGGCACCCAATGCAACAGGGTGTGGTTGATGGGAAATACGCCCCTTGGCACGGTCAACTCGTAGTGCTTCCCGCTCTACTCCGCGATGAAACGTTAGTGCTGCTGAAGAGTTTGTCTGTTGGCAATGAGTCGCCAGCGCATGTAAAGCATCGGTTAAGGTAGTCAAGAAGTCGTCCTTCTATAGAATAAGGCAAGGTAAATGCCCTTGATTGTACTAGTCTGTGCTTATTCTCAGCAAGCTGACATTTCTGATCTGACGAAAGAATGCAGAATGACTCCTTAGTCCTCTGTGGTTATTATGCTGTCCAATCGGTAGAATCAGTCCCTCATTCATTGTATTAAATTAACAGACTTTGAGAGAAACATGAGCGCAGTTAGAGTGAAGCAACTATCCTTTTGGCTGGTGTTCGCGCTTCTTATTATTGTTGCATTAACCTGGGGTGTCGATCAGATCTTGCCCCAGAGACATACGTCTAGTGTTGGCGTATGTGATAAAACAGAACATGAATGCACGGCCACTCTACCGGGAGAAAAGGTGCCAGCCGTCTTATCGTTTGAGAAGGGTGTTCATGTCAATGTAACAGTACCTGTGTCTATTTCTTTACCACAAGACTTAGCAGAGAAGACGAACGCTGTTCGTTTGACGTTAAGCTGTAAAGAAGTCTACATGGGAGTGAGTTCAATAAGCTTGATTCAAAAACCTTTGCCAAATATATGGCGAGGAAATATTCGTTTGCCGGAAGCAGAAAAAGACAAGGTAACTTGGCAAGTTAAAGCTACCTTAACTGAAAACAATGGAGATGAACGAGATATTTGGTTTGAATTTGATGTGGTGTCGCCGGAATAAGTGGCTCACATTTGCAAACAATTGAGCGAACTCATTTCAGAATCGAACAATTAAAACCAAAAAAGGCGGCTTTCGAAAGAAAGTCGCCTTTTTTATTATGGTTAATACCGTGATAACTCAACTGTTTTCCAGATTTATAGACGCATCTCGATGCCAGCTTTAGTCATGCGCTCTTTGGCTTCTTGTATGCTGTACTCACCAAAGTGAAAAATACTCGCTGCCAATACCGCATCAGCTTTACCTTCAATAACGCCGTCAACGAGATGATCTAGGTTGCCAACACCACCAGACGCAATAACAGGAACATGGACGGCCTCACTAATAGCTCGGGTTACACCCAGATCAAAACCATTTTTAGTGCCGTCGCGATCCATACTGGTTAAAAGTATTTCTCCTGCGCCGTAGTCGACCATTTTCTTCGCCCATTCCACCGCATCTAACCCCGTTGGTTTGCGCCCGCCATGGGTAAATATTTCCCATTTATCGGTTTCGCCTTCCGCACTCACTTTTTTTGCATCAATGGCGACCACAATACATTGTGAACCAAAACGTGCAGCGGCTTCGCGGACAAACTCAGGGTTGAAAACCGCAGCAGTATTGATGCCGACCTTATCTGCGCCCGCATTGAGCATGCGACGAATGTCTTCACAGGTACGAATACCACCACCCACGGTCAGAGGGATAAACACCTGACTGGCAATCGCTTCGACCATATGAACAGTAGTGGCTCTATCGTCAGAGCTGGCAGTGATATCTAAAAAGGTAATTTCATCAGCGCCTTGTTCGTTGTAGCGTTTAGCAACCTCTACTGGGTCACCGGCATCACGAATGTCGAGAAATTGAACCCCTTTCACTACCCGGCCATTGTCTACATCAAGACAAGGAATAATGCGTTTTGCTAATCCCATGATAGCTTCCTAATCTTTATTGGCTAATGTTGGCTTGCCATCCCAGTGGATGAAGTTTTTGTAGAGCTGTAAACCGTCTTTATGGCTTTTTTCTGGATGAAATTGCACAGCGAAAACATTATCGCGGGACAAGGCAACACAGAACTCCAAACCATAATCGCAAGTGCCAGCCACTTCAGCTTTATTTTCTGGAACCACATAAAAACTGTGGACAAAATAAAAGCGCGCATTGTCTGGAATATCTGCCCATAGAGGGTGATTAATAGTGTGTTTAACTTGATTCCAACCCATGTGCGGTACTTTTAATTTACTGCCGTCATGGTCTTTGTGTTGCTCGCCAAAGAATAAAGCATTGCCGCTAAAATGGTTTAGGCATTCGACGCCGCCATTTTCTTCACTGTGAGACATTAACGATTGAATGCCGACGCAAATCGCCAAGAAAGGCTTTTCTGCCATGGCTTTACGAATACTCGGTACTAACCCTGTGTTATACATTTCACCAATACAGTCGCGAATCGCCCCAACACCAGGGAGTAAAACACGATCTGCGGCATCAATAACCGCAGGATCACTGGTCACAATCACTTGAGTGTTATCGTCTGCAACATGCTCTAAGGCTTTTGCCACAGAGTGCAAATTACCCATGCCATAATCTATGACCGCTACAACGGATTTTTTTACTTCGCTCATACTATTTCAACTTTCTCGAACTTAAACCGTATTTTCGAATACACACATCGAATACAAACAATAGCCCGCTTATAAGCAGCCTTTTGTTGAAGGCATTTGCCCCGCCATCCGCTCATCGACTTCTAGTGCCATGCGCAAGGCACGACCAAACGCTTTGAAGATGGTTTCTGCTTGGTGATGGGTATTTTTACCGCGCAGATTATCTAGATGGAGCGTGACTTTTGCGTGGTTAATAAAACCGTGGAAAAATTCAGAGAATAAGTCCACATCAAAACCGCCTACGGAACCGCGAGTAAAAGGCACGTGCATTTCTAATCCTGGACGACCAGAAAAATCGATCACGACACGAGAAAGCGCTTCATCCAAAGGAACATAAGCATGGCCGTAACGTTTTATGCCTTTTTTATCGCCCACGGCAATGTCGAACGCTTGACCTAGGGTAATACCTAAATCTTCAACAGTGTGATGAGCATCAATGTGTAGGTCGCCAACAGCATGAATATCTAAGTCAATCAAGCCATGACGTGCGACTTGCTCAAGCATGTGGTCAAGGAAGGGAACGCCAGTAAAACAAGTAAATTTACCGCTTCCATCTAGATTAATCGATACCTTGATCTGAGTTTCAAGCGTATTACGCTCGACACTGGCAATGCGATCGGACATTGAATGAGTACTCCAAGTTGAATCATGACACCTAGGTGTCACGTTAAAGACCAGTGTTCGTTGGTCATTTAAAGTTGTCAGTTAAGATTGAATTGCCGCCATTATAGAACGAGGAAAGGTTAGCTTCTATGTTTTACACGCCGTTTTTGATGACTTGTCACTATTGGATCGATAAACCTTGTGTTCGAGTGTTATTATGTAGGCAAATTATCGAACTAGATTTAAGGATGCACAGCTATGGTTTGGCTAAAGAGACTTGGAGTGGTAATGGGCGTGTTGGTGGTATTGCTTGTTGCAATAGTAGCCTACGCGATGTTTTTTGTTAACTCCGCAACCTTCAAAACACAATTACAGAAAGTAGCTCTAGAAAAAGCAGATATACACCTGCGTATCGATGGTGATATTCAATGGTCATTTTTTCCTTGGCTTGGCCTAGAGTTAGATGATATTGGTGTTTCAATGGGTGAAGACCCAGAAATTGTTCAGTTTGACCGCGCTGAATTTGGCTTATCCCTGTTACCACTTTTAAAGCAGTCTATTAAAGTCGACCAAGTGCGCTTAGTAAACCTAAAGGCTAATTTGACCCGAGACGCGTCGGGTCATGGTAATTGGGAGCACTCTTTTACCTCATCAACGACAGCAGACAGCAGCACGACCAGTACCTCGGCAACGACGAGTAAGAGCACTAGTGCTTATCAAGCAACGTCTGCAGATTCTGATAAGTTAGTTATTCCAGACTTTCAGCTTGATCTACTGCAAATCGATAATGCCCAAGTAACCTTGCGAGATGAGCAAAGCAAGCAGAACATCGATGCGACCTTTAATGTCAATTTAAAGGATGTGGAATGGAATAAAGCCTGGCCAATGGTGATGGACGCTGTGGTGAAACAGAGTGACCTAGATGGTAATAACGCGCTAACTGTATCCACTAAGCTAACTGGTAATTTGACTGTATTTCCTGAACGTCAAGTCTTCTCGCTGGCAGACCTCTCTTTATCGACTAAATTGCAAGGCGCTGCGTTGCCAGTATCGCCTTTAGAAGCGGATTTAACCGTGAAGCAAGTCGATATGGATATCCCGCAAGAAAACGTGTTTATGGATCAGTTATCTATTAAAGCACTGGGCATTAATGCCACTGCAAAAGTGAAGCTGTATCAAGTATTGAGCGACCCTCAATATGATGCTGCCATAACGCTTGAGGAATTTAACCCACGCGAGGTGCTAAAGCAGCTTAACATCGAACTACCGGAAATGGCCGATAGCACAGCATTTCGCAAAGTCAGTGGTAACGTAAGCATAGAAGGGAATAGTAATGACATTCTTATTCAGCCGCTGTCATTAGCCTTAGATGACACTACGCTAAAAGCGAACATTGTGACCAAGCTATCACCATTACGCTGGGACGCGAATATCTCCGGTGAAAATCTTGATTTAGACCGTTATTTACCACCGGAAACAGAGGCAACAAGCAGCACAGCTGTCGCTTCTAGCGATACCGCTGCTGCCGCGAGTACTAATGCAGAAGCAGCTGCTGCTGAGCTAGTACCATTGGAGCTAGTACGCTCATTAAATGGCCATGTCGGTTTTGTGTTTAAGAATCTGATTGTGAAAAAACTGCAGTTAGACCAAGTAGACCTTGATGCAACTATGGCCAACGGTGTAGTGCTTATTTCGCCAGCGGCCGTGCATTTATATAACGGCAACTCTACCCTTAAAGCAACGTACGATGCGCGTACCAATACACCTAAGTTAACAGTATCGACTCAAGTAAAAGGCATACAAATTAAGCCATTACTAAAAGACTTTATGGATCTGGAGAAAATCTCCGGTACGACTCTGTTAGTGGGTGAGATTAATACCAAGGGTAATCAAGTAGATACTCTAATGGCAAATTTAAACGGCGACCTATTGGCTGAGATCGATGACGGTGCGCTAGTAGGTATGAATTTGACTAAAAGTGTTTGCCAAGGCATTGCCGCGATTCGAAAAGAGAGTATATCGAGCAGTAAATTTGGTGATGACACACCGTTTGAAAGTATGAATTTCCCTATTCATATTGTTAATGGCGAGGTTTCTACTCCAGGGCTGAAAATGGCCTCTTCTGGCCTTTCGGTAACAGGGGATGGCGATATATCTCTACCAAAGCAGTTTTTAGAGTATCGAGTTAAAGTCGCGATAACCGGCAGTGACTTGGATAATTCATGCCGCATTAATGACAATCTTAAAAACTTTCCTTTGCCGGTGATTTGTAAAGGTAATTTCAGTGATGATCCAGCCGGTTTGTGTCGTCCGGATAGTCAGGCTTTTGGTCAACTGTTTAAAGATTTAGCAACGGCTGAACTGAAGAAAAAAGCAGCAGCTGAAAAAGCACTCCTTAAGGAAAAACTGGATGCAGAGAAAGCGCGTCTGAAAGAGAAGCAAGACGCCAAGTTGAAAGAAGAGAAAGAAAAGCTAAAAGACAAACTGAAAGATAAGCTAAAAAGCTTGTTTTAAATACGAAACGGTTCGTTCAGAGCCGTTTTAGTCTAGACCGAGCTTAGTCAGTAAGCTCGGTCAATAGTGTGAGAGATGAATGCAAGCAGTAGAAAACTTTGCACCACGTGTATTAGCCTGGTTCGATGAATTTGGACGTAAAAGTTTACCCTGGCAGCAAGACAAAACCCCATATCGAGTATGGATATCGGAGATTATGTTGCAGCAAACCCAAGTGACTACGGTGATTCCTTATTACCATAAGTTTATGACGTCTTTTCCTACCGTGGAGGCGCTGGCGGATGCTAACCAAGATGACGTGTTGGCCCATTGGAGTGGTTTAGGCTATTACGCTCGTGCGCGTAATATGCATAAAGCGGCGAAAATGCTGGTAGATGAGTTAGATGGAGAGTTTCCACAGTCGGTAGAAGGGGTATGCGAGTTACCAGGCATTGGCCGTTCTACCGCTGCCGCTATTTTATCCATTTCCCGAGGTGTTTCTGCCGCGATTCTTGATGGCAACGTAAAGCGTGTTTTGTCTCGTTTTCATGCGGTACCAACGTGGCCGGGTGAGAAAAAAACAGAGAACGCTATGTGGGAATTGGCAGAGCACTATATGCCCAGTGAACGTTGTGGTGAATATACTCAAGCTATGATGGATTTAGGGGCGACCTTATGTACTCGTTCAAAACCACAGTGTTTAATTTGCCCTCTGGAGCGGGACTGTTTAGGACGACGAACGGAAGATCCAACGCAATTTCCGATTCGTAAACCTAAAAAAGCTGCCAAGCCTGTCAAAAGCCTACAGCTGTTAGTATTAATGAATGAGCAACAGCAAGTGCTAATGGAGAAGCGTCCTGCCACTGGTATATGGGGAGGTTTATGGAGTCTGCCTGAACTGGCCAGCGAAGAAAGCGTCGTGCTGCATATTGAGCAACGCTTTCAGACCAGCATCCAAGACATAGCGCCACTTACAGGGTTTCGTCATACATTTAGCCACTATCATTTGGATATTGAGCCGAGCCAAGTGCAAATGGGAGCGATAGGTGCGGTTTTTGAATCAGGTAAATATCAGTGGTTTTCGTTAGTTGAGGCGTTTGCATTAGGGTTGCCGGCACCGGTACGTCTATTACTAAATGAAGCACTAAATGAAACCGCCGAGCGCGTGTAAAAAACCATACAATAATGGAAGGCTATTTCGTCCCCTTGAATTATTGCCTTCCAATGCCACTATGATGGCAAGACTTAATGAGCGAGAGTATCTATGTCAGCAAATACAGTATTTTGTAAGAAGTACCAAAAAGAGATGGAAGCATTAGCACGAGCACCGCTTCCAGGTGCAAGAGGGCAAGAGGTTTTACAGACGGTGTCTAAGCAAGCTTGGCAAGAATGGCAACAGCTGCAAACCATGATAATCAATGAAAAACAGCTTAACCTGATGCTGCCTGAATCACGTAAATATGTGATGGAGCAAATGGATAAGTTTTTAAACAATGAGCCGACGGATAAAGTCACTGGTTACATTAGCCCAGATGATATTACGGAACTTTAATCTGCAGTACTTTTAATCTGCAGTACTTTTAATCTGCAGTACTAAAAAGCACGTAGCGTTAGTCTGTGATTTTTCATCTGAGAATTTATCTGAGAATAGCTTAAAAAAAGCCCGATTAATTTTATTATTCGGGCTTTTTTATGCATAGATGGAAAGCGCTTATTGCGTTAGAAAACTTGCAAACAGTACGCCTTTTACAGGCTCTTGATTGGTTTCTTTCTTGAGTGCGGTATTTACGGCGACAGCGGCTTCTTCACGGGTTTTTTCACGTGCTTGAGCGCCAGTCACTTGCTCATCGGTACGCGAACTTAAAAACATCACCAGTGCATCGCGTATCAAGGGCATATTATCGTTAATAACGCCTTCATTGAGTGTATTGGTCTGTAAGGTAATACTGGTCTTAATATATCTAAGACGACTGCTTGAGGTGGTGTAATTCACAATAAAATCTGGTCGCAGCTCTACGTAAGCGGGTTGAGCGGTAGGGTCTTCATCGGCTGCTAGTGCGATGCTGCTTAACAAAGACGTGAATAGTAAGCTCAGTAAGCAAAGTTGTTTCAAAGAGGTTAGGGACATTATTGGCTCTCGTACTCATTTTATATAGTCAGTATACTAACCGCCATTAAAGTTACGTGACAGTAAGAATGTGGAACTTTCTTAAATTGTCATCGTTTGTTTTCTCTCTTTCGCATCAATCTATGCAAGGTTTAGGTCGATATGGTCACTTTTTTTTCAGCACGTCGTTTTCATGGTGTTATTGGTTGTGTGGCCTTTATCTTATTAGGCGTGGCATTTTATATGGAATATCAAATGGGCTTAGAGCCTTGTCCGCTGTGTATGCTGCAACGTATTGTCTTTTTAGTAATCGGTATTGTTTCATTGTTATCTGCTGTGATGTCGGCAGAAAGAGCCAGAAAGTGGCTGTCTTTGGTGGTCGTGACACTGTCATTGATAGGTGCGGCTCTGGCGATTCGTCATTTGTACTTACAGCATTTGCCGCTTGATGACCTCCCTGCTTGCTTGCCAGGATTAAGCTATATGGTCGAGGTGTTCCCATGGCAAGAAGTGGCTAAAGCCATGATTATGGGAACCGGTGATTGCGGTGAAGTAGTGTGGACTTTCTTAGGGCTGAGTACTCCTGGCTGGACGCTGGTAATGTTTTTGAGTATGGCGCTGATCAATGGATGGATTGCACTGACTCGAGTGAAAAAGTCGCTATCATAGAGCAGCGAAACGTTACAAATCCTTCAGTTTCCTTGCTTGCAGGAGAGAAATGATCGGAATATGCTTGATTGCATTTCAGGTCATTTTTCACTCATCAATGAGGGGTGTGGAAGAGCACTTGTTAATGCAGGAATGGAGTCTTCTATGCTAGAAGGATGTAAAACGGCTCAAGAACGTTGGGGTGGTGTTCATGATCTTATTGATCGATGGTTATTATTACGTCGTCAGTTGATCGAGGTAGGAATAGCATTGCGTGCACGGCAAGAATACACGCCAACAGACACCGCACATATCCAAGCCTTTTGTCGGCAGTTGATAGATTATGTATCGATCGGGCATTTTACTGTGTATGAGCAATTAGCGTTAGAGGCCAAAGAGTTTCAGGATGGCAGCGCGCTCAATTTATTAACGCTGCTGTTGCCAGAAATTGACAGTACCACACAACTTGTCAGTGAATTTTACGACAGGTTTGACACTCAAGAACATAACCTTTCACAATTAGAAGCCCTGCCTTTTTCTCTACAAGCACTCAGTGCCATAATCGCAGAGCGCTTTACGTTAGAAGACAGATTGATCAAGGAACTCCATGACGTTCATCGTGAAAAAAACGCTTAAACTGAGTGCCATTATTGGCGCGGCGTTATTGCTAGTATCGTGCTCGGCGAAAGCGCCAGAAAGAAGCACCGAGTACGCGGTACAGGGATTATATTCTGCTGCGTTAAGTCGTGATGGCGCAGCTGCAGTGATTGGTTCAATCCAGCATGGCGGTAGTTATTGGACGACGCGCTTAGACAAGCGTCGTTTTAATTGGAACCATGCTAGCGGCGAATTTACCTCTTTAACCAGTGTAGATATTGATCCTACAGGCGCATTTTCTGCAACAGGTTCCGCACGAACCTTGGTGTTATGGAATACCAATAATGGTCAATCTGCTGGTTTCTGGAATACACCAGGGGATATTAAGTCTCTTAAGCTGACTCAAAATGGTGATTATGCCCTAGTGGGATTAGATGATCAGACAGCGCGATATTTTGATATAAAAAATGGCGGAATCAAGCAGACGTTTCGAACTGGCGCCATAGTACGTTCGGTTGCAGTATCGGATGACGGGCGCCTAGGTTTAACAGGTGACGATAAGCGTCAAGTGATCTTATGGGACACACAAACGGGCGCTAAACGATTTACTTGGACATTGAGTAATCGCATTGCCACAGCGGCGTTGTCAGCAGATGGAAAGTACGCCTTTGGTGCCGCGCAATTAGGCAATGCTAAAGTGTGGTCTACATTAACCGGCAAAGAAGTGGCAACGCTAAGCACAGGCAAGTTGGATAAGCGTCAAAACACCATTAGTAAAGCAGTATTCTCCAGCGACAATCGTCAGCTATTAGTCGGTGGAATTAATCGTCGTGTGTCCTTGCGCGATATTAATACCGGTAAAACATTACAAAAATGGGATCTGTATCTTAAAGACCGCTTTCGACCAACCGGGTCGAGCGTGCTCGCACTAGCCTACGGTAAAAACGGCCGCTACTATGCGATTGGCAGTAATGGTTATCTTAATGTATTGGAATAAATAAACATCATGTCTTCTTTTCCTGCGAAATGGGCGTCCTTGATGGCGCTACAAGGTTTTATATCTGTTGGCGCAGGGGCGTTTGGCGCCCACGCGTTGACGAAAATTCTGGATGAAAAAGCGCTAAGCTGGTGGCATACCGGTAGCCAATATCTTATCTATCATGCCTTGGCTGGTTTAATCGTCGCCGCTTTGGCAACTTACCTTCCTGCGTGTAAAAAAATCATCGCGTTGTTTTTTATTGGTAATACGATTTTTGCCGGCAGCCTCTATGTGATGGCGTTCAGTGGCGTGTTATGGCTCGGTGCTATTACGCCTATTGGTGGTGCCTGTTATTTGCTGGGCTGGCTGTTGCTGACTAAATCTCTTTGGCAGTGGCAGAAGACATAATGGCTAAATTCCGGTAGGATAGCCGCCAAAATTCATCGTCGATCAAAAAACGTTCGATAGACCGTTTACGCTAACCTGATGCCTATTAAAACCATGCAAGAAAAAAATACAGAAACCCAAGAACCGATCAAGAAGCGCACCATTCGTAGCTTTGTAGTACGTGGTGGTCGCATGACCGAAGGCCAACAAAAAAATTATGATACTAACTGGGCGTTTTATGGCCTAGAGCTTGCCGATGGCAGGGTAGATTATCAAACCCTGTTCGGACGTATCTCAGACGTTGTTATTGAAGTTGGCTTTGGTATGGGAGCGTCGCTGGTAGAAATGGCTAAAAACGCGCCTGAAAAAGACTTTATCGGCATCGAAGTTCACCCGCCAGGTGTTGCTAAGCTGATGATGCTAGCGCAAGAAGCAGGTGTTAAAAATATTCGTGTGTATTGTGATGATGCTATCGAAGTCATGGCGTCTTGCTTGCCAGAAAAAACCGCCAGTGCCTTTCAATTATTTTTTCCTGATCCTTGGCATAAGAAGAAACACAACAAGCGTCGTATCGTGCAGCCGTTATTTGCTCAGCAAGTAGCAGGTGTGCTTAAAGAAGGTGGGTATTTTCATATGGCTACTGATTGGGCACCGTATGCAGAACACATGCTAGAAGTAATGGAAGCCCAGGAAAATTACAGCAATGCCGCAGGCAAAGGGAACTATCATCCTCGCCCAGAATGGCGTCCGCTAACCAAATTTGAACAACGCGGTGAGCGTCTTGGTCACGGTGTTTGGGATTTGATTTACACAAAAAATAACGCTTAATGTCATACACATAAATATATGCATTGATTAAAAAAAGAGCAAAAAAAACGGCCTAGTGAACTGGCCGTTTTTTTTGAACCTAAGAAAGTGAGATTATTTGATCTCAACACTCTCACGGCTGTTGCCAGCATCAAAGTATTCTTGGAATACTTTAGGTGTGCGGCCACGGCCAGTCCATTCGTGTACTTCACCATTGGCTTCTAAACGGTATTTTGGCTCAACCGTTTTGCCTTTGTTGGCGCTGTTTTTTGGCGTGCTTAATAGAGCAACTTCTTCCATTGTTAGGCCGCTTTTTGCGATCAACACAGCAATCTCTTCTGCGCGAGCTGCTTTTTCTGCTTCTTCAGCAAGGCGTGCGCTTTCTTCTTCTTTCACTTTATCTAACGCGTTAGTGAAACCGGCAATTAGATTTTCTAGTTGAGCAACGGTTAATTCTTTTGCCGCAGCGCGGGCTTTTGCTTTATTGCTAGCTAACTCAAGTAATAAACTCATAACTATCCTCTAATGGTATCTGTTAAAAACGGGTTGTGGTGTTGCATTAAACCAAATAAAGAGACTCACCCTTATACTCAATAAGTGTCGAAACAATATTACTTTTGAACTACTGCTTGTTTGAACAATGTCTTGTTAAGAAGGTGTCTGTCTTGCTTCTTTTTACATATTAGGATGAAAGTAAATGTTGTATTGTTATCTTAATGTTTAAAAAGGTAACTGTGTATCCATACCGGAAACATATTATTAATATACAGTTTGGACCAGATTCATACTAATGCAAGTTTCTGGTTCGAATTCTAATGAAAAAAACAAAAATATGCGAATGTAATAATCTAGTATCACTCGCGGAAAGTGTAAAAAGTAGGGCAAATAATGAGATGTCTAGCGAACAGTTTAAGTAGAGAGTTTTCTATACAGGAAAAACATTCCAATAATATATTGAAAATGTTTGAAGAAGGGGCAACCGTTCCTTTTATTGCACGTTATCGAAAAGAAAATACGGGTGGAATGTTAGATGTTGATTTAAGACGCTTCCATGAACGCTGGCAATACCTTGTCGAGCTAGAAAAACGTCGCGGGGCTATTTTAACTGCACTTGAAAAAAGTCTCAATTGCCCAAAAAACGTGATTGAAAAAATACATAAAGCAACGACAAAGACCGAATTAGAAGATATTTACGCGCCCTTTAAAACCACGCGTAAAAGTAAACTACAGGAAGCCATCGAATTAGGCTTAATGCCCCTAGCAGAAAGCCTATGGGCAGGTAAGGTGACAGAACACCCTAAAGACATAGCTCAATGGCTAACGGCAAAGTCAGTGGTAATAAACGCAGATAAAGCACTGGAGGGCGCACGAGACATTATTATTGAAACACTAGCGCAAGATACTGAACTCTTGAAACAAGGTCGTGAGTTATTATTAGCAAAAGGCGACGTGCAAAGTAAATTGATGCGCGGTAAAAAAGACCTTGGAGAAAAATATCGAGATTATTTTGATTACAGTGAAAAGGTGAAAACCGTTCCTTCCCATCGTTTATTAGCCTTGTTTCGAGGTAAGAAAGAGTCCATCTTAAAGTTAACTATTAACCTTGCTAATGAAGCCTCTGAACTGTTAGTGCTTAATGTCGACTATTTGGTTTCTCTATTTGAACCGCATAACGACGATAAAAAAGTCACATTATGTAAACTAAGCGTAAAACAATCTTCATATTTAGTAGATGCTTGGGATAAAAAGGTCAAGAATAAACTAGAGTCGGATGTTTTCTCTATTTTAAAAGAAAGAGCAGAAGACGGAGCAATTAATGTTTTTGCGAATAACTTGAATGATTTATTAATGTCGGCGCCAGCAGGTTCTCATCGAGTGATGGGCGTAGACCCTGGCTTTCGTAATGGTGTTAAACTCGCCGTTATTAGTGAATGCGGTGATCTTGTTGATCATGGAGTTATTTACCCCTTTTCATCTGAGTCTCAAAAAGGCAGCGCGGAATCTTTATTAATAAATTATATTCGCCGCTATAATATTGAATGGTTATCAATTGGCAATGGTACTGCCTCTAGAGAAACGGAGCAGCTTGCCAATCAACTTATTAAACAGCATAACTTAACCTGTCGTGCAGTCGTTGTGAGTGAAGCCGGTGCCTCGGTTTATTCTGCGTCAGAGGTGGCTATTAGTGAATTTCCTGATTTGGATGTGACGATTCGTGGTGCGGTGTCGATTGCGAGACGTTTTCAAGATCCATTAGCAGAATTGGTGAAAATTGACCCACAAGCAATTGGGGTGGGTCAGTATCAGCACGATGTTAAGCCAACGCAATTAGCTCAGTCATTAGCTAACGTCGTGGAAGACTGTGTGAACAAAGTGGGTGTTGATGTGAATTTAGCCTCCGCCTCGCTGTTGTCTTACGTTGCAGGTTTATCAAAACGTATGGCGCAAAATATTGTCGAGTATCGCCGCGCAACAGGTCGTATCGAATCTCGCCAAGAGTTATTAAAAGTAAAAGGTATTGGGGCGAAAGCGTATGAGCAATGCGCGGGCTTTCTTAGAGTCTTAGACGGTCGCGAAGTATTAGATAGTTCTGGAGTGCATCCTGAGTCTTATCCGCTGGTACGAAGTATGGCGAGTGGGATGAAAGTTCAGATCCAAAATCTGCTGGGCGATAGTACTTTGCTTAATCAACTACAGGGTCAGTTTGCTGATTTTTCAGGTGTTGACCGCTATACCTTCGAAGATACGTTAACAGAGTTAGCCAAGCCTGGACGCGATCCTCGACCTGAATTCCGCTACGCTGAATTTGATCAAAGCGTGCAATCTATGTCTGATCTAGTGGAAGGTATGTCATTAGAAGGGGTTGTTACGAATGTCGCGGCGTTTGGCGCTTTTGTAGACATTGGTGTTCATCAGGATGGTTTGATTCATATTTCGCAGCTTGCCGATCGTTTCGTCAAAGACCCAAGAGATCTAGTACGAGTAGGGCAAGTCGTGAAAGTCACCGTTTTAGAGGTAGATGAAAAACGTAAACGTATTAGTTTAAAAGCCAGTGGTTTATAGCTTGTTCACGGTTTAAAACAAGTAGACTTGATGGAAAATCGTATTTTTAGGCAGATATCTATCTAAAAATACGATATATATGTTACTTCAAATCAGTAGTGGTAACAAACAGTGAAAGCTCCACGAGTAACCTTAGGTCAATGGCGGGTATTGCAGGCTGTGGTAGACAAAGGAGGGTTTGCCCAAGCGGCAGATCTTCTGCATAAAAGCCAATCTTCTGTCAGTTATACCGTTGCCAAACTTCAAGAGCAGCTAGGTTACCCTTTATTGGTCATCGAGGGGCGTAAAGCCAAATTAACCGAGCGTGGTGAAGTGCTATTACGCCGATCGCGACACCTTATGCAAGAGGCCATCGATTTAGAAGAGTTGGCGCATACCTTAGGTCAAGGTTGGGAATCAGAGCTAGAGATTGTCGTTGATCAAGCGTTTCCTACGTCGATATTGCTGCGCGCGCTAAAGGCCTTTGAGCCACAAAGCCAAGGTACTCAAGTACAACTTAAAGAGGTGGTGTTAAGTGGTGGCGTTGAGGCCATGAAGCAGGGGTCGCCAGATCTACTGCTAAGTAGCATTGTGCCAGAAACCGCAGATTATCTTGCCAAACCTATTGTGGAAGTGGAAATGGTCGCTGTGGCGGCAGCCGATCATCCATTACATCAGGATGCCTTTCCGATTAATAACGAACGCTTGTGTCGAGAGTTGCAGTTGGTCATTCGTGATTCAGTGCTTGAAGCATCGATGGATTCTGACAAACAAGGGCTTGATCGTCGTTGGACTGTTTCTAGTGTGCAATCCTCGTTAGAAATTGTCACCAGTGGCATTGGCTTTGCGTGGTTGCCGAAGGCGGATCTACAAAGTGAGCTAGACAGCGGTAAGCTTAAAATATTAAACCTAGTCTCTGGCGGCGAGCGTACTTTTTATATGTACGCTATTTTAGGCAAAGGTGAACGGACTGGTCCAGCCGCGAGATTGTTGGTCGAGTTACTGCAAAAAGAAGCGCACGATATTTCCCATTAGCGATTCATTCTTGGCTTTAATATCCGTATTAGCTGCCAGCATAGTACCTATTATCCGCATCCAAACTTCTAATTGTCATTTTATTTTTGACAATTATGGTTGAGCTAAAAAGGTGCTCAAGGTCTAATAGATAGCATAAGTGTTATTCCATTTAATAGACATTAACAACAAGGATGATCTTGTGATTCAAGATATTGTAATCCTCGCTGCCGGTAAAGGCAGCCGCATGAAATCCAAGCTTCCCAAGGTGTTACATGCCATTGGCGGTATGGCCATGGTAAGAAGAGTATTGACTGTAGCAAATACGCTGCCAGAAACCGTATTACACCTTATTATCGGGCACCAAGGGGAAGCGGTTGCAGCAGAATGTCAGGATTTTTCGGCCAATATTGTTTGGCAAAATGATCCCCAAGGCACCGGCGATGCGCTTAAGCGTGTTGCGCCTCATTTACAAGAAAATGGCTCGACGTTAACTCTGTATGGTGATGTGCCGTTAATCCAAGCCAGCACGTTAGAAAAAATGACCGCATTATCAACGCCAAATACACTGGTGCTATTAACGGTGACGTTAGATAACCCAACAGGCTACGGTCGTATTGTCCGAGAGGCAGATCAAAAGGTGAGCGCCATTGTTGAGCAGAAAGACGCCAATGACGAGCAGCTAAAAATCCAAGAAGTGAACACCGGTATTCTATTAGCCCCCAACGGGTATTTGCAGACCTGGCTTGCAGCATTGACCAATAATAATGCCCAGCAGGAATATTACCTTACTGACATTATTGCGATGGCAGCCCGTGATGGGGTAGATATCGTTACGGTACAGCCTTCGTCTGAAGCAGAAGTGTCTGGCGTTAACGACCGAGTGCAATTAGCCGCGTTAGAAAGAGAATGGCAGCGCCAACAAGCCATTGAGCTGATGAAAAAAGGGGCAACCTTATTGGACCCTGCTCGTATCGATGTGCGTGGTGAATTAACCACAGGGCAAGATGTTGTCATCGACATCAATTGTATTTTCGAAGGCAAGGTGATCTTAGGTGATGAGGTAGAAATTGGCGCTAATTGTCATCTAAAAAACTGCACGGTTGGCAATGGCACAGTGATTAAAAATAATTCCATGATCGACGATAGCCAGGTTGGCGAAAGTTGTGATATTGGCCCATTTGCGCGACTTCGCCCAGGAACATCATTGGCCAATAAAGCTAAGATTGGCAATTTTGTAGAAACCAAAAAAGCCATCATAGGCGAAGGCAGCAAGGTCAATCATCTTAGTTATATTGGCGATACCCAAATGGGCGCAGGCGTGAATGTCGGCGCAGGGACCATTACCTGTAATTACGATGGGGTGAATAAATATTTGACCCAAGTGGCCGATAACGTCTTCATTGGCTCGAACTCGGCATTAGTTGCCCCTGTAACGATTGCGGCTGGCGCCACCATTGCCGCCGGATCAACCATTACTAAAAATATAGCGGAAAACCAGCTCGCTGTAGGGCGCTCTCGTCAGACAACCAAAGACAATTGGCCAAAACCGACGAAAAAAACGTCTAAATAGGTCAGACACTAACAGCAGCAGACCCTGTTATTAGTGATTAGATTGGAAGGATAAGTCATATGTGTGGAATAGTAGGCGCCATTGCGCGTCGTAATGTATCAAAAATCCTGATTGAAGGATTAAGCCGTCTTGAATATCGAGGTTATGACTCGTCAGGCGTGGCAATCAATAACGAACAAGGGGTTTTCTCTCATCGTGCTGTAGGCAAGGTGCAGGCGTTAAAAGACAAATTCGCCGCAGAGCCATTCGATGGCACCATGGGCATTGCTCACACTCGTTGGGCGACCCATGGCAAGCCAACGGAAGCGAATGCTCATCCGCATTTTTCTGGCAACGATTTAGCATTAGTACACAACGGTATTATTGAAAACCATGAAGTGTTACGTCGCCAGCTAACAGCCAGAGGCTATGAGTTCAAATCAGAAACAGACACAGAGGTGATCGTTCACCTTGTTCATCATGAACTAAAGACACAGCCAAACTTGCTAAAAGCAGTGCAAGCGACCTTGACGCAATTAGAAGGGGCCTTTGCCATTGCTGTTGTTAATAAAGCGGATAAAGAGCGCTTTATTGCCGCGCGTAAAGGCAGCCCGCTTGTGGTGGGTGTGGGCATCGAAGAAAACTTCGTCGCTTCTGATCAGCTAGCGTTGTTACACGTCACCGATCAGTTCATCTTTTTAGAAGAAGGTGATGTGGTTGAAGTGAGCCGTGATAATGTGGTTATTTACGATCAACAAGGGGAGCAACAAGAGCGTCCGGTTAGTGTTTTCAATCACAATATAGACGCCGCTGACAAAGGTGAATTTCGTCATTATATGATGAAAGAAATCTATGAACAGCCCAAAGTGATCGCGGCCTGTTTAGAAGGCCGAGTGAGTGAAAGCAAAGTACTAACAAGCTGTTTTGGCGCTGACTCAGGCTTCTTAAAAGAAGTCGAGAATGTTCATATCGTTGCTTGTGGTACTAGCTATCACGCGGGCTTAGTAGCCAAATATTGGATAGAAGATCTTGCTGGTTTACCTTGTAGTGTCGAAGTCGCCAGTGAATATCGTTACCGTAAGGTGGCTGTGCCGCGCAATACCTTGTTTCTAACCTTGTCACAATCTGGTGAAACCGCCGATACTTTAGCGGCATTACGTAAAGCCAAAGAGCAAGGCTATCTTACGACCTTGGCGATTTGTAATGTACCCTCTAGCACCTTAGTGCGAGAATCTGCGCTTACCTTGTTGACCAATGCCGGTGTGGAAATTGGCGTGGCATCGACGAAAGCTTTTACTACCCAGCTGATGGCTTTATTGATTACCAGTGTCGCGATAGCGGTTGAAAATGGCCTGTCTGCAGAGCGAGAAAAAGCCCTAGTACAAGCCATGCGTTCGTTACCCGCGTATGTGAATGCTGCCTTATTACAAGATGAGCACATCAAGAAAGTATCGGACCGTTTTGCCAATAAACACAATGCTTTGTTCTTGGGGCGTGGTGCTATGTTCCCGATTGCTCTAGAAGGTGCGTTGAAGTTGAAAGAAATTTCTTACATTCATGCAGAAGCCTACCCAGCAGGAGAGTTGAAGCATGGGCCATTGGCGTTAGTCGATGAAAACATGCCGATTATTACCATAGTGCCTCATAATGACATGTTGGATAAACTGAAATCGAACATGCAAGAAGTCGCAGCTCGTGGGGGCGAGTTATATGTTTTTGCTGATAGAAGCACTAATTTACATAACGAAAACAATATAATTTTTACCGAAGTACCAAAAGTAGAAGGGATATTAGAGCCCATTGTCCATACCATCCCATTGCAGTTATTGTCTTATCATGTGGCAGTTGTGAAAGGTACTGATGTTGATCAACCGAGAAATCTAGCCAAGTCAGTAACGGTTGAATAGCTTATTACTATTGTAAAAATATTTTCAATAGTAGTATCTGTTTTTATAGATTAATGGCTATAGATTAATGGTTATAGATTGATGGTTATAAGCTCAAAGGTCTTAGCGACTTAGCGAATAAAGGGCGTTATCTCGGTAACACCCTTTATTCGCTAAATAATCTGATAGCTAAGAGCTAAATTATTAATAACTCCAACACTAGTACCTGAATAAAGTAATTATTCTACGGTACTAGGTCTGCCATACCAAGGTGACACACTGTCTGTTAGGCTATAAAGACTGTTGCGTATGCCCAGTTTTTGACCACCATCACGAGTAAGCGGCTGCCAGTTAAACCCGACACGGCTGGTAGAAGATTTTACCGACATAATGTCCAGCGGGACTGAGATGTAAAAACCTTTAGTGAAGCTCCCTTCACCGTAATCTTCTTCGGACATATTGGTTTTACTGGCGTATGCGCCAACAATGACCCCAGTTTTAAATTGTTTTGATACGTCTAAACGCGCACCAATGTCTTGAGCAAGAAACTTACCCACATCAAGTCTAAAAAGTGTATTTTTCAAAAATGCTGATTGCGGTTCGTAATACAAAGAAGCATGGCCAGTGGTGGCTTTCGATAGCACCAGTGTACTGTCACTATAGCCATGCACATCACTATATATACCAAACCAAGAGTTAGGATCACGTTGTGAGACTAGGTTAATATCGGCACCGAGTGCCCAGTTGCTATTAGGCCTGCGGTATAAAATTTCACTACCTACCCCTGCAAACATTGACTCTAAATAGCCGCCATAAAACTGTTGGTACCAATTAGAATTATACTTTTCAAACCACGTCAGCTGTAAGTTGTTCATATACAAATCGTTATCGCTTATATACTCACGTATTAGAGTTCTTACACGATAATTATTGGCGCTTTCATTGGAGGCGGTATAATTAAATTTGTCGTAGTTATCTTCTAAATTTAAGTAGACAGAGCTGGATAGCTGCAAGTGGCTATTGAGCCAATAAGTAGCACTGCCATTCACCCCAACATCAAAGAGATAAAAACTTTCTGCACCACCAAAAGACTGACTAATGTGCGGTGAAAGGCCATAATCGAAGCGATCACTATTGGTATAAAGCGCTTTACCCGTAATAGTGGTCAGAGGCTTGTGTTCAACCGCATCTTTGATGTCTGGGTTAATGTAATTAACTTGAGCAATGTTTTTATACTTCCAGGCAGAAATATCTGTTTCTGTCATCGGCATTTTATTGGAGGTTTCGACGATTTTATAATTCTGAATATCTTCTGGTAGATTGTTGGCTAAAATAGCCGCTGCGCGCTCATTGGCTGCATCACGATCACGATATTTAGACTGGTTGGCAACTACAGTGACTTCTTGGTTGTTGTGGTAGATTGCTTCAGTGTTGTAACCAGCAATCTCTCCAAGGTCGTTACTAACCTGGTCCCAATTCACATCATCGATGGTGTTTGGCTGCTTGTTACCAAGAGAAGGGATTGGCTCATCCATCGATAACATTTTTGCGTTATTAAAATTGGTAGATAAATTAATCCCAAACGAAATAGTGTCGCCACGTTCATAGCTTAATTTAAGGCTAGCCCAATCGCTTAATCGATAAACGGCACCTATATTCCAAGGAGTGCGGGTAACTAAATTGATAGCCCCATTACTATAAGTAACAGGGAAGTCGGCACTGTAATCGTTGCCGTCGTATTCTAGTTTAAGCACAAGTGGGCGATAAGGGGTTTGATATTCTATCCCGCCAAATAAAGAGACTGGACCATGAAACCAACGGTTGAAATCAACCGTACCGCCATTACCTGAGGTTGTGGTAGTACGATTGCAAAAGCCAGCGCTTGCGGTACACAGAGGGTTACTAATATTGCCACGTTGACCCAAATACCCCCAGCCGATGCCAACAGTAAAATCAAACTGACCAAGATTGTCAGTTGCTAAGCGTTTGGTGGCCGCTAGAAATTCACCATCAAATAGGCCAGTACCGCCAATATCTCTAATACCGCCAGAGACTTCAGGTAACCAGCGGCTTTCCTCTAACAGGCGAACTTTCAGGTCGATACCTTTATCGGTGTAATTAGTATCACCACTGAAGCTCTCAACCTCACTATAAAGTACATCCGCAACTTGAGTGTAACGAATGGTGGTTTCTAACCAAGGCATTAACTGAAGCGAAATAGTATAAAAAGTATAGGCGTCATTTTTAGAATAGCCTAGCGTCATTTCGCCTTCTTTTGCCATGCGTCCAGTGGGCATCTGCATTAGGCCAACCCCACCAAAATCCATTTGCGAAGGAATAAGCTCAGGCGCTTGAAATGGTGTCGCGTAATAATCCGGATTATCTTCCGCATAAGAAAGACCAGAAGAGACCGCAAGAGAAAGTATCAGTAGTTTTGGCCTAAGCATTACTTCTCCACACGATAAGTAAGTAAGTGGACAATGTCTCGATTCAAATCTTTAAACTCTATAGGCAGATCTTTTAAGCCAATAAAGACGACAGCGCCAGGTGACAAAAAGTATGGTTTGTTTTTCCAGTAAAGATCATGCACCTGATAAAACGTTTGATCAGCTTGAATTACCCAAGGAGTTGAGTCCAGCGCTTGATCGTTCATTTGTATGGTCGGTAGATAATCACGCAATGATTGACCACCTTGCAAAGGTACCGGTAAAGGGGTTTCTTGGTTGATAGCTCCTACTACTAAAAAATGATCAGGCCTAGCCGGAGCAAATAGCTGAAAGGCGCCAGCTAATAACGGGTCTTGCTTAAGTGATAAACGGATAGTAGGCAGATTAAGGGAAATAGGTTCTCGAAAGGCAAACGTCATATTGCTTAATTGAGCGAGCAGAAACAAAGAACTCGGCGTATTCAGCGTAATAAGTTGCTGAATAATGCGGTATTTTTCTTCTGCTACCAAAGAGTTCTTTGAGATACGAATTAACGATGCACCTAGTGTGTAAGGGACATAATCTAAAGTAGGATAAATATCCGCAAGCACCTGTGATAAACGTACTGTTTGACGATAGTGATAAGTTTTATTTTCTTGAGGTAATGAAACACTAAGTGCTTCGCCTTCTGAAGGATCAGGCGTAGCAGCATGAATAGTTAGGCTACTGGAGATAAGTAGCAACATAGCAATAAAAAAAGCACAGCGCCGAATCATTGTTGCGCTCCCTGATGTGTAATGAAAGCATAGGGTTTGACTAGAGTAATTTCGACTTTATACATTTCTGGGCCAAAATACTGAATGCTTTTAACCACACGATATGAACCTTGGCTTGAGGTTTCTACCCAATAATTATTTTGAAACGAAGCGTCAAGATCAGCAAAAGTAACAGTTTCAACAATATGGCTTGTCTGTTTTGTCCATGAGTCATTGGATAAGGTTTCATTGCCTACCAACAGTGGCGTGACTTGAGCAGTAAATTGATAACGATATCCAGGCATCCAGTCGTAATGAGCAGTCCAGTTTTTTAATGCCATAAGATTAGGTGTGTAAGGTATGCCAGATACACCTACTAGGTTATCACCGCTAAAGCCTGAGCTTGCTATGATGCGTCCATTCTCAGTCACGATAGAGGATTTGTCTGCCGAAATCCAAGTGAATCTATGCTGGCCAGTAGCTTGGTTAATATCATCATAGCCTAAGATTAAAAACAGTTTATGGCCGTTATTAATACGTAGAAAAATACTCGCGTAAGGGAGTTGGTCTATTTGCTGCGGCGAAATATCAACATCCTGTGTACCACTATAAGCAGCCTTTATCGTTTCTGTAGTGCTTTTAAATTTTTGTGAACAACCAGCCATAAGTAAAAGGGTAAAAGCGAAAAAAAATGTTTTCCAAGAAAAAGACAAACGGTACAGCATGCTTGTATCGCCAATAGATAAGCTTAAAAGAAATTGCCCAACAATGTTGGGCAATTGAGAGAGTTGTCGTTACTGTTATTGTGCTGTAATAGTAGTCGTGCTGGTACTCGTACTTGTGTTTGAGGTAGAGCCAGAATCACTAGACGATGCAACAGTCGCGACAACAGCTGCTGCTGCAACAACACCAAGCGTGGTTGCTAATGCAACACTACCTGCCGCAGCGCCCACTGCCGCACCAGTACCTGCGGCTACGCCGACAGTCGTTCCGGTTGCTGCTGCACCAGTCGCCGCACCTGCACTGGCAGCACCAGTACTCGCAGCACCTGTTCCAGCGCCCGCACCTGTTCCAGCGCCTGCACTTGTTCCAGCGCCTGCACCAGTTCCTGTTCCGGTACTACTGCTTGTTGCAGCGCCCGTTTCGCCTACCGCATACACCTGGCCTGCAGCGCCCAGTGTTAGCAGTGTAGCTAAAACAATATGTTTCATGGTAATTTCCTTATGGTAAAACATCGATGTTTGAAACCATTTTACAATGATTTCGTAATTATTTTAGAGCAAGCCTAATTAAAATGTAAGCGTATTTTATGTATTAAAGCGTTAATCAGTATAATTTACTTTCAATAATAATTTATCAAAATACGATAGAAAAAGGTGGGTCCTAAATTCAGATAATAAGTGCGACACTGCAAGTCAGGTGTAGAAGAAGCCAAC